>JBKBUD010000290.1:0-2392 GCA_046290865.1 Novosphingobium sp. | reverse complement strand
GAGTAGCTTGAATCGTGAACGCAGCATCTGCGAAAATCGAGCGCAAGGGCATCATTCTGGCGGGAGGATCGGGTACGCGGCTCTATCCGCTCACGCGTGGCGTCTCCAAGCAGCTCATGCCGGTCTATGACAAGCCGATGATCTACTACCCGCTGAGCACGCTGATGCTGGCGGGGATCCGCGACATCCTGATCATCACCACGCCCGAGGACGCCGATCAGTTCAAGCGCGTGCTGGGCGACGGATCGGCGTTCGGCGTCTCGATCAGCTATGCGGTGCAGCCCACTCCGGACGGCCTTGCCCAGGCCTTCCACATCGGCGCGGATTTCGTTTCCGGCAGCCCAAGCGCATTGGTGCTGGGTGACAACATCTTCTACGGCCATGGCCTGCCGCAACTCCTGCGGAGCGCCAACGAGCGCGCCACGGGCGCCAGCGTCTTCGCCTATCGCGTCAACAATCCCGAAGCTTACGGCGTCGTCGCCTTCGACGAGCAGGGCCGTGCCAGCTCGATCGAGGAAAAGCCGTCGCAGCCGAAGTCCAACTACGCGGTGACCGGGCTTTACTTCTACGACGAGACCGTCGTCGACCGTGCGCGCGACCTCAAGCCGTCGCCCCGCGGCGAACTCGAGATCACGGATCTCAACCGCCTCTACATGGACGAAGGCCAGCTCTCGGTCGAGATCATGGGGCGTGGCTATGCCTGGCTCGATACCGGTACGCACGGTTCGCTGCTGGATGCGGCAACCTATGTGCGCATTACCGAGGAGCGGCAGGGCCTCAAGATCTGCTGCCCCGAGGAAATCGCCTGGCGTCAGGGCTTCATCACCGACGCTGAGCTTGAAGCGATCGCCCAGCCGTTGCGCAAGTCGGGCTACGGCGAATATCTCCTGCAAATGCTGACCCAGAAGGGCCCGCTGTGAACGTCATCGAATGCAATATCCCGGGGCCGCTGATCCTGGAACCGCGCGTGTTCGGCGATGACCGCGGCTTCTTCATGGAATCGTGGAACGCCGAAGCCTTCGCCAAGGCCGGACTTGATCTGACTTTCGTGCAGGACAACCACAGCCGCTCGCAGAAGGGCGTGCTGCGCGGCTTGCATTTCCAGAACCCTGGTCCGCAAGGCAAGCTGGTGCGCGTCGTGCGCGGCGCGGTGTTCGATGCCGTGGTCGACCTGCGCCGCTCCTCGCCGACTTTCGGCAAATGGACCGGCGTCGTCCTCTCTGCCGAAAACAAGCGCATGTTCTGGGTGCCCGAGGGCTTTGCCCACGGCTTCCTCACGCTCGAGGATGATACCGACTTCCTCTACAAGTGTACTGCGCCCTATGCTCCGCAGCACGAGGCGAGCCTCGCCTGGGACGATCCCGCAGTGGGCATCGAATGGCCGCTCGACGGCATTGAACCCAAGCTGTCGGCCAAGGATGCGGTGGGCGTGCCTCTCGCCGATGTGAAAGCCTTCGCGTGAAGGCGCTGATTACCGGCGTCAACGGCCAGCTCGGCAAGGCGCTGCTCGCCACCCGGCCGGAGCGCTGGACTTGCGTCGCGCTGGATCGCACCGCGCTCGACCTTTCCGATGCTGACGCGGTCGCGCGCGTGGTCGACGCAGAACAGCCCGATCTCGTGCTGAACGCTGCGGCCTACACCGCGGTCGACCGGGCCGAGAGCGAGCCGGACCTTGCCCACGCCATCAACGCCGGCGCACCAGGTGCCTTCGCCAAGGCGCTGGCCGGATCGGGCAAGTGCCTCGTCTATGTCTCTACCGACTTCGTCTTCGATGGCGCCAGCGGCAGGGGGTACCAGCCGGGGGACGCCAGAAACCCGCAGTCTGTCTACGGCGCCAGCAAGGCTGCAGGCGAAGACTCTGCCGGGGCCGAAGCCATCATCGTCCGCACCAGCTGGGTCTATGCTGCAGGCGGCGCGAACTTCGTCCGCACCATGCTGCGCCTGATGCGCGAGCGGGACGAGCTTCGCGTCGTTGCAGACCAGATCGGCTCGCCAACCTGGGCGACGGGTCTTGCCCAAACGCTCTGGGGCCTTGCCGAGAAGGATCAGCCCGGCATCTATCATCACCGCGACGCGGGCGTGGCCAGCTGGTACGACTTCGCGGTCGCGATTGCCGAGGAGGGTGAGGCGCTCGGCCTTATTCCCCGCATCCCGGCCATCACCCCCATTGCCACGGCCGACTACCCCACACCCGCCAAGCGCCCGTCGTTCTCGGTGCTCGATGTATCGGCCACCCGCGCATTGCTCGGCGATGCCCACGTCCACTGGCGCACCAATCTCAAGACCATGCTGAAAGAGGAAAAGGCCCTTGGCTAACCTGCTCGTCACCGGCGGCGCCGGCTTTATCGGCGGCAACTTCGTCCACTACTGGGCCAAGCAGAACCCCGACGAT
>JBKBUD010000289.1:0-2397 GCA_046290865.1 Novosphingobium sp. | reverse complement strand
GTGACCCTGTTCAACGACGGCTATGCCGACGTGCTGCTCGGCGGCCGGATCGATACCATCCCCCTCGCCGGATCCATCGGGCTGACCCGCGGCAACGTCCAGCTCGATCCGGTCATCGGCCTGTTCGGCCTGATGGTCGACAGCACGCAAGGCTTCCTCGGCGCCGCCGCCAATCGCGAGGCGCTGGCCATGGCTATCGACCGCGAAGCCTTGATCGGCCGCTTCAACATCGGCGGCTGGCAGCCCACCACGCGTGTCGTCTCGCCCGATGTCGAGGACGATCTCGGCACAATCGGCGAGCGCTGGCAGGGCATGTCGATCGAGGAACGCCAGTCCCAGGCGGCGGCGCGCGTCACAGCGTGGAAGAGCGGTGGCAAGGCGATCCCCACGCTCAACATCGCCATGCCGAACGGCCCCGGTTCGCGGCGCGTGTTCGAACAGCTCCAGACCGATTTCGCCCGCATCGGCCTGTCCATACGCCGCGTGGGCGAGCGCGATCGCGCCGACCTGCGCCTGATCGACGTCGCCGCCCGTTATGGCCGCGCCACCTGGTTCCTCAACCAGCTCTCGTGCACCGTGCAGAAGGCCGTCTGCAGCCCGGTCGGTGATGAGCGCGTTGCCGAAGCGCGCAAGTCCGCCGATCCCGCCGCCCGCGCTGCGCTCCTGTCCGAAGCAGAGGCCGAAATCACCGCGGCCAATGGCTTCATCCCGCTCGCCCGCCCGCTGCGCTGGTCGATGGTGCGCAGCGGCACGCCGGGCTTTGCTGCGAACCCGTGGGGCTGGCATCCCTTGCCGCCGATGGCGTGGCTCCCCAGATAAGGGGCATGGACAACACCGCTTCCGCCACCCGTCCGCAACGCCTGCGCCCCGAACTGCCGGGCCTCGGCAACGATGCCGCCTCGGTCCGCCAGCGCGTGGAGATGCTCGAGCGCGTGCTCGAACGCAGCTTCACCATTCCCGGCATCCGCCGCGACGTCGGGCTTGATGCCATCGCCGGGCTCGTGCCTGTGCTGGGTGACGTGCTGACCGCCGCGATGGGCGCCTACATCGTCTGGGAAGCCCGCAATCTCGGCCTGCCCAAGTGGAAGCTGTGGCGCATGGGCGCCAACGTCGCCTTCGACACCGCGCTCGGCGCCGTCCCGCTCGTCGGCGATGCGTTCGACCTCTTCTTCCGCTCCAACACCCGCAACCTCAAGATCCTGCGAGGCCATCTCGACAAACACCACCCTGAGGCAAAAGTGATCGAGGGGTAAGAACGGCTAGTTTGTGGCGCGCAGGTGCTCTGAAACCCACCACGCCACGAAACTGCAGTACGAAGGCCAGCACGTCAGCCCCACGCGTGCATCCCGTGTCGCAACCTCGGGCCGATCCCAATCGTCGCGCTCGACTGCATAGATGCGCTGGTCCTGCTTCCAGTAAACATACCATCGCCCTTGTGGGTCGCCATAGTCCGACCGGTCCTCGCTCCCGGCAATGGCAATGAAGTCCGGGTGCAGGTCAAACTCGTCGGCCAGCAGTTGCGTCCAGTCCCGCAAGGTTATCGCTGCACCGGGCAGCGGGTCGCACAGCGCGATGTGGGTGCTGCCATTGGGAATGCAGTCCATCCGGTAGGCGCGCATGAGCTCAAGCGACGACGGGTCATTGCTCCATCCCAGCTTGGCCAGCTCACCTGAAACCTTGCTGCGCGCCTTTGCCGGACGGCTGGCATCTGCCGGGTAGTCCTCAAATTGCGGCATGCCTGCCAAGGCGGCATCGATGAACCGGCGCGCCTCGGCAGCGTCGGCAATCACGCCGCTCTCCGCATCAGGCTGCGGCAATGGCGCCGCATTGACGTCGAGATACCGATCCGGCTCCCGCGTCGTTCGCACTTCCGACCCCACCACGTCGGTGCCCGGCCAGCTATGCCGATAAGTCCCTTCCCACCCGATCCGCTTCAAGACGGAGGCGAAGATGAAGTCGATGATCAGGTCGTTGTCGCGATAGCCCGCCAGGAGGTCAGAGTCGGGCGAGCGCTTCGCCCGTCCGGTGAACATCGCCTCGTGCGCCTTGAACATCTCGGCTGTCGAGGCAAAACCCCCAGTCAGCGCCTTCACGTAAAACCCGAACTCTTCCAGCCGATAGCGCGGATGCCGCTTTCTGGTCCACGCATCTGACGCTGCTGCCCATGCAGCCATGTCGAACGGTTCGGCGTCAATGCAGCGATCGAGCAAGGTATTGATGAACCACGGTTCGTAGTAATGCTCGAAGCCACCCTCCGCAGGGAAGACCTCGTCCGTACTGTCCAGCAGGCAGGCCGCCGCCTTGGCATGCTCGATGCCGTGATAGGCCCTCGCCGGTTCGCCCTGCTCCGCCATCGCCCGCAACAGCCGCCGATGCCGCTCCAGCGACTGGCGCATG
>JBKBUD010000288.1:0-2398 GCA_046290865.1 Novosphingobium sp. | reverse complement strand
CATGCCTGCAAGATAGGGGCGCAAAGCCCAAACCTCAACGCCCGACCTAGCGGTTCCGCTCATCCTCCAGCCGGTCCTCGATTGATTCATCGTGGCCGGTGCCGCTCGACAGGAACACCAGTCCCATCAGCGCCGCCATCAGCATGATCGTCAGCCACACGCCAAGGGCCGAGGCGATGAACAAGTGGATCGAGACCAGCCCGATCTGGAGGTAAAGAACGTAGAGAACCACGCCGACCACGGCCGTGCTGAACAGCGCCATCCAGCCCATTATCTGCCGGTATCGCGCCCAGGCAAATCGAGCGTTTTCAGGATCATCGAGGGGTGAGCGTCCGACCATGGCAGAGTCCTTTGGCGATCGAAGATGGTGCGCGCAACGGCTTTGACAATGGCCACCAAGATGTCATGATCCCTATGGGAGATAAGGCGGCCCGAAAAGACGCCCGAAGGCGCAAGTCGGCCGCATCACGAAGGAGGATGCCATGACGATTGCGCAAGTCATTCAGGGACGCCTTGGATCAGGTGGGGGTGAAGTGTGGAGCGTGTCGGCCGACGCGCAGGTCTCCGACGCGATCGACATGCTCGCCCACCACCGCATCGGCGCCCTGCCGGTCAGCGACGGGGACAGCGGCGTGGCCGGAATCTTCTCCGAACGCGACATGATCCGCTGCCTGCACAAGCATGGCGAGGCGGCGCTGCACATGAAGGTGCGCGACATGATGACCGCGCCGGTCGTCACCGTTTCCCCGCAGACTTCGGTGATGGAGGCGCTGGCCCTGATGACCCAGCGCCGCTTCCGCCATCTCCCTGTAGTAGAAGGAAATTCGATGGTCGCATTCGTCTCGATCGGGGACCTCGTGAAGCACCGGCTCGACAAGATCGAGGCCGAGGCAGACGCGATGCGGGTCTACATCCAGCAGGCCTGAGGCATTTCCAACTCTCGGGGGCAGAACGGCAACTCCCCCCGAACTCTCCCCTAACTCACCCGCAACTCTGGGGTACTTTCGCCCAGCAAACGGGCATCTCGTATTTCACGTGAAACACTTTAGGCTTCCCTCACAAATGGGGAAATCCAACATGCACCTGACCCGCCGTTCGCTCCTCGCCGGAGCCGCCGCTGCGACCGCCTCGCTCTCGATATCGATCCGCGCGCAAGTCCTGCCCCCGCAAGGCTTCGCCACGCCCTCGGGCACGTTCCCGTTCGGTCCGGAGGTCTACCGCGAGCGCAGGGCGAAGCTGATGGCGACGCTCAAGGATGGCGTGGCGGTGATCCATGGCGCGGAGCGTGACCGGACCAGCGGGCCGGTCAGTCCGCCGTTCTATCAGTCCGGCGACTTCGCGTGGTTGACCGGGATTGTCGACGAACCCGGCGCAGTGCTGGTGCTGGCCCCGGCGGAGCGGACCTACCGCGAGTTCCTGCTGCTGCCGTCGCGCGATGTCGAGACCGAGCGCTGGGATGTCGAGCGCTTGCCGCTTGGTTCTCTGATCGAACAACGCACGGGAATTCAGCGGGTCCGGCGGACTTCGGGGCTGGATGGCCTGGTGACGCAACTCGCGGCGCGGAGCCGGACGCTGCACTTCATGGGCCCGATCACCAGCGCTTCGACCCCCGTCCCGCCGGCGATGGAGCTCTATGGCCGGGTGATGAGCCACGTTCCCGGCTGCACGATGAAGGACCAGAGTGCGCTGCTGCCCGCCCTCCGCACCGTCAAGGAGCCGCGCGAGCTGGAGCTGATGCGCAAGGCGCTCGGCGCGACGCAAGCGGGGCACCTTGCGGCGATGAAGGCGGTGCGCCCGGGCATGACCGAGCGCCAGCTTACCGCCGTGCTCGAAGACGGCTTCCGGCAGGGAGGGGGCGAGGGGCTGTCCTACGATTCGATCGTGGCGACAGGCCGCAATGCCGCCTCGCTGCACTATGCCCACGGCAATTCCGCAATCGGCGCGCAGGACCTCGTACTGATCGATGCGGCGGCGTCTGTCGGCACTTATGCCTGCGACATCACCCGCACCTTCCCGGCCTCGGGCAAGTTCACCGCGCAGCAGCGGGCGGACTATCAACTGGTCATGGCGGCGCAGGACGCGGCGGCCAAGCTGTTGAAACCCGGCGTGATTCACGAGGACATGACCGAAGCGGTCTATGCCCTGTTCCGCAAGGCGGGTCGCATCGACGAGTTTACCCACGGCCTTGGCCACTTCGTCGGCCTCGATGTCCATGACGCGGGCGACTATGCCAAGCCGATCCCGGCGGGCGCGGTGATCACCATCGAGCCGGGGCTCTACAACCAGCAAGCCAATCAGGGCATCCGCATCGAGGACCTCTACCTCGTCACCGCCACCGGCTGCGAACGCCTGAGCACCGGCATCCCGCGCACCGTGGCGGAGATCGAAGCGTTCATGG
>JBKBUD010000287.1:0-2399 GCA_046290865.1 Novosphingobium sp. | reverse complement strand
GCCGGAAAGCGCGCCCGCCGCGCGCATGGCGCTGGCGGCGGCATCGCAAGGCAAGTACCCCGCCTATCACAAGGCCATGTTCGAAGGCGCACGACCTTCGGATGAAAGCATTGCGGCTGCAGCCACTGCTGCAGGGGTGGATCTGGCATCGGCGCGCACTTTCGCCGCGCGGCCCGACGTCGAGGAAGAACTGAAGCGCAATCTGCAGATGGCGCGGCAGCTCGGCATCAACGGCACCCCCGCCTGGGTGATCGGCGAACAGCTTGTCCATGGCGCGGTGCCGCTTGAAGATCTGCAGGCCGCGGTCGACACGGCGCGCAAGGGCTGAGGGCGGGCTAGCCTAACCCCCCGCTAACGGTTACAAACCTTTTCATGGCCGCGCTGCCGTTCAGACCCACGCCGTTCTTCGGCAACAAGAACCGAGCCTTCTGGCGCCTGCAGTTCATGGGCTGGGGCGGCGCGATGCTGCTGCGTGCGATGTCGTCCATTGCCAATGCGCAACCGTGGTCGTTCCTGGTCATCGTCGTCATCGCTACGATCACCGGCTTTTCGATCTCGCTGATCCTGTCGGTGATCTACCGCGCACTGATCAACCGGCGACCGATCGTGACCTGGGGCGTGACCGCCATCGCCATGTCGGTGGCGGTGGGGCTTTACGCCTTCATCGATTCGTGGGTGATCAGCCTCTACCGGCAAGGCGGCGATGCCAGCTTTGCGCAGCTGTTCCTCGGCGTGTTCTACCTCGACCTCACGCTCGTTATATCGTGGACGGGGCTGTACTACGCGATCAACTTCTTCCTGCAGGTGGAAGAGCAGAACGACCAGCTGATGCGGCTGGAGGCCCAGGCAACCTCGGCCCAGCTGGCGATGCTGCGCTACCAGCTCAACCCGCATTTCCTGTTCAACACATTGAACTCGATCTCGACGCTGGTGCTGCTCAAGCAGACCGAACCCGCCAACGCGATGCTGTCCCGTCTGTCCTCGTTCCTGCGCTACACGCTGGTCAACGAGCCGACCGCGCGGGTGACGGTGGCGCAGGAGATCGAGACGCTGAAGCTCTATCTCGATATCGAACGCATGCGCTTCGAGGAGCGCCTTCGCACCGAATTCCGCATCGACGATGCCGTGCGCAACGGTCTGATGCCCTCGCTGCTGCTCCAGCCGCTGGTCGAAAACGCAATCAAGTATGCCGTCAGCCCGATGGAGTACGGCGCGGAAATCACGGTGGAGGCGCAACTCGTCGGCCCGATGCTGCGGGTCACCGTGTCGGACACCGGGCCGGGCTTGCCAGCGGGCACCGATCCTTCAAGCGTGTTCGGCGTGAGCAGTGACAGCACCGGGATCGGTCTTGCCAACATCCGCGATCGTCTGGTCCAGGCCTATGGCGAGAACCAGCGCTTCGACATCTCGAACCGCCCGGAAGGGGGTTTTCAGGTGGTGCTGGAACTGCCTTTCGAGGCCAAGCCCGAACCCGTGCAGGCGATCCCCGTCCGCAGGGTGGCGGGAGTTGGCGCATGATTTCGGGAACCGACTGCCACTTTACCCGTCCTGCCATCAGGCAAACTCCAACGGGGGGACCGTTCCGGGGGCGCAACGTGATCCATAAGGGAACCGCATGACCATCCGCACGATCCTCGTCGATGACGAGAAACTGGCCATTCAGGGGCTGCAACTTCGGCTTCAGGCCTTCCCCGATGTCGAGGTGATCGACACCTGCTCGAACGGGCGCGAGGCCATCCGCAAGATCAAGACCGAAAAGCCCGACCTCGTGTTCTGCGACATCCAGATGCCGGGCTTTGACGGCTTCTCTGTGGTCAAGGGCGTGATGGAGATCGACCCGCCGCTGTTCGTATTCGTGACCGCCTATTCGGAACACGCGATCAAGGCGTTCGAGGCCAATGCGGTCGACTACCTGCTCAAGCCGGTCGAGGAAGACCGCCTCGCCGACGCGCTTGACCGCGCGCGTACGCGCCTTTCGGAAAAGCGCGGCCGCGAAGAAGCGGACAAGCTCAAGAACGTGCTCGCCGAGGTCGCACCCGACGCCCTGCCCGAGATCGAGGACGAGGGCGAGCCGGTGGCGGGGCGCTTCGAGAAGCTCATCAACATCAAGGACCGCGGCAAGATCTTCCGCGTCGATGTCGACACGATCGAGCGCATCGAGGCTGCGGGCGACTATATGTGCATCTACACCGGCGACAATTCGCTGATCCTGCGCGAGACGATGAAGGACCTCGAACGTCGCCTCGATCCGCGCGTGTTCCAGCGCGTCCACCGGTCGAAGATCGTCAACCTCGACCAGGTGCGTCAGGTGAAACCGCATACCAACGGCGAATGCTTCCTCGTGCTGGAGAGCGGTGCCGAGGTGAAGGTGTCGCGCTCGTACCGCGATGTGGTGGCGC
>JBKBUD010000286.1:0-2421 GCA_046290865.1 Novosphingobium sp. | reverse complement strand
GGCGTGCCGCCACCTGCTGCTGCAAAAACCATTCCGGCCAGCGCCAAAGCAGACACCGTGGCCATCGCTGCAATCTTCTTCATCGCAATTACGCTCCCTGTCATTGTTCGCGGTAACGGGCATAAGACCCGGCGCACCCCCGCAATGACTGGAAACTGCATCTGACCGGTCGCAGTTGCAACCGTAACTTTCATCTAAAGTTTAATAAGATGACAACTCTTTCGTTAATCAGTCGCTAAGCAAAATCGACATGCGGCGATTGCGCGGATCGGCCGGATCGCTCTGCACCAGAGGCTCCCGGTCTGCGACGCCTTCTATCCGCCGGAACCTTGCTTCGGCAATGCCCTGGCGCATCAGCGCCTGACGGGTGGTCTCCGCACGGCCTGCGGAAAGCGACCAATTGTTTGCGACGCCATTCTTCCACGGCAGGGAATCGGTATGCCCGCGAATGGCGAGCCTTGTCGGATCGGGAGCGATCGCCTGACCGATCGCGCGCAGCAGTTCGGCGGCGTCGGGCGTCAGCACCGTCGTGCCGAGCAGGAACATCGAGAAGTTGGCATCATCGACGAGATCAAGCCGGACGCCCTCCGGCGTCTCGGTCATGCGCACCTGCCGAGCCAGCTTCTTCAGTTTCTCCGACTGGGCGAGCTTCTGGGCGATACGCTCCTTCATGACCTGACTGCGCTTGATCTTGCTGCCGCCTTCCTTGGGGCCGCCGGTCGCATCGCGCGGGATCGAGATGGTCTTGTTGCCGGTCTGCCCGGCGCGATGGGGGTAGTCGTCGGCATCGGTCAGCGAGGAACCGCCGAGCACGCCATAGCCGCCCGCGCTGCCCTGCCGGACCTTGACCAGTGTCGGCGTGAAGTAGTCGGCAATGCCCTTGCGCTGCTTTTCGGTGGTCGCGCCCAGCAGCCACATCAGCAGGAAGAATGCCATCATCGCGGTCACGAAGTCGGCATAGGCCACCTTCCACGCGCCGCCGTGGTGACCACCGGCAACGACCGTGATCTTCTTGACGATGATCGGCTTGGGCGGCTCGGCCTTGCCCTTGGCCGGTGTCTTGGCCATGGCTTATCTTCCGCGCAACGCGTCGAGGAGTTCGGACAGACCGGGGCGGAACGCATGGCCGAGGCCTGAGCGCGCGCTCTCGACGACCAGCGGCTGCGGCCAGCCATGCAGGCTGGCAAGGATCACCTGCTTCACCGCCTGGAAGATCATCTCGTCCTGATCGAGCACCTGCTTGAGACGACCGGCGATCGGCGCGACGATGCCGTAGGCCAGCAGCACGCCCATGAACGTGCCGACCAGCGCCGAGCCGATCATTGCCCCCAGGATCGAAGGCGGTTTGTCGATGGAGCCCATGGTCTTGACCACGCCGAGCACCGCCGCGACGATGCCGAGTGCGGGCAGCGCATCGGCCAGCCCCTGCAACGCATGCTGCGCTTCGGCTTCCTCGTGGAAGTGCGTCTTCATCGCGTGGTCCATCACGTCCTCGACGGCGTGAACCTCCAGCGTGCCCGAGGACACCACGATCAGGGTCAGCGTATCGCAGATCAGCGAAACCAGCGCGGAATTGCCGAGGAGGCGGGGGTATTCGGCGAAGATCGGCGAATTCTTCGGATCGGTGACATGGCTTTCCAGCGCCACCGGGCCATCGCTGCGCAGGATCTTCATCAGCTTGGTGCACAGTACGATCGCGTCGACATGATCCTGCTTGTTGTGCTGCGGCCCTTTGAACACCTTCTTGAAGCCGCCCCCGATGCCCTTCAACTCGTGCATCGAGTTGCCCGTCACCACCGCGCCGAGCGCGGCCCCGCCGATGATCAGCATTTCGTGCGGGATGGCCTCCATCACCGGGCCGAGCGCGCCGCCGGTAATGGCAAACCCGCCGAACACCATGGCGAGCAGGATGACGATGCCGACGATCACGAACATGAAACAGGTCCCCGGTGGGCTTGCGCGCTCAGTTCAGCACGCTGAACAGCGAAAGGTTGGCCAGCTTCGCAAAGCTCGCCTGGCTGGCCTGCAGCACCAGCATGGTGTTCTGGAGGCGCGCGATGGATTCGGTGAGGTCCGCGCCGCCTACCTCGGTTCTCTCGCTCGTGCGCATTTCGGAAAGCGAGGTGCGGCGCTCGGTATTGAGATCGATCCAGTTGAGGCGCGAGCCGACGACGGTCTGGGCGGTGGTGATCGCGTTGAGCCCGTCGCCGAGCGCGCCAAGCGCATTCTGTGCCGTCGTCGCGCCGCCGGTGCCGGCCTTGAGGTCATCGGCGAGCGCCTTGGTCAGGGCCAGCAGATCGACCGTGCCACCACCCGACGGGAATCGCAGGAAGTCCGGTCCGGTCACCCCGCGCGAAACCGATTGGCCTCCGCCCAGCGAGATCGTGCCCGCTGCGGCGGTTCCGGCGTAGGTTGCGTTGC
>JBKBUD010000285.1:0-2426 GCA_046290865.1 Novosphingobium sp. | reverse complement strand
CATGACCGATACATTTACCGGCTCGCGTTTCGTCAATGTTGGCGAACGCACCAACGTCACCGGCTCTGCCGCGTTCAAGAAGCTGATCCTCGCGGGCGACTATGCCAAGGCGGTCGAAGTAGCGCGCCAGCAGGTCGAGAACGGCGCGCAGGTTATCGACGTCAACATGGACGAGGGCCTGCTCGACGCCGTCGAGGCGATGACCACCTTCCTCAAGCTGATCGCCGCCGAGCCGGACATCGCGCGCGTGCCGGTGATGATCGACAGCTCGAAGTGGGACGTGATCGAGGCCGGCCTCAAGTGTGTCTCGGGCAAGCCGATCGTCAACTCGATCTCGATGAAGGAGGGCGAGGACGCCTTCCTCCACCACGCCCGCCTGTGCATGGACTACGGCGCTGCCGTGGTCGTCATGGCCTTCGACGAGAAGGGCCAGGCCGACACCAAGGAGCGCAAGGTCGAGATCTGCGAGCGCGCTTACAAGCTGCTCACCGGCATCGGCTTCCCGCCCGAAGACATCATCTTCGACCCCAACGTCTTCGCGGTCGCCACCGGCATCGAGGAGCACGACAACTACGGGCTCGATTTCATCGAGGCCACGCGCGAGATCAAGGCGCGCTGCCCGCACGTCCACATCTCGGGCGGCCTCTCGAACCTCTCGTTCAGCTTCCGCGGCAACGAGATCGTGCGCCGCGCGATGCACTCGGTGTTCCTCTACCACGCCATCCCGGCGGGCATGGACATGGCCATCGTCAACGCTGGCCAGCTTGATATCTACGACCAGATCGACCCGGTGCTGCGCGAAGCCTGCGAAGACGTCGTCCTCAACCGCAAGCCTGCCGCCGATGACGGCAAGACTGCAACCGAGCGCCTGATCGAACTCGCTGAAAGCTTCAAGGGCAAGGACAAGGTCGCCGAGAAGGAAGCCGAGGAATGGCGCGGCTGGGACGTCGTCCGCCGCCTCGAACATGCCTTGGTCAAAGGCATCGACGCTTTCGTTGTCGAGGATACCGAAGAGGCCCGCGCCGCCATTGCCGCGCGTGGTGGTCGCCCGATCGAGGTGATCGAAGGCCCGCTGATGGAAGGCATGAACACGGTCGGCGACCTGTTCGGCTCGGGCAAGATGTTCCTGCCGCAGGTGGTCAAGTCCGCCCGCGTTATGAAGAAGGCCGTGGCCCACCTCATTCCCTTCATCGAGGCGGAGAAGGAAGAGGGCGCCAAGGCGAAGGGCCGGATCATCATGGCCACCGTCAAGGGCGACGTTCACGACATCGGCAAGAACATCGTCGGCGTGGTCCTGCAGTGCAACGGCTACGAAGTGATCGACCTCGGCGTGATGGTGCCATGGGCCACGATCCTCGATGTTGCGCAGAAGGAACAGGTCGACATGATCGGCCTGTCCGGCCTGATCACCCCGTCGCTCGATGAAATGGTCACCGTGGCCGAGGAAATGCAGCGTGCGGGCATGTCCATCCCGCTGCTGATCGGCGGCGCGACCACCAGCAAGGTTCACACCGCGCTGCGCATCGATCCTGCCTATGATGGCCCGGTCGTCCACGTGCTCGACGCCAGCCGCGCGGTCGGCGTTGCCTCGCAGTTGCTGTCCGATACGCAGGCCGATCCCTTCATCAAGGCGACCGCTGCCGAATACCAGCACGTCCGCGATGCCCGCGCCGGCAAGGGCGCGTCCAAGCTGCTCAGCCTTGAGGACGCGCGCCTCAACGCCTTCGAGCCGGACATGTCCGAAAAGGCCCCGCCGCCCGAGCAGCCGGGCCGCCACGTGTTCGAGGACTGGGACCTCAAGGACCTGGTCGAATGCTTCGACTGGACGCCGTTCTTCCGCTCATGGGAACTGGCCGGCACTTACCCTGCGATCCTCGAAGACGAGATCGTTGGCGAAAGCGCACGCAATCTCTACGCCGATGCCCGTGCGATGCTCGACAAGATCATCGGCGAGAAGTGGCTGACCGCCAAGGGTGTCGCCCAGTTCTGGCCCTGCGCCCGCCACGGCGATGACGTGATCCTGCATCCGAACGATGACGAGCTCTCGGTGCGCCTGCCGTTCCTGCGCCAGCAGTTCATCAAGAGCCGCGGCCGCGCCAACTTCTGTCTCGCCGATTTCATCGACCCGGCGGGCGACTGGATTGGGGGCTTTGCCGTCGGCATCCACGGCATCGACGAGCACCTCGCCCGCTTCAAGGCCGACAACGACGACTATTCGGACATCCTGCTGAAGGCCCTCGCCGACCGTTTCGCCGAAGCATTTGCCGAACGTCTGCACCAGTACGTCCGCACCACGCTCTGGGCTTATGCGCCCGGCGAACAGCTGACCAACGAGGCGCTGATCCGCGAACAGTACCGCGGCATCCGCCCCGCACCCGGCTACCCGGCCTGCCCGGACCACACCTTGAAGCCGATCCTGTTCGACC
>JBKBUD010000041.1:0-19313 GCA_046290865.1 Novosphingobium sp. | reverse complement strand
CTCCAAGCCCAATTCGTCCAGCTTGTCCTCGGCCACGACCAGACACGCCGCCGCCGCATCGTTCTGCTGGCTGGCGTTGCCCGCCGTCACCACGCCCTTCTCGAGCGGCTTCAGCTTGCCCAGCGACTCCATCGTCGCATCGGCGCGGTAGCCCTCGTCGTGCGCGAAGGTCACCGGATCGCCCTTCTTCTGCGGAATGCTCACCGGCACCAGCTCATCGTCGAACAGACCCTTGGCCCACGCCGCCGCCGCCCGCTGGTGGCTGCGCACGGCATAGGCGTCGCAGGCCTCGCGGCTGATGGCGAAGTCCTTTGCAAGGTTCTCCGCCGTCTCGATCATGCCGGAGATCACGCCATAGCGCTCGATCGGCTGGCTCATCACGCGCCCGCGCGTCAGCCGGTCATGCAGCGTCAGCGACCCCGCGCGCACTCCCTTGCGCACATCGGTGGTATAGTGCTCGACGTTGGACATCGATTCCACGCCGCCCGCCACGACCACGTCGGAAACCCCGGTCTGCACCATCATCGCCGCATTGACGATCGCCTGCAGACCCGAACCGCAGCGCCGGTCCAGCTGATACCCCGGCACTTGCTCCGGCAATCCCGCCAGCAGCCACGACCAGTGCGAGATGCACGGCGCCTCGCCACTGCCATAGCCTTGCGCGAAGATCACGTCGTCCACCCGCGCCGGATCGATCTTCGTCCGCTCCATCAGCGCGGTCAGGATCGTCGCGCCCAGCTGTCCGGCAGTCAGCTGGGAAAGCGAACCCCCAAACTTCCCGACAGCGGTACGGATCGGGGCGACGATGGCGGCTCTACGAAGGCTCATGTTCATTCCTTGTCTGAAGTGCCGACCACGCCACGGTCGATCAGCGCGGCGATCTGGCCCGAGGCCATGCCCAGCCGCTCCGCCAGGACTTCCTCGCTGTGCTGGCCAAGATAGGGGGCAGGCTGCGGATCGCCCGCGGCCCGGTCGGGGATATTGGCAAAGCTGCGCGGCGCCGGATATTCGAAACCGCTCGGATTGGCGGGCGAGGGGCCGAACAGCGGGTTGCTCCCGACCAGCTCCGGATCACGCGCCATCTCGTACATCGTGCGGTAGCGCTCGAAGGTCGCGCCCGCTTTCGTCAGCCGCGCCGCCATCTCGGCATAGTCGTACCGCTCCGCCGCTTCCTGGAACATCGAGAACAGCCGGTGCCGATGCACGAAGCGCTGATGATCGCTCGCGGCAAAGCTCACGCCCAGCTCCGCTTCCACGGCCGCGATGTCCTCGGTCAGCCCGAAGGCCTCGACCGTCGCCGTCCATTGCTTGGGCGTCAGCGCGGCGATCATGAAGCGCTGGCCGTCCCGGCTCTGGAAATCGCGCCCGAACGCGCCCCAGATGGCATTGCCGATCCGCTCACGATCCCCGCCACGGTACAGCATCTCCGGCGCAGCGCCGGCATTGAACGCCGTGCCAATGGCCACGTCACCCAATGGCACCCGCAGCTCGCTGCCCTCGCCGGTAGCATCGCGGTGCCTGAGGCCCGCCAGCAGCGCGAAGGCGCAATAGGCCCCGGTGATGAAGTCCCACGCCGGCAGGATCTGGTTCACCGGCGGCGCGGTGCCTGCATCCCAGTCCTCCGGCCCGGTCATCAACGGATAGCCCGAGGCGGCGTTGACGGTGAAGTCCATCGCCTGCCGCCCGTCGTGCCAGCCCATGATCCGCACCGAGACGAGGTCAGGCCGCCCCGCCGCAATCCGCTCGTGCGCCATGAAGCTCGACGCGGGCAGGTTGGTAATCACCTGACCCACCTTGCGCGCCAGCTCCACCGCCAGTTCACGACCCTCGGGCGTCTGCAGGTCCAGCGCCACGCTCTTCTTGGCGCGGTTGAGGTTCTCCCACGAAAGCGATCGCCCCTCGCGCGTCATCATGTAGCGCTTGTAGTCCAGCCCCCCGCGCCGGTCGTCGATGCGGATCACCTCCGCCCCCATCTGCGCACAGTACAGCCCCGCCGTCGGCGAGGCGACGAAGGACGAGACCTCGACAATCGAAAGCCCAGAGAGCAGCTGGTACACCTAGTTCCTCCCCGGCACGGGGAGGGGGACCGTCCGCAGGATGGTGGAGGGGCACCCCCGCATTGTCACCACACCGAACCCTCACTCGCGAACTCACGCAGCAGGTGCTTGGCGATCTGCAACTGCATGATCTGGCTCGTGCCCTCATAGATGCGCAGGATGCGCGCATCGCGGAAGAAGCGCTCGGCCGGATACTCGGCGAGGTAGCCCGCTCCGCCGAACACCTGCACGCAGCGGTCGACCACGCGTCCGCAGGCCTCGGACGAGAACAGCTTTGCCGCGGCCGCCTTGCGCTGGATGTTCTCGCCCCGGTCAGCCCGGGCACAAGCGTCGGCGACCATGCATTCGGCGGCGTAAAGTTCGGCCTCGCTGTCGGCCAGCATCGCCTGGATTAGCTGGAAATTGGCGATCGGCTCACCGAACGCCTTGCGCTCGTTGGCATAGCGGATCGCGGTATCGAGCGCGCGGCGCCCCATGCCGACGCCCATGCCCGCCACCGAAAGCCGCCCGTTGTCGAGGCTCTGCATCGCGATCTGGAAGCCCTTGCCTTCCTCGCCGCCGACCAGCGCCGAGCCCGGAATATGCACGTCCTCCATGATCACGTCGGCAATGTGCGCGCCCGATTGGCCCATCTTCTTGTCGGGCTTGCCCACGGTGATCCCCGGCGTCGTCATGTCGACGATGAAGGCCGAGACATGCGCGTTCTTGGGCAGCGCTTCCTTCGAGGTGCGCGCCATGATCAGCCCGATCTTCGCCGAGGGGCTGTTGGTGATGTAGCGCTTGGTGCCGTTGAGGCGATAGCCATTGCCGTCGCGGACCGCCGTCGTCTGCATCGCCGCGCTGTCCGATCCCGAACCCGGCTCGGTCAGGCCGAAGCAGGCAATCTCGCCGCTGGCGATGCGCGGCAGCCATTCCGCCTTCTGCTCGGGCGTGCCGTAGTTCTTGATCGCGCTGCCCGTCATGCCGATGTTGATCGACACGGTGGAGCGGTACGCGGGTGAGGCATAGGCCATGTGCATCACCGTGGTGATGTACTGGCTGATGTTCATGCCCGCCCCGCCGAACTCCTCGGGGATGGTGATGCCGAACAGGCCCATTTCGCGCATCTCGTCGAGGATGTCGTCGGGGATGCGGTCATTGGCGATCACGTCGTCCTCGGCCGGGATCAGCCGCTCGCGCACATAGCGACGGAGCTGTTCGAGGAACTGTTCGAAGATTTCCGGGTCCATGCCGGGATTGCGGGTGCTCATGCTGGGTTCCTCACACCGGATCGTAGGGGAAGACGTGGGCGGTCACTTCATCGGCCCGCGCGAAGCTGGACCTGAACGAGGGCATCAGCTCCTCGGCAATGCTCGCCGGCGTCCAGCCCTCGAGCTTGACCATCGAGCGCGCCGGGCGCGGCTTGGAAAACAGCACGATCTCGTTCTTGCGTACCGAGAACACCTGATTGTTCACGTCCTTGGCCGCGTCCGAGGCCAGGAACGCCACCAGCGGCGCGATCTTGTCCGCGCTCATCGCCTTCATCCGCTCGACGCGCAGCTTCTGCTCGGGCGTCTCTGCCGGGATCGAGGCCGTCATCCGGCTCCACGCGAACGGCGCCACGCAGTTCGAGCGCACGCCCCAGCGCGCCATGTCGAGCGCGATCGAATGCGACAGTGCCACCAGCCCCAGCTTCGCCGCCGAATAGTTCGCCTGCCCGACGTTGCCGATCAGGCCCGAGGTCGAGGTGAAGTGGATGAAGCTGCCCGATTGCTGCTCGCGGAAATAGGGCGTCGCCGCCTTGGAAACATTGAACGCGCCGGTCAGGTTGACGTCGATGACGCTCGTCCAGTCCTCGTAGGACATCTTGTGCCAGATCGTGTCGCGCAGGATGCCGGCGTTGTTGACCACCGCATCGATCCGCCCGAAGCGCTGCACCGCATCCTCGATGATCGTTGCGGCACCTGCCGGATCGGCCACGCTGGCAAGGTTGGCCCAGGCCCTTCCGCCCGCCGCCACGATGTCATCCACCGTGGTCTGCGCCGGTCCCGCATCACCGCCATCGCCTCCCTGCGCCACGCCGGGATCGTTGACCACGACCGCCGCCCCCTCGCGCGCGCAGAGCAGCGCGACCTCGCGCCCGATCCCGCGCCCCGCGCCGGTCACAGCGACGACCTTGCCCTCGAGCATTCCAGCCATCCGAATCTCCCGCAACACGCAATTCTGCCAGAGTGTTAATTGACCGATTAAATCATTTCAACCGTAACAACGGGCATGCCGGCAATCAGCTGTCGGGAACGCTTCACAATTCACCGCAATTGTGGTGATGAGTGCATGTCTATCATCCTCATGATTGATCCGGAGTCAGTGCCGCATGCGTTTCAAGGGCCTCGACCTCAACCTGCTCGTGGTGTTCGACGCGCTGATGGAAACCCGCAGCGTCACCCGCGCCGCTGAACGTATCGGCCTGACCCAGCCCGCCACCAGCGCCGCGCTGCGCCGCCTGCGCGACTATTTCGGCGACGAGATCGTCGTCGCGGTGGGCAAGCGCATGCACCCCACGCCCTTTGCCGAGGGCCTGCACCCGCAGATCCAGCTCGCCCTGCGCGGGGTCGAGCGTGCGATCACCACCCCCACGCGGTTCGATCCGGCAACCTCCAACCGGCGCTTCCGCATCATCGGTTCGGACTACATCATGGTCGCCGTGCTGGTCCCGCTGATCGAGCGCTTCGCCCGCACCGCGCCCGGCGTCCGCGTCGAGATCCTCCAGCCCAACGAGCACAGCGCCGCCGAACTGGAGCAGGGCAGGGCCGACCTCCTGATCACGCCCGAACCGTTCCTCGCCTCCTGGCACCCGCACGAGGTGCTGTTCGTCGAGGAGCAGGTCGTCGTCGGCTGGTCGCAGAACCCGGTGTTCCAGCGCGGGCTGACCGAGGAGGACTTCTACGCCGCAGGCCATGTCACCGTGGCTTTCGGGGCCAGCCGCACGCCAGCATTCGCCGATTCCACGCTGTCTCGCCGCGGCCGCGAGCGTCTGGTCGAAGTCACCGTGTCGAGCTTCGCCTCGGCACCATGGTTCATCGAAGGCACGGCCCGCCTCGCGGTCCTCCACGAACGCCTCGTCCGCCAGATCGCCCGCCGCTTCAACCTCGCCTGGGCACCGATGCCGTTCGATTTCCCGCGCATGCACGAGATGATGCAATTCCACGAATCCCGCGCCGACGACGCCGGCCTCAACTGGCTGCGCCAACAGATGCGCGAGGTGGCAGCCGAGGCGGCGTGAGGGCGCTTCACCCCCATCCAACTCCGGCTAGGCAGGCAAGCTGCCAAGCCTTCGTATCCTTCCCCCATCGAGGGGGAAGGGAGGATGTCTCTGTGCCCCTTCCCCCTAGATGGGGGAAGGATACCGCAGCTTGCGAGCTTGCTCGCTAGCGAAGGTTGGATGGGGGTGAATTCTCAAACAAAACTTCCGGCGAAGATCCCCCAAGCTCCCTGACCAGCACCATCGCCACCCCGTCGATATTCCCCAGCACCTCGTTGTTCCAGAACCGCACCACGCGATAACCCTCGCGCGCAATCGTCGCGTCGCGCTGCGTATCATCAGCGCCGCCATGTTGCCCGCCATCAACCTCGATCACCAGACGCGCCTTGTGGCTGGCAAAGTCGCAGATCGCGTGGGCAATCGGAACCTGTCTCCTGAACCGCCAATCACCGAAATGCGCCCTGAGCATGCGCCACATCGCGGCTTCCGCCAGCGTCGGCTCCCGCCGCATCTTTCGTGCGCGCTGGATTGCCAGCGGCGGCGGGGCTTTCTTCACGACCGGGCTTCACCCCCATCCAACTGCGGCTAAGCAGAAAGCTGCCAAGCTGCGGTATCCTTCCCCCATCAATGGGGAAGGGGAAGCGCGGATGCGACCGAAACGGCAAGACCGCCACCCACTCCTTCCCCCTCGATGGGGGAAGGATACCGCAGCTTGCGAGCTTGCTCGCTAGCGAAGGTTGGATGGGGGTGATGAAGGCGCACAAGCACGCTAGTGCGAGGTCCGCTTCGCCCGCTTGATCGTGCCCGAGAAACTCAGCACCGCCTCTTCGCGGCCATTCTCGTCCATCCGCAGCACGGTGCCGCGTGCAAAGACCAGGCTGCCGCCCGCGCGCACGCATTCGCCGCGCGCCGTCAGCATCTCGCCGGCCTGCGCGCCGCTGACGAACTCGCAGTTCATCGTCACCGTCACCCCGTTCACCTCGTCGCCGTTCGAGGCGGCGACCATGAACAGCGAGAAGTCGGCAAAGGTCATCAGCGATCCGCCGTGGACGATGCCATGCCCGTTGAGGTTCTTCGCCTCGGGCCTGAACCCGGTCACGATCCCGCGTTCGTCGCGCTTCACGTAGAACGGCCCGGTGCCGTCCTCGAACGGGTCCTTGCCCGACCACTTCCACCAGCCGGCCCATGGGCCATCGCTGACCTGTTCGAAGTTGCCCCGGATCGGAGCAGCGGAAGATACGTCTGAATTGCTCATGGCCGCTCTCTTAAGCGGACGCTTGAACGGCTGTCTAGGCCACTTCCTCACGCTCGCGCGCCATCATCCGCGTCGCCAGCGTGCGGCCCGAGATCCACGCGTTTTCGACACGCGGCCCCAGCAGCCAGTCGCCGCAGACGCCGATCTTCGATTGCGCACTCCACAGTGCGCCAAGGTTGCTGCCGGTCGACATGGCATAGCGCCAGCGGTGTGCCGAAGCCGTGACCGGCTCGGGCAGAATTTCTCCCAGCGCCTCGCCCAGTGCCGCCAGCAGTGTCGCGGCCACCTGTTCCACGCTGTCGTCGATGTGCTGCATCGACCAGTGCGGGCTGGCCTGCACCACCCATGTCTCGGGACCCTTGCGACCCGGCTTGGCGCCATTGCGCGCCGCCCAGCTGATCAGGCCTTCCTCGCGCACCGTGTCCGCCTTGGTCGGCAGGCGCTCGGAGAATGCGAACATCCCCGTCCAGCAAGGCTGCGAGCGTGCCGCCAGCGCCGTCGCCGCCAGCGACAGGTCATGCAAGGCCACGATCGCCGACGCCTGCTCGGGCGGGATCGAGACTACCACCGCATCGAAGGGGCCTGCCTGCATGCGCTCGCCATCGGCGCTTTCCCCGGTCAGGAACCACTGCCCGTCGCGCCGCACCAACCCGCGCACGTGCCAGCCGAAGCTGACGTCATGCTGGTCGGCCATTTCCTTGATCACCGCGTTCATCGTCGGCACGCCGACCCACGCGCCGGTTCCGGCGGCAGGCCACGGCGCGGCGACGCCGCACGCCGACCACCGCGCCACTTGCGCCATGAACGCGGGATCGCGCACGGTGAAATACTGCGCGCCGTGATCGAAGTGGGCATCGCCCAGCGGCGTCGTCATCCGCCGGGTCGACATGCGCCCGCCGGGACCACGCCCTTTGTCATAGAGCGACACGCTATGGCCCGAACGGACAAGCTGGGCCGCGCAGGAAAGACCAGACATCCCTGCGCCAACAATGGCAACTGTCATCTTCATGGGTTTTTTCGGGGACTCAGCCACGTCTCATCAACGCCAGGACTTCCTTGCGGCTGCTGGCGTCGTCGAGGAAGCAGCCGAGCATCCGGCTCGTCACCATCCCCACGCCATGCGTCCTGACCCCCCGTCCGGTCATGCAGCCATGCTGCGCCTCGATCACCACCGCGACCCCCTGCGGCTGGAGATTTTCCCAGATGCACTGCGCGACTTCCGCGGTCAGGCGCTCCTGCACCTGCAACCGGCTGGCATAGCCGTGCAGCACGCGCGCCAGCTTGGAGATGCCGACCACGCGGTCCTTGGGCAGGTAGGCGATCGAAGCGGTGCCGATGATCGGCGCCATGTGGTGCTCGCAGTGGCTCTGGAACGGAATGTCGCGCAGCAGCACGACCTCGTCATAGCCACCCACTTCCTCGAACGTGCGCGAAAGGTGCAGGCCGGGGTCCTCGGCATAGCCGCGGCAATATTCGCGCCAGGCCCGCGCCACGCGCTTGGGCGTGTCGAGCAGGCCCTCGCGCTCCGGCTCGTCGCCCGACCAGCGGATCAGCGTGCGGATGGCATCCTGCACTTCGTCGGGAACGACGAGCTTGCCGTCTTCGTCGATCACGTCGGCCATGCCGGAAGATGCAGCAAGGGAAGGTGACAGGACGTTCATCGGCAATGGCTCCGATCCGGCGCAAGGAAGGTTGCGGAATGATGTCCGGATGCGCCCCGGCCCCATCTGGAACAACACGGACCAAAGGGCACGGACTGGAAAGCCGCCGAAAAGCGCGTATATGTGCACTCATGTCCATAGCCGAGATGATCGCCTCCAGCCCGACGGCCGCCGTCATCAGCAATCCGCGTTTGCCGGACAACCCGATCATTGCCTGCAATGACGCGTTCGTCGAACTGACCGGATACCCGCGAGAGGAGATCATCGGCCGCAACTGCCGGTTCCTGCGCGGTCAAGGCACGGAGGACGACAAGGCCCGCATCCTGCGCGACGGGATCTTCCGCAAGCAGCCGGTCATGGTCGAGATCATCAACTACAAGAAGGACGGCACCCGCTTCCGCAACGCGGTCATGGTCGCGCCGATCTTCGACGCCGAGGGTGAGGTCGAATACTTCCTCGGCAGCCAGGTCGAACTCGCCGAAGAGCAGGGCGCCGCCAACGACGCCCGCCGCAATGGCGCGGCCGAACGCGTCGAACGCCTCAGCCGCCGCCAGAAGGAAATCCTCGTCCTCATGGCGGCCGGCAAGCTCAACAAGCAGATCGCCTACGAGCTGGGCCTGAGCGAACGCACCGTAAAGATGCACCGCTCCGCCGTGCTCAAGGGCCTCGACGTCAAGACCAGCGCCGACGCCATCCGCGTCGCCATCGAAGCCGGCTTCTGATCGCTAAATCCCCGGCCAGCGCGAAGCCGGGGAACGAGACCGCGCCACGCCGCTGTCGATACAGCATGATCGGCGGCCCGTTCACTCCGGCACGAGGCGTGTTACCGGCCTTGCGCGCGCAGGAAAGCCGGACGCCTAGGGAAGAGCCGCATCACGGCTGCCCCCCGCCATCATGCTCGCAATCAAGCCAGAGGTGATGCGCATCGATGCGCAGCTTCGTCTCGGCGCGCAGCGCAGTTGCTTTCGCCAGCACTTCGGCAAGAGCAGCTTCCTTGGCCTGACGCTCGGCGAAGAGCAGGTCGGCAAGGTCGACGTGGCCCAGACGATTGCCAGCCTGCAGACGATCCGCCGCGCGCCTGCTGCTGGCGGCAGCGGCTTCGGTCGCCTTCCATGACTGGACCGTGCCGAGCGCCGCCGAGTAGTCGGTCGTCGCCATCTCCAGCACGTCGAAGCGGGCGCTGGCGGCATCGGCGACGGCGACTTGCGCTTCGGCCTGCGCCTGATCCGACAGCGCCGCACGGTAGCGCCCGCCCAAGGGTATCGAGAACACGATCCCCGCACCCTTTTCCAGCCCGCCGCGCTCGCTGAAGAACTGCGCGCCGATGGTCGGATCGGCGATGCGATTGCGGCGGCTGCGTTCGGCCAGGGCGGCGAGGCGCTCGGCCTCGGCGAGGGCCGCCGGTAGTTCATGGTTGCAGGTCATGACCGCTTCGCGCAATCGCGCCAGCTGCTCGAGCGGGAGGCCAGGCCGCGACAGCGCCGGAGCCTCGGCAGGCAGGGCCAGTTGCGGGAACTGCGCCGCCAGCCGCTCGCGCGCGATTCCGGCGCGGGAAAGCGCCGCATCCATGTTCGCCCGGTTCATCGCCACTTCGGCCATGGCGCGGTCGGCATCCACTTGCGCCGCGTCCTGCAAGCGCACTTGCGAATCCACGCCGCGGTAGGCTCGCTCCAGCGTCTGCTGGGTCTCCGCCAGAGTGCGCGCCTCTGCCGCTGCGCCCATCCAGTCCCACCACAGTTCGTTGAGCTGGAGGGCGAGCTGGTGACGCGCATCCTCGGCACGCAGCTCCGCCACCTGCACCGCAAGCGTCCCGGCCTTGCGGTCGAGCGCGGTCTTGCCGGGCAGGCGGATCGGGCGTTCGAGCGCAACCGTGTACTCGGTATAACGCCCCTCGTTCTCGATCGAGCGCCGCCCGACATCGCCCGAGAGGGTGAACTCGCTCGAGGTCACCCGCAGCGCGGTCGCCTCCTGCCGCGCGGCTTCCACCTTGGCATCGGCAGCGCGGGACCTCGGGTGGGTTTCGATAGCCTCCTGCACTGCTGCATCAGGAAGGCCCGGCAGCGATTGTTGGGCGGATTGGGCGAGTATCGGGGCCGCCATCAGCAGCGGCCATGCGAAAACAAGACGGTACTTCATGCTGAAGCGCTTTCCATCCCGCCGTCCAGCGCAGCGCGCTCGGCAGGATTTTCGCCGAACCGCTCGTAGAGCATCGGCAGGAGGAACAAGGTGAGCAGCGTCGAGGTGACGAGGCCGCCGATCACGACGATCGCCAGCGGACGCTGGATCTCGGAGCCGGGACCGGTGGCGAACAGCAGCGGCACCAGGCCGAACGCGGTGATCGCCGCGGTCATCAGCACCGGGCGCAAGCGTCGCTCCGCGCCCTGCCGCACGGCCTGCGCCATGGTCAGGCCCTGTTCGCGCAGCTGGCGGAAATAGGTGACCATGACGAGCCCGTTGAGCACCGCGATGCCGAGCAGCGCGATGAACCCGACCGAGGCCGGCACCGAGAGATACTCGCCCGACACGGCAAGCGTTACGATCCCGCCGACCACCGCGAAGGGGATCATCGCGATGATCAGCAGCGCCGCACGCAGCGAGCGCAGCGTCCAGAACAGCACCCCGAAGATCAGCAGCAGCGCAAGCGGCAGAACCACGCCCAGCCGTGCCGAGGCGCGCTGCTGGTTCTCGAACTGCCCGCCCCATTCGAGGCGATAGCCCGGCGGCAGCGGCACGTTCGCGGCAATGTCGGCCTTGGCTTCATCGACGAACCCGACAAGGTCGCGGCCAGACACGAAAGCCTGCACCACGGCAAAGCGCGAGCCGTTCTCGTGGTCGAGCTTTACCGGCCCTTCGACCTGATGCACCCGCGCCACGTCGCCCACGCGTAGCAGCGTGCCGTCAGGACTGCGGATCAGCTGGTTGGCAAAGAGGTCGAGACTGTCGGCACTGGCCGGATCGCCCTTGATCACGATCGGCACGCGCCGATGGCTCTCGGCGACCACGCCAGCGCGGGTGCCTTCGAGCTGGGCGCGCAGCACGTCCTGCAGCTCCGCGACCGGCATCCCGGCGCGGCCCGCGGCGAGGCGGTCGATGTCGATCTGCAGGTAATCGACCTTGTCGTCAGCCAGGGTCTTGACCTCGGTCACCCCTTGGATCTTGCGGAGGCGGTCCTGCGCCTTGGCAGCAAGCTGGCCCAGCGTGTTCAGGTCCGGCCCGAAGATCTTGAGCGCGAGATCGCCGCGCACGCCGGTCAGCATTTCCGAGACGCGCATCTCGATCGGCTGCGTGAAAGAGGCTCCGACACCCGGCATTTCCTCCATGGCGAGGCGGATCTGTTCGACCAGCCACTCCTTGTCCTGCTTGCGCCACTCCTCGCGCGGTTTCAGGCGCATGAAGCTGTCGGTATCGTTGAGCGACATCGGGTCCAGCCCCAGCTCGTCCGAGCCCACGCGGGCGATGATGTCCTGCACTTCGGGCACCTTGGCCATGACCAGCCGCTGGGCCTTGAGATCGCCGGCGATGGAGTGTTCCAGCCCGATGCTCGGCTGCTTTTCCAGCTGCATCAGCACCGCGCCTTCGTCCATCGTCGGCATGAAGGTCTTGCCGATGAAGCCATAGGCCACGACCGCTGCCAGCAACGATCCGCCAGCCATGCCATAGACGCGCTTGCGGTTGTCGAAGGCCCACTGCAGCGCGGAATGGTAGCGCGGGCTCAATTGCCGCATCAGCCACGGCTCGTCGTGCCCGGCATCCTGCTTCAGCCCGAAGTAGGACAGCACCGGGATCAAGGTGAGCGAGAGGACCAGCGCGCCTGCCAGCGCCAGCACGATGGTCATCGCCACCGGGCCGAAGAGCTTGCCCTCCAGCCCCTGCAGGGTCAGCAGCGGCAGGAACACCAGTGCGATGATCGCCATGCCCGAGGCAACCGGCGTTGCCACTTCGCTCGTCGCCACAAGCACCTGATGTAGCTTGCTGGTGGAGCCGTGGTGCGGATGGGCAAAGCGGTCGACCACGTTCTCGACCACCACCACCGCGCCATCGACCAGCATGCCGATGGCAATGGCAAGGCCGCCAAGGCTCATCAGGTTGGCCGACATGCCGAGCCAGCGCATGAGGATGAACGTGACCAGCGTTGCCATCGGCAGGGCCGCAGCAACGATCAGCGAGGCCCGCACGTTGCCGAGGAACAGGAACAGCAGCAGCACGACCAGCACGCTGGCTTCGAGCAGCGCCTCCTCCACGGTGGAGACGGCATGGCCGACCAGTTCGGAGCGGTCGTAGAACACGTCCACGGTCATGCCCTTGGGCAAGCCGCTTTGGATCTCGGCCATGCGGGCCTTGACGTTCTCAACCACCTTGCTGGCATCGGCGCCGCGCAGGGCGATGACCAGCCCTTGCACTGCCTCTTCCTTGCCGTTCTTGGTGACAGCGCCATAGCGCGTCAGGCTGCCGGTGGTGACTGTCGCCACGTCGCCCAGCCGCAGCACGCCGCCGGTGCCGCTGCGGATAACGATGGCACGCAAGTCGTCGGCGGTTTGAATCGCGCCGACCGAGCGCACGATCAGCGTGCTTTCACCATTGGCGAGCCTGCCTGCGCCATCGTTGCGGTTGCCGCTTTCGATCGCGGTCTGGAGATCGTGATAGGTCAGGCCAGCGGCGGCCAGTGCGCCGGAATTGGGCCGTACCTCGAAGGTTTCGGCATGTCCGCCCAGCGAGTTGACGTCTGCCACGCCGGGCACCGTGCGCAGGGCAGGGCGGATTACCCAGTCGAGCGCGCGGCGCTTTTCGGCCAGCGACTGCGGGCCTTCGATGGTGAACATGTACACATCGGACAGCGGCGTCGAGATCGGGGCGAGGCCGCCTTCGACCGAAGCCGGGAGATCGGCCATGACGTTGTTCAGACGCTCGGTCACCTGGCTGCGCGCCCAGTAGAGGTCGGCGCTGTCCGAGAAATCGATGGTGATGTCGGCAATGCCGTATTTCGCCGCCGAGCGCAGGATCTGCTGGTTGGGAATGCCCAGCATTTCCATCTCGATCGGGGTGATGACCCGGCTTTCGACCTCCTCCGGCGTCATGCCCGGGGCTTTCATGATGACCTTGACCTGCGTGGTCGAGATGTCGGGGAATGCGTCGATCGGGAGGTTCTGGAACGACCAGCCCCCGAACGCGGCAAGGATAAGCGCCAGGCCCAGCACGGCAAGCCGTGCACCCAGCGACCATTCAACAAGGCGTCTCAGCATCACTCACCCCCGCCGCCCAGCAGCATCTTGAGTTCGGGGATTGCGCTGGTCGCCACCACTTCGCCGGGCTTCAGGCCGGAAAGGATCGCGGTTTCGCCATTGCCGCTGCCGCCGAGGCGCACCTCGCGCTGGCTGAAGCGCTTGGCATCGCGGACGAAGACGACATCCTTGTCCTCGATCCGCGTAACGGCAGTCGACGGCACGCTGACGACTTCGCCGCCGGTGCCCGCGCCAATAGTGACCATGACCGACTTGCCGGCGATCAGGCCCTGGGCACTGCCCAGGCTGGCCTTGGCGATGACGCTGCGGGTGGCGGGATCGATGCTGGAGCCGACCGAGAGGACCCGCCCGGTCGCGTTGCCGGGAAGGGTGACGGTCATGCCGGGTCGCACGCTTGCGCCGAGCCGTTCAGGCAGCTGCAGATCGAGCTGGTAGGCATTTGCGGCATCAATCACGAATGGTGCGGTCAGGCCATCGACCGGCCCGCCGGTCTGCACCGCAACCTTGGACACGCGGCCCGAAATCGGCGCGCGCAGGGTGACGAGACCGCTGCCGCTGGCCCCCGAAGCTGCCAGAATACGCCCGGCTTCGCCCGCTTCGGACTGTGCCTGCGCCAGTTCGGCGCGGGCTTCCTGTACCCGTGCGCCGGCGATTACGCCCTCCTTGAACAGCGCTTCGGCCCGGGCGAGATTGGCCCGCGCCAGCCCGACCCGCGCCGATGCGCGGCCGCGCGAACCGCCCAGTTCCATCGCATCGCGGCTGACCATGGTGGCGAGCGGCTGGCCGCGGCGAACTTCCTGTCCCTCGATCACGAAGACCTGGCGGATCGCGCCCGGCAGCGCTGCGGTTACCGCCACTCTGCTCTCGGGCGGAAGCGTGACCACGCCGGGGACTGCGCCCAGCGGCACTTCGCCGGTCAGCTTGGCGGCGGCGGTCTTCACGCCGAGCCGGGCAAGCTGGGCGTCAGTCAATTCGGTGGGAGCGGTGGCCGCGCCAGCCTGCTCCGCTGCGGGGGCGGGCGCAGCGCCCTTGTCAAACAGCGCGTAACCGCCTGCAGCAGCCGCGAGGACGGCCAGAGTGCCGCCCACCACAATATTGCGGGTATTCATTGCAATGCCTTTCCTGAACGCAAGTTCGGATCGGCTCGCGGTGGAGCCGATCTGCTCAGGTCGTCAGGCGAGAGGCGGGTCTAGGGGAGGGACCGGATTGCGCGAGGCGAGCGCGGCCGGGCTTACCGGAAAGTGCAGCGAGGGCGTCGGCGCAAGATCGCCGGCAGCGGCCTTGAGCTGGAGGTCCATCGCCATCGGGCTGTGATGATGGTGCGCGGCCTCGCCCGCCTGATCGTCAGGCTTGGACGAGCGCTGCTCGGCCTTGTCGTCATCGCCATGTTCTATGCACGTGAAAGCTTCGACGTCGCCTTGCATGCGGCTCTGCGCGGCCTGCGCAGGGAAATGCATCCCGGTCACGAAGACCGAGAAGATGATCGCAAGACGGATCAGCAGTTTCCCCATGGCCCGCCCCTCTAGCAGCAAGATCGGGCAGGAGCAAATCGGTCGGCCACCCGATGACGGGATGGCAGGATGCGGAAAGGGCCGGAGTGCGACCCCCGCCATGGCTTTGGGATCCTGAACCCCCGCCGCCGCGAGAACCCGCTAACTCTGGTGGTGCAGGAGCCGCGCGCCTTCGATGCGGATTTCGCACCAGACCCCGGCCTCATCGAAGTTCAGCTCCACCCCGTCGAGCCCCGGCTGCGGTGCCAGCAGCTTCACGCCGATCCCGGCGCGCGACGGCGGCGTGACCTTGGGGCCGCCGCGCTCCGTCCATAGCAGGTAGAGCGTCGTGCCGCCCGGCCCGATGAACCAGCTCAGCTCGACATGCCCGCGCTCGCCCGAAAGCGCGCCGTGCTTGACCGCGTTGGTGCACAGCTCGTGCAGCGCCATGATCAGCGGGATGCAAGCGTCAGTCGGCAGCACGCAGGGCTCGCCGCTCAGCCGGATGCGCCCGTCGCGGTCGAACGGCGCCACGGTCTGGCGGGCCAGCTGGGGCAGGCGCCCTTCGGCCTCCGCGCCGATCTGCAGCAGGTCGCTCGCCGCCGCCAGCCCCTCGATGCGCAGGCTGAATTCCTTGTAGAAGTCGAGCGGCGAGGCGGCCTTGGGCCCGCGCGAGGCCAGCGCCTGGATCAGCGTCAGCATGTTGCGCACGCGGTGGCGCAGCTCGCGGTTGTAGTGCTCCTGCTGGTCGTTGACCTCGGCGATGCGGCGCATGGTCTGGCGCAGCATGCCGCCGATGAACACCGTCAGCCCGCCCGAGAACACGAACAGGGCGAAGAACAGCAGGCGCAGCGCGTCCACTTCCTTGAACCACAGCTCGCCGCCGAACAGCCGCTGCGCCAGCAGCGCCGCGATCACGGTATAGGCCAGCGCATAGGGCAGTTCGAGTGCCAGCGAGGCGATCAGCAGGGTCGGCCAATATGTCACGAACGGCCGGCCGAGCGCGCCGTTGTCGAGCATCATGCGCACCACCGTCGGCACGACCAGCAGCACCGCCATCCACGCCAGCGACTGCAGGGGTGAACGCCTGGCATCGACCAGCAGGCGAACAAGCTTTGCCTGCCGCGCTTCGTCCAACCTCACGAAAGATACCTCCCTCAACCGCTGCGACCAGTCTCTTGGCGGATTGGTCCGCTTTGGACCATACTACGGTCGGAAATGGATCAAGTCCAAGCAAATCCAATGATTTCGGGGGCTGCGAGAGGGCGTTAACCAAGTCTCGGGACGGCGACTGCCGCGTCAGGCAGCCTCGGCAATCGCAAATGACGTCGGCGGGGCAAGTCGCAGCACGTCCGCCAGCGCGATCACTTCTGCCACGCAATGCGCCTCGTCCGGCGTAAGTCCCGAGAAGTCCGGGAGAAATGCCCGGCAGGTCTGCAGCAGGTTGCCGGGCGAGCGCTCCAGTTCGGAACGATAGGCATCCAGCGTCCGGCACCCGTCGATCTCGCCCCATGCCAGTCCGGTTGGCGAGGGCCGCTCATGGTATGCCCACAGCGCCTGCACTGCCCGCTCGACCGCCAGCTGCGCCTGCGCGACAATTGCCGCGCCCGATGCCCGTGCCTTGAGGCGCTGGCGGTAGCGGCGCTGGCGTTCGGCGTTGGACATTGGCATCCCGCAACTTCTACGCGTTAACCGCGATCTCCGACATTCCGTTACGTTACTTAGCGCTGGCTTACCGTTCTTTGACCTCGATCAAGGCGGAGATTGTATGTGTTGCATAAGAAATCCGCACTGGCCCCCCGCGGCCACGCCGGGAGATTCGATGCATGACCCACGATACTCGACAAGGCGCGCCCGCCGCCGTCGCCACCCGCGAACAGGCCCTGCGCCGCGCCATCCCGCTGTTCGACGGCGCCTCTGCCACGCGCGGCTATGAACTCAACGCGATGTGCTTCTCGTTCAACGAGAAGGCCAACCGCGACGCCTTCCTCGCCGACGAGGACGCCTACTGCGCGAAGTTCCACCTCACCCCCGAACAGCGCAAGGCCGTGGCCGACCGCGACGTCCTCGCCATGCTCGATGCCGGCGGCAACGTCTATTACCTCGCCAAGCTCGCCGGCATCTTCGGCCTCGGCGTGCAGGACCTCGGCGCACTGCAGACCGGCATGACGGTCGATGCCTTCAAGGCCATGCTCGTCGAATGGGCCAAAAAGATCCCCACCAAGGAGAACGCATGATGGCCCAGATCATCGGCGGCTATTTCACCAGCCACGTCCCCGGCATCGGCGGCGCGATCATGCGCGGCGATCAGGACACGCCCTACTGGAAGCCGTTCTTCCAAGGCTTCCCACCCATCCGCGAATGGCTGGCTGAAGCGAAGCCCGACGTCGCCGTCGTCTTCTCCAACGACCACGGCCTCAACTTCTTCCTCGACAAGATGCCGACTTTCGCCGTCGGCGCCGCCCCGTCCTACGACAACGCCGATGAGGGCTGGGGCCTGCCCGTCTACAAGAGCTTCGAGGGCCACCCCGCGCTGTCGTGGCACCTGATCGACAGCCTGGTGCGCGACGAGTTCGACATCACCACCTGCCAGCAGATGCTGGTCGACCATGCCGTGTCGATCCCGTTCGAGCTGGCCTATCCCGGCGTCGAGACATGGCCGCTCAAGCTCATCCCCATCGCCATCAACACCGTGCAGTACCCGCTGCCGAGCCCCAAGCGCTGTCTTGCGCTGGGCCGCGCGGTCCACCGCGCGCTGCAATCGTGGGGCGGAGACGAGCGCATCCTCATCTGCGGCACCGGCGGCCTCTCGCACCAGCTGGACGGCCCCCGCGCCGGCTTCATGAACCCCGACTACGACCTGTTCTGCCTCGACAACCTCGCCGCCCACCCCGATGCTCTGACCGGCCACACCGCCGAGGAAGTCGCCGAACTGGCCGGCACGCAAGGTGTCGAAATCCTCAACTGGATCGCCGCGCGCGGGGCCATGGGCGATGTCGCGATGAGCGAGGTCAGCCGCAACTACCACATCCCCATCAGCAACACCGCCGCCGCCAGCCTCCTGCTGGAACCGGCCTGATCCGAAGACCCTCCCCGTTTTCGCGAAGCGCAAATGGGCCAAGGCTTCGTCAGGATCCTCCCCATTTTCGCGAAGCGCAAATGGGCCAATGCCTCGTCAGGATCCTCCCCATTTTCGCGAAGCGCAAATGGGGAGGTGGCAGCCGCGCCAGCGGCTGACGGAGGGGCAAAGACCTACCCCCGCCGCCGCTTCCGCACCGCCTTCGCCGGAGCCTTGCGCTTGGGCGGAGGCGCGGCCTTGGGCTGGATTTCCGGCCAGGCATCGACAATCGCCCCCTTCACCACCATCCGCCCTTGCAGCGCCAGCGCCTCGTCATGCTTGGCAAGATATGTCGCCACAACATCGCGCACCTGGCCCGCACTGACATCGTCCGGAACCTTCGGCGGCCGCTCAGCCGAGCGAAACCCGTCAAGCACCCCGATCACATAGGACAGGCACATCGCCCGATCGACCGGCGCCTTGGCCGAGCACGCCTCCTGCAACTGCTCCCCGCTCATCCATTCGGCGCGGGCAGGGGAGGGGAGGAGGGCAACAGCGGCAAGGACGGGAAGGTAGCGGATCAAGGTCAGGCAACTCCACGGCGATCACCCCGCCAGAACCCTCGCAACCGGGTTTTGATCCAGTGAGCCATTGGGGCTTTCTGATCCCCCTTTTTCACGAAGTGCAAAAGGGCCAGTGCTTCAACGAAGATCCTCCCCTTTTTCACGAAGTGCAAAAGGGGAGGTGGCAGCGCGCAGCGCTGACGGAGGGGCAAAAGACCCTACCCCCTCCACCCCCGCCTGCGGCGGCGGTCCCCCTCCCCATTTGCACCTGCGGTGAAAACAGGGAGGATCAGCGGCAGCTATCGACCCATTGGCTTCAAAGCCGGCCGTTCCGGAGACGACGCCAAAGCTGCCATCAGTACATGACGCCCCCAAACCTCTTCCGTCACCCCGGGCTTGACCCGGGGTCCCGCTTTCCAGCGGCAAGCTATCCGACAATCCCGTCGTAGAGATCCAGCCAATCAGGATTGCCGCGCTCGATCAGGTCGAATTTGAATTCTCGGCGCCAGCGCTTCAGGCGCTTCTCATGCGCGATGCAATCTTCGATCCGGTCGCCACGCTCAGCCCAGACCAGTCGTTTCAAGCCATACTGCGCGCCCACATCGTTACGGTGCTGGTGGATGCGTGCTGCGATATGCGACGTCACGCCGACATACATGGCGCCTCGGTAACGGTCGGCCATGATATAGACCCAGCCGCCCATCCTTTCCCTGTCCATGGCGCGAGGAGAAGGAAAGCCAGCAAACCC
>JBKBUD010000040.1:0-19325 GCA_046290865.1 Novosphingobium sp. | reverse complement strand
AGGCGGGAGGCTCCGCTAGCGGAGCCTCCCGCAATCGCATCATGCACCATTTCCAAGATACAAGGGGGACCGCCCGCGCAGCGGGTGGTGGAGGGGAAAGCGACCCCTCCGTCATTCGCTTGCGCGAATGCCACCTCCCCATTTGTGCTGCGCAAAAACAGGGAGGCTGGCTTACTTACCCGTTGATTCCGATCCGCTCAATCCACCGCGTCCCGCAGCACGGCAATTCCCTGCTCGCGCTGCGCCCGCAGTTCCTTCTTCAGCACCTGCGGATCGCGCGCGAAGATGAAGCCGAAGCTAACTCCGCCTTCCTTGCCGATCGTCGCATGGTGCAGCTTGTGCGCCTGCACCAGCCGCTTGGCATAGCCCTTCTTCGGCACCCAGCGAAACCAGCGCTGGTGGACGAGGCCGTCATGCACCAGCGTATAGATCGCGCCATAGGCCATCACACCAAGCCCGATGAACGTCGCCGGCCACCACGCCTCCGCACCCAGCACCAGCGGGCTACCCAGCATGAAGAAGCTGATCGAGATCGCCGCACCAACCACCGCGTAGAGGTCGTTCTTCTCGAAGAACCGGTCGTGCGGCTCGTGGTGATCACGATGCCAGCCCCAGCCGAAGCCGTGCATCACGTATTTATGGCTCGACCACGCCACGAATTCCATGACCAGCACCGTGGTCACGATGATACCTAGGGCAACAAGCGTCTGCATGGCGCCCCCATACACCGACCCATCGCGCCCCGCGACACATTCTTACATTTTGCCCGAAAGTCGCGACGCCTCGTTTTTCTGCGGTTCAGCCGCTGGACGGCACTTTGTCCTCACAGACCAATGAGGAGCTTATCCCATGCGCAAGACCGTTCTCGCCGTTGTCCTTTCCACCCTCGTCGCAGGCGTCGCCACCCCGGCACTCGCCCACGACCGTGACCGCTATCCCGGCAGCAACCGCGCCGAAGCCGCTTACCTGACGCCGGGCCGCAATGCCGACATCCGCCGCGACATCTGGCAGCTCGACAACCGCATCGACCGCGCCCAGCGCAACCGCGCCATCTCCCCGCGCGAAGCCCACGGCCTGCGTCGCGACGTACACAACCTGAAGGTCACCTACAACCGCGCCGCCCATCGCGGCCTGTCGGCTGGCGAATACCGCAACCTCGAACGCAAGGTTGCACAGGTCCACAATCGTCTCCGCGCCGAGCGGGCGGACCGTGACGGCCAGCGCGGCTGATCGATTGGCGGATAATGCCCGAAAGGCGTAACAAAATTACGCCTCGAGGCACCTTGGCCCGCCCTTTCCTGCTTGAATTGCGGGAAGGGCGGGCCTAACCGCTTGCACCATGTCGAACACCGCAACCCCCCGCACGCTCTACCAGAAGATCTGGGACGCCCACGTTGTCGAACAGCGCGACGATGGCACCGCGCTCATCTATATCGACCGTCACCTCGTCCACGAAGTGACCAGCCCGCAGGCGTTCGAGGCCCTGCGCGCCGCCGGTCGCAAGGTGCGCCGCCCCGATCTCACGCTTGCGGTGCCCGATCACAACCTGCCGACCACCGCGCGCCGCACCGCCGATGGCCAGCGCGTGGCTATCGCTGATCCGGAAAGCGCACAGCAGCTCGAAGCACTTGAGCGCAACGCGCCGGAATTCGGCATCCGCTACATCGGCGACGCCGACGCCGAGCAGGGCATCGTCCACGTCGTCGGTCCGGAGCAGGGCTTCTCGCTCCCCGGCGCGACCATCGTCTGCGGTGACAGCCACACCGCCTGCCACGGCGGCCTTGGCGCACTCGCCTTCGGCATCGGCACCAGCGAGGTCGAGCATGTGCTCGCCACGCAGACCCTGCTGCTCAAGCAGTCGAAGTCGATGGAAGTGCGCGTCGAAGGCACCCTGATGCCCGGCGTCACCGCCAAGGACGTCGTCCTGCACATCACCGGCGTGCTTGGCGCGGCGGGCGGAACTGGCTCGGTCATCGAATACACCGGGCAGGTCATCCGCGACCTGTCCATCGAGGGCCGCCTGACCATTTCCAACATGGCCATCGAACACGGCGCGCGTGCAGGGCTCTGCGCCCCCGACGAAAAGACTTTCGCCTACCTCAAGGGCCGCCCCTACGCGCCCAAGGGCGAGGACTGGGACAAGGCCGTAGCCTGGTGGAAGAGCCTCGCCACCGATCCCGGCGCCACCTACGACAAGGTCGTGGTGATCGACGCCAAGGACATCGCCCCCTCGGTCACCTGGGGTACCAGCCCCGAGGACGTCCTGCCGATCAGCGGCCTCGTTCCCGCACCGGAAAGCTTTGCCGACCCTTCCAAGCAGGAAGCCGCCAAGGCCAGCCTCGCCTACATGGGCCTGACCCCCGGCCAGCGCATGGAAGATGTCGAGGTCCAGAACATCTTCATCGGCTCGTGCACCAACAGCCGCATCGAAGACATGCGCGCCGCCGCCGCGATCCTCAGGGGCCGCAAGAAGGCCGACAACGTGAAGTGGGCCATCGTCGTCCCCGGCTCCGGCCTCGTCAAGAAGCAGGCCGAAGACGAAGGGCTCGACAAGGTCTTCACCGAAGCCGGTTTCGAATGGCGCGAACCCGGTTGCTCGGCCTGCCTCGGCATGAACCCGGACAAGGTGCCGGCGGGCGAACGCTGCGCCTCCACCTCGAACCGCAACTTTGTCGGACGGCAGGGCCCGGGCGCCCGCACTCACCTCGTCAGCCCCGCCATGGCCGCCGCCGCTGCCGTCACCGGTCGCCTGACCGACGTGCGCAAGCTGATCGGCTGACACGCCCGTGGCAGGCCTTCCGACAGCCGCGCTCCAGCTCGCAGGGTTCCTCATGGCCCATGCGTTCTGGACCGCGTCGGACCTGCCGCCCGGCGGTCACTACCAGCCGCAGTCGCTGTGCATGCGCGCTGACGGTAACCGCCAGATGCAGACCTTCGAGGGTGTGACCGCGAAGGATCAGGATGACGCCGCCCGCGCCTTCATCACCGGCGGCGCGTCGCAATGGCCCGATTGCGCCATCGCCCGCCAGGTCAAGGTCGAGACGCCGACCGGCGATGTCGATGCGCTGGTCATCGACGTTGTCCAGTACGGCGGCAGCGTGATGACCGTGGTGCAGGCCTTCCGCCCCGGCCCGCAGGACTTCCGCCTGCTCGGCGACGAACTCATGCTCGGCGACAACGGCCCGCTCCCGCCGCTCCCCGCCGCACAAGCCGCCGCTGCCATGCGCGAAGGCGCGCTCGACCACCCCGGTCTCGGCGACAAGTGGCAGCAATGGGAATCCACCCGCGATCCCGTCAGCCCGCTCGTCCAGAAGTAACCGCTCCCGATTTACAACGCCGTGCCCGACGCTTAGCCTCTCCCCAAACAAAGGAGGGGTGAGCCATGGACATGATCAAGGGCGTGCGCGTGCCCGAACGCGTCTATCGCGGGGTACTCTGGGCAGTTTCCATCGTCTTCGCCGGCTTCATCGTCGGCCTCGGCAACCTTGTGATCGGCGATCTGCCGATGGTCGAGGAACAGGTCTACACCGCCCCCGCCGACGACACCCCCGCCATCCGGCAGGTCCGCGACGAGATCCGCAAGATCGGCGACAGCAAGACCGCCATCGACGACAAGCTGGAAATCCAGCGCCTCCAATTGGATCAGGCCCAGCGCCAGTCTAGCACTGCCAACGAAACCTTCAAGGCGTGGATCGCCGCCCGCACCGCCACCACCAATCCGGCGCAAGACCCAGAAGTCCTCGCCCGCACCCGCGAACTCGAACAGCTCAAGGCCAACGAGCGCAGCATCCAGCAGGCAATCGCCGCTCTCGAGAACCAGCGCACCCCGCTCGACCAGCGCGAGAACGCGCTGCGCCTCGAGGAAAACCGCCTGATCAATGACGCCATCCCCGCGCAGGAACGCGCGATGTTCTGGCAGGAACTGCGCGTCTTCGGCCTACGCTTGGCCATCACCCTGCCGATGCTCGCCGCAGCGGCATGGATGGTCGTAAAGAAGCGCAAGAGCGATCACTGGCCGCTGATGCGCGGCTTCGTCCTCGCCGCCGTCTTCGTGTTCTTCGTCGAACTCGTCCCCTATCTGCCGAGCTATGGCGGCTACATCCGCTACGCCGTCGGCATCATCCTGACTTTCGCCGCCGGACACTTCCTGATCAAGAACATGCGCGCCTATCTCGCGCACCGGCAGGAGGTCGAGGCGCAGGCCGAGAAGGAACGCCGCGCCCGCGTCAGCCATGACGAGGCCTTCAAGAAGATGGCCGCCAAGGTCTGCCCCGGTTGCGACCGCCCGATCTCCACCACCGGCGATGCCGAGGCCAACTTCTGCGTCCACTGCGGCATGACCCTGTTCGACCACTGCCACAGCTGCAACACCCGCAAGATGGCCTTCTTCCGCTTCTGCATGACCTGCGGTACGCCTGCGAAGGACGAGGCGGCCAAGAACGACATCGCGCCAGCGCCAGCGTGACCGACCGCAAGTCCTCCTTCGCTCCCGTCGTCGACCAGCACACCCGCGTCCTCATCCTCGGCAGCTTGCCCGGCGAAGCGAGCCTCGCTGCCGCGCGCTACTACGCCAACCCGCGCAACCAGTTCTGGCGGCTGGTCGGCGCAGTGATCGACGTCGATCTCGTCGCGCAGGACTACACCCAGCGCCTCGAAACTCTGCTCGCCCACCGCGTTGGCCTGTGGGACTCGATCGGCTCGGCCACACGCTCGGGCAGTCTCGACACCGCCATCCGCGATGTCGCTCCGAACCCGTTGGCAACCCTCGCGACCTCGCTCCCGTCCCTGCGCTGCGTCGCCTTCAACGGCGCCAAATCCGCCAGCATCGGCACGCCGCAACTGGCCGGGGCAGGGGACATCGAACGGATTCGCCTCCCCTCCAGTAGCCCCGCCCATGCGTCCCTCACGTTCGAAGCCAAGCTTGCGGAATGGACGAAGCTGCGGAAATTCCTCGACTGATCCTTGCAATCACCGCCCGACCGGCCAATCTTGTCAGCCACAGCGAAGGAGTTCTCTAGCGTGACCAAGAAGACGGACTGGACCGGCAAGGCAGCCATGGCGGGCGCGGCAATCGGCTCGGCAGCACTGGCCGCAGCGCTGCTCTACGCCTCGCGCCGCAAGGAACGCGCAGAGAAGACCGAACCCAAGGCCCCGCCGGTCGAAACGCCCGAGACCGATTGACGGACTGCTGGCGACGTGGGCCCCGGCCTCCGCCGGGGTGACGAGCAGCAAAGCAAAAATCCACGTCATCCCGGCGAAGGCCGGGACCCATGACCTCTCAGCAGCGCAACTGCCGTGCGACACAGCCGGGACTGTGGGACGCGGGCCCTGCGCACACGCCGCCCATCATGTCGGAATTCACAACCTCTCCGACACGCAACTATATTGCGCCAGAGTGCCCCAAAAACGGGCATTGCATCGCCTATCGCGCAAGCTATAGCGACGGCCATGGAACCGGTGAAGCAGATCGAAGGACGGGCCATCCCGTTCGGCCGCAAGAACGTCGATACCGACGTGATCATCCCTGCCAAGTGGCTCAAGACGATCACGCGTCAGGGTCTCGGCAAGGGGGCGTTCGAAGCCCTGCGCGAAGATCCCGACAACATCTTTGACAGCGCCGAATTCTCGGGCTCGCCGATCCTGATCGCGGGCGACAACTTCGGCTGCGGCTCCAGCCGTGAACACGCCGCCTGGGCGCTGGGCGACATGGGCGTGAAGGCGGTGATCGCACCTTCGTTCTCCGACATCTTCTCGGGCAACGCCTTCAAGAACGGCATCCTCACCGTCGTCGTGCCGCAGGAAGCGATCGACCGGCTGATGGAAGTCGCGCAGACCGACCCCGTCTCGATCGACCTTGAAACCCAGACGGTGACCACCCCGTTCCAGGATCGCTTCACCTTCGAGATCGACCCGTTCCGCAAGCACTGCCTGCTGAACGGTCTCGACGAAGTCGGCCTGACCATGGCGCGTGGTGACGCCATCGCCACGCATGAGGCGAAGATGCGTGACAGCCTGCCCTTCCTCGCACGCGGCACGGATGCCGTAGCGGCAGCTTAACTGCGCGCTTAACGGGGCTTCCCAAGCCGCGCAAAACTTGCTTCCCTGATGTCGAGCGGATCGAATCCGCAAAGCACTGGGAGAAGTTGAATGAAGGCTCTGCGCACCCACGCCGCGGGCGGCCCCGAAACGCTGGTCATGGACGAACTGCCCGATCCGGTACCGGGCAAAGGCGAAGTCCTTGTGCGCGTCCACGCCTGCTCGATCAACTTCCCCGACACCCTGATGATCCGCGATCTCTACCAGTTCAAGCCCGAGCGTCCCTATGCGCCGGGCAGCGAACTGGCAGGCCAGATCGAGGCCCTCGGCGAGGGCGTCACCGGGTGGAACGTTGGTGACCGCGTGATCGCGATGATCGGCAACGGCGGACTTGCCGAGAAGGTCATTGCCCCCGTCGCTCGCCTCTTCGCGCTGCCCGATGGCGTCGATTATGCCACCGGCGCCTCCCTCCTGATGACCTACGGCACCACCATCCACGGACTGAAGGATCGCGGCCACATCAAGGCGGGTGATACCGTGCTGGTCCTCGGCGCGGCAGGCGGCGTCGGCCTCTCCGCCGTCGAACTCGCCAAGGCCTTCGGCGCCCGCGTCGTCGCTGCCGTCTCCAGCGAGGAAAAGGCGCAGGTCGCCCGCGAAGCCGGTGCCGATGATGTCGTGATCTATGGTCGCCCGCCGTTCGACAAGGCCCAGTCCAAGGCCTTGGCCGAGCAGTTCAAGGCAGCCTGCGGCCCCAACGGCGCAGACATCGTCTACGACATCGTCGGCGGCGACTATTCGGAACCCGCCCTGCGCGCCATCGCCTGGGAAGGCCGCTTCCTCGTCGTCGGCTTCCCCGCCGGCATCGCCAAGCTCCCGCTCAACCTCACCCTGCTCAAGTCCTGCGACGTCTGCGGCGTGTTCTGGGGCGCATGGACCGCGCGCGAACCTGCCGCCTTCAAGGCCGAGGTCGAGGAACTCTTCGCCCTGCTCAAGGCCGGCAAGATCAACCCCCGCGTCTCGCAGCGATACACGCTCGATCAGGGCCGCGAAGCCATCGCCCTGCTCGAAAACCGCCAGGCTATGGGCAAGGTCGTCGTTGAAATGATCGGGTAAGGTACGAGGACATGCGCCCCCGCGAAGGCGGGGGCCTCAGTCGCCGGTGCGTTCGCCAGAAGTGTATACCGGCAACCCCAGCTTCCACCAGATCGCCGCGCCCCTGAGCGCAAACCCTGCAACCGCCGCCACCGGCCAGACGATCCCCTTGTCCAGCCCAAGCGCCGCACCCCCTGCGCAGACGCCTGCCGAAAGCGCCGCCGCCGTCACGTAAAGCTCCGGTCGCATCAGGATCGAAGGCCTTCCCGCCAGCACGTCGCGGATGATCCCGCCGACGCACCCGGTGATCACCCCCATCAGCACCGCAGGCACCGGCGCCACGCCAAAGGCCAGCGCCTTGGCCGTCCCCAGCACCGCATAGGCGCCAAGCCCCGCCGCGTCGGCCCACTCCAGAACTGGCCAATTTTTGACTGGCTGCTCCCACCAGCGATGCGGCGTGAACCACGCCACCAGCGCCACGCCAAGGCACACCGGGGCAACCCACGGATCGCGCACCCAGAACACCGGCGCGCCGATCAGCAGATCGCGCACCGACCCACCGCCAACACCTGTGACGAGCGCAAAGAACGCCATTGTCACGAAGGTCTGCCTGAGTTGCGCCGCCAGCAGTGCCCCGGTCAGCGCGAACACGGCAATGCCCGCAAGGTCGAGCAGCCCGATCAGTGCGGAAAGGTCGGCAGAGGGCATGTCAGGCATCGAACCCGGCCTCCCGCGCCAGCGCGGCCACAAGGTCACCGGCAGGCATGGCTCGCGCCCGCGCAAATGCCTTACCCGCCCAATGCGCCCCCCAGCCATCCTCGCCCGCAGCCTTGGCGGCCGCAATCAGCGCCTTGCCGGCGTCGTAGGTCATCGGATAGCCGGGCGCGCTTGCCCTGGTCTGCGCTCCCCATGCAACAAAGCGGTTGTCGAGGCACCGCGCCGGTCGGCCCGAGATCGCATCGGTCAATGTCGTCCCCGCAGCGCTGGCCAAAACCGCACGATACCCGTCGTCGGCCGCGCTTTCCGGGCAAGCGACGAAGGCCGTCCCCATCTGCACCGCGTCTGCACCCGCGCCCAGCGCCTGCCGAACATCGGCACCGTCCATGATCCCGCCCGCGGCAATGATCGGCAAGTCGATCTGCGCGGCAAGCAACCTGACCAGTTCGAGTGTCGTGAGCTGCTCGTCAGGCGCCGCTGGATCGAACACCCCGCGATGACCCCCGGCTTCGATCCCCTGCGCCACGATCGCATCGATTCCCGCAGCCTGCACCGCCAAGGCCTCATCAAGCGAGGTCGCACTCGCCACAAGCAGGCACCCGCGCGCCTTCAGCGCGGCAATGGCCTCGGGCGAGGGCAGGCCGAAATGAAAGCTCACCACCGCAGGCGCAGCCTCGACCAGCACTGCCAGCATATCCGGATCGTCATTGAGCGAACGGTAGATCTCGCGCAGGTGCGCTGGCGGCGCCACGTCGAACCGCGCGAACAACGGCGTCATCGCCGCGATCCACTCCCGCTCCATCGCCTCGTCACGCAGTGCGCGCCGGTGCACGAAAGCATTCACATTGAACGGCTTGTCCGTCCTGGTGCGCAAGTCCGCGACCATCGCCCGCGCCACCGCCGCATCGACGGCACCCACCGCGATGGAGCCCAACGCACCCGCCTCGCGCACTGCAGCGGCGAGGGCGGGGGTGGAGGTCCCCGCCATCGGCGCCTGCACTATGGGATAGCGCAGGCCCAAAGCTCGCGCGATGCGCATGGGCTCAGTTGCCCAGCAGCGCTTCCAGCTTGCCCTTGAGTTCCTGGATGCGCGTCGCCGCTTCGGTGAAGGTCTTCACGTCTTCGCGGTTGTTGTTGCCGCGCGCTTCCTTGGCCGCCTCGACATAGCCTTCGAGATCGGCTTCCAGCGCATCGATCAGGATTTCGGTCTCGTCTTCGGTCAGGGTCAGCTTGATGGCCATCGTGGCACTCCTTCGATTCAAACCCTGCGGTTACCGTCAGCAGCCGCAGGGCACAAATGAAAGCTTCAGGCTTTCGTCGCGAAGAAGATCACGTGATGCAGCGGCTCGCGCCCGGCCTGCGGTTCCTCGCCCGCGTCCACGCTGGCGACTTCGACGCTGAATCCGGCCGCTTCGAGCAGTGCCACGAACGCCGGGTCCTGGAACGCCGACCACACCGCCAGAATCCCGCCCGGCCGCAGCGCTCGCGCCGCCGCCTGCAGCCCATCGGGCGAGTAGAGCCAGCCGTTGATCGCCCGCGTCAGCCCTTCCGGCCCATTGTCGACATCAAGCAGGATCGCGTCATAGCCACCCTGCGCTGCATCGATCAGCATCGCCACGTCGTCATGGACCAGCTGCACGCGCGGATCGTCGAGGCATCCCGCAGTCAGCCGCGCCATCGGGCCCAGCGCCCAGGTGACGATTTCCGGCACGATTTCCGCAACGGTCACGCCCGCCCTGGGGCCGAGCACTGCCAGCGCGGCGCGCAGCGTGAAGCCGAGGCCGTAGCCGCCGATCAGCATCTGCAAGTCCGTACGCCCTGCGAGGCGCGCGCAGGTCATCTCCGCCAGCTGCACTTCCGAAGCGCAGACATCGGTGCTCATCAGCTCGTTGCGGTCGAGCAGGATGACGAAGTCCTCGCCATTGCGCACCAGCCGCAGCCGCGCGCCATCGGGCACGCGGCATGTGTCGATCAGTTCGTCGCCATCCTCAAGCTCCCACATCGGGGCCTCGAGCGTCTCCAAAGGGAAACTGGCCTTGGGTGAGGTTTCCTGAACCGGAAGGGGCGTGTCCAACGCCTACTTCTTCCGCGCCTTGCGGGCGGCGTAGCGCGCATCGCGCGCCGCCTTCTGCGCGGCTTCCAGTTCTTCCTTGCTTGGCGGCGCCGGTACATTGGCCTTTTCGGCCGCGAGCCTTGCCTTTTCCGCCTTCTCTTCCTCGCGCTTCAGCCGCGCCGCTTCGCGCTTTTCCGCCTCGGCCCTTTCCTTGGCCTCGGCGCGCGCAAGCTTTTCTGCCAGCACTGCCGGATCGACCGGCGCCTTCGCCTTGGCCTTCAGCGCTTCGATCGCCTTGGCGCGCGCCTGTGCCGAAGCATCGCGACGGTCGCCAAGACCCGGTTCCTTGTATCCTGCCATGTTATTCGTCTGCTTTCCTTATTCCGTTCGGCCGCTAGCAGGGCAGGGGGCAGATGTCACGCTGCAACGCCAAATGCTTGCGCCCAAACGAAAAGGGCCGCCCCGAAGGACGGCCCCTGTCATTGGCACGAGGCCAGCGCGATCAGATGTGGATCGGCTTGCCTGTCACCGCCATCGCCGCTTCCTTCAGCGCTTCCGAATGGGTCGGGTGCGCGTGGCAGGTATAGGCGATATCCTCGCTGGTCGCGCCGAACTCCATCGCCTGCGCGGCCTGCGCGATCATCGTGCCGGCGACGCTCGCGATGCACCACACGCCCAGCACGCGGTCGGTCTTGGCGTCCGAGATGACCTTCACGAAGCCGTCCGGCTCATGGTTGGTCTTCGCGCGGCTGTTGGCGAGCATCGGGAACTTGCCGACCTTGATCTCGCCCTTTTCCTTGGCCGCTTCTTCGGTCAGGCCAACGCCCGCAAACTCGGGCATCGTGTAGACCACGCCCGGAATCACGTCGTGGTTCACGATGCCGGTCAGCCCGGCGATGTTCTCGGCCACGGCAATGCCTTCGTCCTCGGCCTTGTGCGCCAGCATGGGTCCGGGGATCACGTCGCCCACCGCCCAGACGCCGGGAATCTTGGTGGCAAAGTCATGGTCGGTCTCGATCTGCCCGCGTGCGTTCAGTTCCAGACCGATCTTGTCCAGCCCAAGGCCGTCGACATTGGGCCGACGCCCGATCGCCACCAGCACGCAATCGGCCTCGATGGTCGCAGCCTCGCCGCCCTTCGCCGGTTCGACGGTCAGCGTGGCCTTTCCGCCATCAACAGCAACGCCCGTCACCTTGGTGCCGAGCTTGATGTCCATGCCCTGCTTCTTGAAGATCTTGGCCGCTTCCTTGCGCACGTCGCCGTCCATGCCGGGCAGCAACTGGTCGAGGAATTCCACGACCGTGACCTTGGCACCGAGACGACGCCACACCGAGCCAAGCTCAAGCCCGATCACGCCGCCGCCGATCACCACCATGTGGTTCGGCACGCGGTTCAGCGCCAGCGCGCCGGTCGAGTCCACGATCACGCCCGCATCATTGTCCACGGTCACGCCAGGCAGCGGCGTCACGCTCGAACCGGTGGCGATCACGATGTTCTTCGCGGTCACCTTCTGGCCAGCCACGGTCACGCTGTGCGCGTCCTCGAACGCAGCGTAGCCCTTGAGCCAGGTCACCTTGTTCTTCTTGAACAGGAACTCGATGCCGCCGGTCAGGCCCTTTACCGAATCCGCCTTCTGCGCCTGCATTGCGGAAAGATCGAGTTCGACCTTGCCGGTCTTGATGCCGTAAGTTGCGAACGTCCCGTTGACGGCCTCGTCGAACTTCTCCGACCCGTGCAGCAGCGCCTTGGACGGAATGCAGCCAACGTTGAGGCAGGTCCCGCCCAGCGTCTCGCGCCCTTCGGCACAAGCGGTCTTGAGGCCCAGCTGCGCCGCACGGATCGCTGCGACATAGCCGCCGGGGCCAGCACCGATGACAAGGACGTCGTAATCGTATTCAGCCATTTTCCGGCTCCATTGCGTGACTGCCGTTCAGCAAACCGAACTTGTCACTACCAGCTTTTCGCCATTCCCGCGAAGGCGGGAATCCAGCAACAACGCCGGGAAGTGGATTCCCGCCTGCGCGGGAATGACGAAGGTATCGTTACAAATCAAAGATCGATCAGCAGACGCGTCGGATCCTCGATCGCTTCCTTGATCGTCTTCAGTGCCGTTACCGCCTCGCGTCCGTCAATAATGCGATGGTCGTAGGACAGCGCGATGTACATCATCGGGCGCACCACAATCTCGCCATTGCGGACGACCGGGCGGTCCTCGATGCGGTGCAGGCCAAGCACGGCCGACTGCGGCGGGTTGATGATCGGGGTCGACATCAGGCCGCCGAACACGCCGCCATTGGAGATGGTGAAGGTGCCGCCCGCCATGTCGGCCATGGTCAGCGTGCCGTCGCGCGCGGCCTTGCCGTAGTTGGCAATCGCCTTCTCGATATCGGCGAAGCTCATCTTGTCGACATCGCGCACCACCGGCACGACCAGCCCGTTGGGGGCCGAGACCGCGACCGAGATATCGACGTAGTCGAAGTAGACGATCTCATCGCCCTGCATCTGCGCGTTGACTGCCGGGATGTCCTTCAGCGCCAGCACCGAAGCCTTGGCGAAGAACGACATCAGGCCCAGCTTCACGCCGTGCTTCTTCTCGAACACGTCCTTGTACTTGGCGCGCGCTTCCATCACCGCGCTCATGTCCACGTCGTTGAACGTGGTGAGCAGGGCAGCGGTTTCCTGCGCGCTCTTGAGGCGCTTGGCGATGGTCTGGCGCAGGCGCGTCATCTTCACGCGCTCTTCGTTGCGACCACCGGAGACTGCCGCAGCAGGTGCCGCCGCCGGAGCCGAAACCGTAGGAGCGGGCGAGGCCTGCTTGGCCGCCGCCGCTGCCATCACGTCTTCCTTGGTCAGGCGGCCGTCCTTGCCGGTACCCTTCACGGTCGAGGGATCGATGCCGTACTCGAGGATCGCACGACGCACGGCCGGCGAAAGCGCGGCGGCATCGCCCGAAGGCGCGGCAACTGCTGCCGGAGCCGCAGCGGGCGCTTCCGAAGCTGCCGCAACCGGCGCCTCGGTGCGCGGGGCAGGGGTCTGCGCTCCGGCCACGACCACGCCGTCCTCGATCAGCGCGAGCAGCGCGCCGACATTCACCGTATCGCCCTCGTTGGCAACCAGCGCGCCGAGCACGCCTGCGGCCGGAGCCGGAACCTCGACCGCGACCTTGTCGGTCTCGAGGCTGACGATCGGCTCGTCCAGCGCCACGGCCTCGCCGGGCTTCTTCAGCCACTGGCCAACGGTAGCTTCGCTGACGCTTTCACCCAGCGTCGGAACCTTCACTTCAATCGACATAATTCATGTTCCTCGGGGAGAAGGAAAATCAGTTCTTCTTTTGACGGCGGATCTCGCCACGGACCGACAGACCCAGCGCGTCGGCGACCAGCGCGCCTTGCTCGCTGGCATGGCGGCTGGCGAGGCCCGTGGCGGGCGATGCCGCCGCGGCACGGCCGGCATAGCGTGGGCGGGCAACCTTGCTCTTGGCAGCCTTCAGCGATTCCTCGATCAGCGGCTCGACGAAGAACCACGAACCGTTGTTGCGCGGCTCTTCCTGGCACCAAACCACTTCCTCGAGGTTGGTCATGCGCGACAGGCGCAGGGCCAGCGGCTCGCCGGGGAAGGGGTAGAGCTGTTCAAGGCGGATGATCTGCGTGTCGGTGATTCCGGCCGCATCGCGCGCTTCGATCAGGTCATAGGCGACCTTGCCCGAACACAGGATGACCTTGCGGGTATCCTTGTCGGCTGCCGGATTGATGTCCGACAGGATGCGCATGAAGTGGCCGTCGCCGATGAAGTCCGAAGCGACCGACTTTGCCAGCGGGTGGCGCAGCAGGCTCTTGGGCGTCATGATGATCAGCGGTTTGCGGAACGGACGGTGCATCTGCCGGCGCAGCACGTGGAAGTAGTTGGCCGGCGTGGTGATGTTGCACACCTGGATGTTGTCTTCGGCGCAGAGCTGCAGATAGCGTTCCATGCGCGCCGACGAGTGCTCCGGACCCTGTCCTTCGTACCCGTGCGGCAGCAGCATGACGAGGCCGTTGGCGCGCAGCCACTTGGCTTCGGATGCGGCGATGTACTGGTCGATCACGATCTGCGCGCCGTTGGCGAAATCGCCGAACTGCGCTTCCCACAGCACCAGGCTCTTGGGGTCGGCGCTGGCATAGCCATACTCGAAGCCGAGCACGCCATATTCCGAAAGCGTCGAATCCAGCACCTCGAACGTGCCATGCGGCAGTGTCTTGAGCGGCACGTACTTGCGCTCGTCGGTCTGGTCGACCCACACCGCGTGGCGCTGGCTGAAGGTGCCGCGGCCGCAGTCCTGGCCCGAAAGACGCACGCCATAGCCTTCGGACACGAGGCTGCCGAACGCCAGAGCCTCGCCGGTCGCCCAGTCGAAGCCCTGTCCGCTCGTGAACATCTCGCGCTTGGCGTCGATCACGCGGCCCAGCGTCTTGTGGACGGTAAGGTCGGCCGGAACCGTGGTCAGTGTGCGACCGAGGCTGTCGAACAGCTTCTGGTCGATGCCGGTGCCGACGTTGCGGCGCGCGGTGACCGGATCGGCCGGCTTGTTGAAGCCCGACCAGCGACCGCCGAACCAGTCGGCCTCGTTGGCCTTGTAGCCCTTGGCCGCCTCGAACTCGGTCTCCAGCGTCGCCACGAAGTGGCTCTCGATCTCGCCCTTGTAGTTGGCGTCGATCACGCCTTCGCCGACGAGGCGCTTGGCGTAGATGTCGCTGACGCCGGGATGCTGGCGGATCTTCGCGTACATCAGCGGCTGCGTGAACGAAGGCTCGTCGCCTTCGTTGTGGCCGAAGCGGCGATAGCACCACATGTCGATCACGATGTCGCGGCCGAACTTCTGGCGGTAGTCGATCGCCATCTTGCAGGCGAAGGTCACTGCTTCGGGATCGTCGCCGTTCACGTGCAGGATCGGCGCCTGCACGCCCTTGGCCACGTCCGAGGGGTACGGCGACCCGCGCGAGAACTGCGGCGAGGTGGTGAAGCCGATCTGGTTGTTGATGATGAAGTGGATGCAGCCGCCGGTGTTGTAGCCGCGCACGCCCGAAAGGCCGAAGCACTCCCACACGATGCCCTGGCCTGCAAACGCGGCGTCGCCGTGGATCAGCACCGGCAGCACCTGCTTGTGGCGCGCGTCGGGGCCGACATCATCACCGATGTCGTCGCGGAACACCTGCTGCGCGCGCACCTTGCCGAGCACGATCGGGTCGACCGTCTCGAGGTGCGAAGGGTTGGGCACAAGGCTCATGTGCACCTTGGTCCCGTCGAACTCGCGGTCGGTCGAGGTGCCGAGGTGATACTTCACGTCGCCCGATCCGCCCACGTCCTGCGGATTGGCGCTGCCGCCCGAGAACTCGTGGAAGATCACGCGGTAGGGCTTGGCCATCACGTTGGCGAGAACGTTGAGGCGGCCGCGATGGGCCATGCCGTAGACGATCTCCTTGACGCCCAGCTGGCCGCCGTACTTGATCACCGCTTCGAGCGCCGGGATCATCGATTCCCCGCCGTCGAGGCCGAAGCGCTTGGTGCCGACGTACTTCTTGCCGAGGAACTTCTCGTACTGTTCGCCACGCACCACGGCAGCGAGGATCGCCTTCTTGCCGTTGGGGGTGAAGTCGACCGACTTGTCACCGCCCTCGATGCGGTCCTGAATGAAGCGGCGCTCCTCCACGTCGGCGATGTGCATGTATTCGAAGCCGATGTGGCCGCAGTAGTTGGCGCGCAGGATCGCGACCAGCTCGTTCACGGTCGCCCATTCCAGGCCGAGCGCGCCGCCGAGGTAGATCTTGCGGGTCATGTCCGCGGCGGTGAAGCCGTGGTATTCGGGCGAGATGTCGGCCGGGAGCTTCTGGCGGGCAAGGCCCAGCGGGTCGAGATCGGCGGCCAGATGCCCGCGCACGCGGTAGGTGCGGATCAGCATCATCGCGCGGATCGAATCCATCGCCGCCTGCTGTAGCGCCGCCTCGTCCAGCTGTGCGCCGCCCTTCTTGGCGGACTTCTGGATGGCGAGCTTGAGCGCCATCGGGTCCATCGCCTGGGTCAGGTCGTCGCCCGCCGCGGCATCGGTGATCGGCCAGCGCTTGTTGGCCCACGAAGGGCCGGGCTGCGGACCTTCCTGAGCCGGATCCACGTCGAAATCGTGCAGTTCAGAACCCATGTTCAACTCCTGGTCCCCCCGGGGAGGATGGGGGCTTCGGACATTTTCCCGCTCTGCTTCAGGACAGAGCCGACCCTTCAGGCGCACCGCTCACGCGGCTCGCGCAAAAATCCGTAACTTCGGCAAGCGGTATGCGTTTCAGCCGCCTACCGGAAAATCTTGAAGCATCCGCCCGGCGGCACCCTACGCAAGGTTGCCTATCCGGGCGGTAGCTTGTCACGCGATCAGACGCGTTCCTTCAGCACTTCGGCGAGCGTCTCGCCGAGCAGCGAAGGCGAGGACGAGACCTTGATCCCGGCTGCTTCCATCGCCGCGATCTTGCTTTCGGCGTCGCCCTTGCCGCCCGAGACGATGGCGCCGGCGTGGCCCATGCGGCGGCCCGGAGGCGCGGTGCGGCCCGCGATGAAACCGGCCATCGGCTTCTTGCGTCCACGCTTGGCCTCGTCGATCAGGAACTGCGCGGCCTGCTCCTCGGCGTCACCGCCGATTTCGCCGATCATGATGATCGACTTGGTGGCCTCGTCGGCCAGGAACAGTTCGAGCACGTCGATGAAGTTGGTGCCGTTGACCGGGTCGCCGCCGATGCCGACAGCCGTGGTCTGGCCAAGGCCGATGGCCGAGGTCTGGAACACTGCCTCATAGGTCAGCGTGCCCGAGCGCGAAACCACGCCGACCGAGCCTTCCTTGAAGATCGAACCCGGCATGATGCCGATCTTGCACTGGTTCGGCGTCAGCACGCCGGGGCAGTTCGGACCGATCAGACGGCTCTTCGAACCCGACAGCGCGCGCTTGACCTTGACCATGTCGAGCACGGGCACGCCCTCGGTGATCGCCACGATCAGTTCCATCTCGGCGTCGATCGCCTCGAGGATCGCGTCGGCGCAGCCCGAAGGCGGCACATAGACGCACGAAGCGGTCGCGCCGGTCACGGCCTTGGCTTCGGCCACGGTGTCGAACTGCGGCAGACCGATGTGGCTGGTGCCGCCCTTGCCGGGGGTCACGCCGCCAACCATCTGCGTGCCGTAATCAAGCGCGGCCTGCGTGTGGAAGCTGCCGGTCTTGCCCGTCATCCCCTGGGTGATGACCTTGGTATTCTTGTCGACGAGAATGCTCATGTCGTTCCTTTCCGTGTCTGCCACCCGTCACGGCTGAATTGCGGGACGGGCGGCTCGGCAGTCAGGTGGCCCCAGGGGAGGATGGGGCGCAACTGTGTTTGTGATGAAATCAGGCGAGCGAGGGATCGATGCCCTTGCACGCTTCCAGCAGTTCCTTGACCGCATCGACCGAGACCTGGAGGTTGCCCTTGGCTTCGTCGTCGAGTTCGATCTCGATCACCTGCTCCACGCCGTTCGCGCCGATCATCACAGGCACGCCGACATAGAGGCCGTCAACGCCGTACTGGCCATCGACGTAGGCAGCGCAAGGCAGGATGCGCTTCTGGTCGTTGAGGTAGGCTTCGGCCATGGCGATGCCCGAAGCGGCAGGCGCGTAGAAAGCCGAGCCGGTCTTGAGCAGGCCGACGATCTCGCCGCCGCCCGAACGGGTGCGCTGCACGATCGCGTCGATCTTCTCCTGGGTCGAAAGGCCCATCTTGACCAGATCCGGCACCGGAATGCCGTTGACGGTCGAGTACTGGGTGACGGGCACCATGGTGTCGCCGTGGCCACCGAGCACGAAAGTGTTCACGTCGCGGATCGAGACCCCGAATTCCCATGCCAGGAACGTGCTGAAGCGTGCCGAGTCGAGCACGCCTGCCATGCCGACGACCTTGTTGTGCGGCAGGCCGGAGAATTCGCGCAGCGCCCAGACCATCGCGTCGAGCGGGTTGGTGATGCAGATGACGAACGCGTCGGGTGCGTTGTCGCGGATGCCTTCGCCAACGGCCTTCATCACCTTGAGGTTGATGCCGAGCAGGTCGTCGCGGCTCATGCCGGGCTTGCGGGCGACACCGGCGGTCACGATGATCACGTCGGCACCGGCAATGTCGGCATAGTCGTTGGTGCCGGTGATCTTGGCGTCGAAGCCTTCGACCGGACCGCACTGCGACAGATCGAGCGCCTTGCCCTGCGGCACGCCTTCGACCACGTCGAACAGGACGATGTCACCCAGTTCCTTCTGGGCGGCGAGGTGGGCAAGGGTGCCCCCGATATTGCCCGCGCCGATCAGCGCGATCTTCTTGCGTGCCATGCTCTACGGTCCTTTCCCGTTCGCGGGGACAAGCATACAGATGCCAGCAGAGCTTTCGCCCAAGCCTTCCCGTGCCCCGCGAGACAGGAAAGTTCTGGCAGAATGAATCGCGCCCTAGGCCCCCACGCACACGAATGCAACCGCGAAAAACGGCTGGTTTCCGGGTTTTTCCGATAACAGTTCGCAATAGCAAAAAGCTGTTTCTCAATACCCACCCTCAACCCCTCCCGCCTGCGGGAGGGGAGTTGAAAAGAGTGACCTTGCCCTCCCGCAGGCGGGAGGGCCGCGAGACTTGGAGAGCCGCAGGCGAACCTAGTCGCAGCGGGGTGGGCACCGCACCAGGTCAGCAAAACGGCCCCGGCGTTTCCACCGGGGCCCCCATTTGCGCTTTTCCTCTCCGCAAACTCGCCAAATGCAGATCAGCTCTGTCGCCGCTTCATGAAGTCCCGCGCCATGCGCCGGTCGAGCGTCGCGCAGACCTCGACCCAAAAATCCACGCGGTTTTGCTCGCCACTGCGCTCGGCGATCACCGCCGCATCGCGAGCCCGTGCCGCCGCCGAAAAGCCATGTGCCGCAAACAGCCGCAGCGCGGTGTCCATCGCTTCGCCGAGTTGCGCCCACGAACCGCTCCAGCTTTCCGCATTGTCATTCACCGCCCGCAAGTGCCGCCCCCGGATCGAGCGTGACAGGCAGGGGGAAATGATCCCGTAACGGGGCGCAAAACGCAGCATGGTACCTCAACTCTCTGACGGCGCCGGGGACAATCGGTGCCGTTCTCCACGCCCCCGTCCTAAACCCTGCTGCGCTAAGAGTGTGTGTGACGACACGGTAAAGGAACCGATAACCACCCGTCCTGAATGACTTTTGCGACAAATGGAGATCAGGCAACCAGATCCTCCCCGTTTTCCCGCAGGACAAACGGGGAGCAACCGTCTAGGCGGCAGCCCATTGTTGTTTGTTTCGGATCATGGCGTTGAGAGCTGTGACGAGTTTTCGCATGATGGCAACGAGGGCGACTTTTGCTGGTTTGCCAGCGTTTCGCAGGTTCCGGTATGCGGCTGCCATTGC
>JBKBUD010000284.1:0-2439 GCA_046290865.1 Novosphingobium sp. | reverse complement strand
TTGCCGATGCCCTCGTTGTCGATCCCGGCATTGTTCGAGGCGAAGGTCAGGTCCTTGACGCCAGAATCGCGCACCGCGTCGAGCAGGCGTTCGGGGATGCCGCACAGGCCGAAACCGCCACAGGCAATCAGCAGGCCATCGCGCAGCAGGCCATCGAGCGCGGCATTGGCATCCGGATAGAGCTTCTTCGACATTCAGGACTCTCCCTATTCGCTGATGTGCTTAGCACAGCAGACAAATTGAAAAGAGCGATTGTTTTTTATCGCAACCGATAACAGTCTCTGATCAATGAAGCGCATTGCCCTCTACCATCTCGAAACCCTGCTGTGGATCGCGCGGCTTGGCACGTTCCGCGCGGCGGCAGAGCGATTGAACACCACGCAGCCCGCGATCTCTGCCCGTGTGCGCGAGATCGAGGAGCAGCTTGGCATCGCCGTGTTCCGCAGGGAAGGGCGTAACATGGTGCTGACCGCAAGGGGAAGGCGGCTAGTGCAGGAATGCGAGCCGCTGTGGGCGGGGTTCGAGAAGGCGCTGCTGACCGCATCCGGCTTCGAGGGGGCGAGCGGCGTGGTGCGCATCGGCTCGGGCGAGATTGCGGCGGCCTCGTGCCTGCCGGGCTTTGTCCATGCGGTGGAACGCGATCTGCCGGGAGTAACGCTCGAGCTCGAGCTGGACCTGACCGCGCGCATGTTCCAGCAGCTGCTGGGCGGGACGATCGATCTGGCGTTTCTGGCGGGGCCCGTGGCCAGCCCCGGCATCAGGACGGCACCGATCGGTTCGGTCGGACTGGTGTGGGTGGCGAGCGGGGCCACGGCGAAGGCGGGGGGCTTTGCGCAGGCCTTGCCGGTCTGGTCGATCCCGGATCACTCGCCGCTGCATGGCGTCACGGTGGGCTCGCTGGCCGCGCACGGGATTGCGCCGCGCTCGCTGGGGACCTGCAACAATGTGCGGACGCTGATCGATATCGTCAGCGGGGGCGGCGGGGCGGCGGTCCTGCCCGAACCGATGGTGCGGCCCTTGCTGGAGAGCGGTGAGCTTGCCGAAGTCCTGCCGCGCCCCGACCGCACGATCCGGTTCGAGGCGGCGATCCGCCAGACCGAAAGCGATCCGCTGGTCCTGGAACTGTTCCGCCGGGCTGCCGAGTTGCGGGTCGACTGCTAGAAGGAAATGCCGAGCACGGCGCCGAGATCGGCGAGGGCCTGCTCGCCGCTGGTGACCTTGATTGCCTGCATGCCGAGCGCGGCGGCGGGTTTGCAGTTGATGCCGAGGTCGTCGAGATAGACGCACTGTTCGGGAGCGAGGCCAAGCGCTTCGCACATCATCAGGTAGATGCGCGGGTCGGGTTTGCGGACGCCGGCCTTGCTGCTTTCGATGACGTGTTCGAAGCAGGCGAAGATCTGCTCCATTTCGTCGTGGGCATCGGCGCTGCGGGCCATGCCGGCACCGTGGCCTGCGGGAACGTTGTTGGTGATGCAGCCCAGGCGGTAGCCCTCGGCCTTGAGCCGGTCGAGCGCCGTGACCATGGCCGGGCGCACGGCTCCTGCGAGCACGGCGAGGACCGATGCGCCATCGAGTTCATGGCCCAGCGCGCGAGCTTCTTCGGCAAAGCGGCGGTCGAAGGTGGCGGCGTCGATCTCGGCGCGTTCGAACAGGGCCCAGGCGTTGGTATCGCCATTGCGGGCGTTTACCGAGCGGACGAAGTCCTTGGGCAGGCCGCGTGATGCTTCGAGTCGGTTGAACGCCTCGAACGGGGAGGACGTGATCACGCCACCGAAATCGAAAATCACCGCTGCGTAGGCCATCGAAACTCCCGTGTTGTCTGACGGAGAGCCTTAACCGCCTGATGAAATCGGGCAAGCCTGCGATTTCGATGGAGCAATTTGACGCAGGTCATGGAGGCGCGCACGATCCGGCAGCAACGTCGGCACATTGAAAAGACAGGAGGATCCCCATGCGCTCCATTCTTTGCCCGGTTGAAAAGTCCGAATCGCTCGATGATCGCGTCGAGAGCGCGCTGGCGTTGGCACGGGCCTGCGGCGGGCACGTAACCTTTCAGGTCGCCACGCCCTTTGCGCAGATGGCGGCGTGGGAGCCGTTCGGCGGTGCGGCGCTTTCTGCCGCCGCCATCAACGAGGCGCGTGAGCGCGACGAGCAGTTTGCCCGCGAACTCGATGCGCGGCTGGCGCCTCAGGACGTGCCGTTCGACGTCGAGATCGATGACAATGGTCGGGTCGAGGCTGCGGCGGCGGCGGCGCGCTTTGCCGATGTGCTGGTGGCGAGCCTCGACGATCCGGCGCTCGAGGAAATGGTGCTAGGCGTGCGCAGCCCGGTGCTGGCGGTGCCGCGCGGGGTCAAGGCCCTGGCCTTCGACCAGCCGGTGCTGATCGCCTGGGACGGCGGGCACGAATCCGCCAATGCCCTGCGGGCTTCGCTGCCGCT
>JBKBUD010000283.1:0-2449 GCA_046290865.1 Novosphingobium sp. | reverse complement strand
GGTCAGGGCCTGGGTCTGTCTGCACGGATACGCGGCCGACCGGAGCCTGGGGCTGCCTGGCTGGTATGTCGTGGCCGAACGCGACGGCGACGAGATCGCCAAAGTGGGTGCCGCAGAGCCCGTTGCGGGACAGACCGAGCGCGGCGCGGTCGAGACCAATTGCACGATTGCCCTGACGCCGGGCGAAAAGGAAATTCGCATCCGGATCTTCCGCTCCGACTACGTCGAGGACGCGAAGACCTTCGAACAGACGTTCAAGCCGGACAGTCAGGAACGCCGGGAAGTGTTCGTCTCCTGGCGTCAGGCGGGCGACAACGAAGCGCTTTCGCTGCGCTTCAGCCCCAAGACCGCGCCCGTTGCCGACCTCGGCTCATGCCGGCATCCCGTTGAGCGTCTCCTGCCGGCAACGACCCCGGACACAGCGACAATCGTCGAACGCAGTCCCGACCTGCCCCAGATCGGCGCGGGCGGCCTGCATCCACTGCTCGATCCGGCCGATACCGGACGGCCGGTCGATACGGCATCTGCCTGCGCTGGACACCGCGCTGCGGTCGCCTGGCCGCAGGGTCCTGCCGAGAGCGCAGTGGTTACCGGCACCGTGGAACGTCATTTTCTGCCCTGGGTCTCGATCGGCCTGGTTGCGCTGGCGTTGCTGTTCTTTCCTGCCATCCGGGGCGAAGCCTGGCGTTCCGAGAAGACGGAAGGCCTTGCAGTGACGTTCCTTCAGACCCTCGTGATGTTCCGCGCGCTGATCGGAATCGCCGGCATTCCCAACTACGGGCAGGTCTCGCGAATCGAGGTGATCTACGACCTGTCCGTTGCCAACGCCTGCCTACCGACCATCCTCATTGCGCTGCTGATGCGGGCCGGACCGGACTATCGCAGGATCGTTGCCGCACTGGGCATCTTCAGTTTCGGCGTCTTTGCCGCGACGCTGTGGTGGGTCCGGTCATCCGATGGATGGGTCAACTGGGGTTTCGTTCTCTTTCTTACAGGAGCGGCTCTGTTCGCCCGCTGGCGCAATGCCAACGCTGCCCCCCTGCTGATCCAGCTGTTCGAGCGTCTGAAAGCCGCGCCGAGGCATTTCAGTTCGTGGGAATGGGGGGCAAACATCCTGATCGGCACCTTCATCTTCAGGCTGCTGCTGCGGTCGGTGGGCTGGCTTCTTGGCGAGATCGGCCTGACGGGCTTTCCGTTCAAGGACAGGGTCGCCGGCGTTGCCCTTTCGATCTTCTACCAGCCGCTGCTCGTCATCGGCTTCGGCTGCCTGATCGCCGGTTACTTCACGGCCCCGCGACGCACGCGTTGGCTCGTCGTGGCCGTGCTGTTTGCCATGGCCGCAATCGTGACGCCGATCTGCGTGTCGGATTCGGGGATCATCTTCATCTTCGGCTTCCCGCTTGCCCTGGTCGCGGCGTGGATCGGGCTTGCGCGGGTCGGCGGCAAGCGTCACCCCGCCCTTGCCATGCCCTTGCTGATGCTGGCCGTCATCGTATCCGGGCTGAGCCTTGTGGTGCAGGGAAGGATCGAGTCCCCCCGCGCGCCGGGCAATCTTGCCGCCCATCTCGAGCAGACCACGAGTTCTTGGCGGACCAATGACAACCTGATGCGCGTCACCCGCTTTGCCGCGCCCGGCAAGGTCGCGCAGATCGGCAACAAGGCGGCACTGGAAGCGCTCGACCAGACCGTCAGCATTGAGCCGCTCGGCAGGGAACTGCTGGGCAAGGGCTACATGACCCCGTCGAACGTGCGGCCGCCGATGGTCAGGTATCAGTACTCCGACAACCTTTCCTCGGTGCACGTGATGTGGCCGTTCGGCAGGCTGGGGGCGATGGCGCTCATTGTCCTGTTCGGTGCCTTTGCCTTCAGCGTGGTGCCGCGCAACGGGACACCCGGGCCGACGTCGACGCTGGACCCGCCACTGGCCGCGCGCGGCCCGGTGGCGATGATGGCGGCGGTCACGCTGGTGTGGTCGTGCACCTACATGATCGGCGCCAACCTCAACCTCGTGCCTTTCGTGGGCAAGAACATCTACCTGCTCGCGGCCACATCGGGCGCCGACCAGATCGAAGGAACGATCATGGTGCTGCTGGCCTGCATCGCCGCGCTGTGGATGGAAAATCAGGAGAGCGTTGGATCATGACCCGCATGATCGACAATCGGCCGACGAGGCCCCGCAAGCAGTCTGGCACCGGGAGCAGACGGTGGCTGCCCGACCTGGCCGGCCTGCTCCGGGTCCTGCCCGCCGCAGCGCTGACCGGCACCGTGGCGCTCGTCGGCCTTGCCCCCAACCTGCAGGATGCGACCGCAACCGAAGGGCGAATGTTGCTGCCGGCAGACGTCGGCTATCGCGCGAGCGTCGACAGGATGGCCTCGCTTGGCCTGCTGACCGTGAAGCGGCTGCCGGGACTGCCCGGTCGTCCGCAACGGGAGATAGTCGACTTCGACC
>JBKBUD010000282.1:0-2451 GCA_046290865.1 Novosphingobium sp. | reverse complement strand
GTGCAGTGCATCATGAGGGTGCAACAAATCACGGATACTGCAGGCCAATGAGTTCGAACGAGGTACGCAAGCCAATTCGCAAGGCCGTCTTTCCGGTTGCCGGTCTTGGCACCCGCTTTCTCCCGGCAACCAAGGCAATTCCTAAGGAAATGCTGCCAATCATCGATCGCCCGTTGATCCAGTATGCGGTTGACGAAGCGCGCGAGGCGGGGATCGAACAACTGATTTTCGTCACCGGCCGCGGCAAGACCGCCATCGTCGAGCACTTTGACACGGCCTATGAACTTGAACGCACGATGGAGGACCGGGGCAAGGCGCTCGAAGTCCTCGAACCCACCCGCATCCTGCCGGGCAACCTCGTCACCGTACGACAGCAGGTGCCGATGGGCCTCGGCCATGCCATCTGGTGCGCGCGCGCCGTCGTCGGCAACGAGCCTTTCGCGATCTTCCTGCCCGACGAGATGATGGTCGGTTCTCCCGGTTGCATGAAGCAGATGGTCGATGCCTACAACGAAGTCGGCGGCAACCTCATCTCGGTGCTCGAAGTGCCGCAGGAAGAGGTGTCGAGCTACGGCGTGATTGCGCCCGGCGCGCGGGTGTCGGATACGCTCACGGAAGTTAACGGGCTGGTCGAGAAACCCAAGCGCGAGGACGCACCTTCGAACCTGATCATCTCAGGCCGCTACATCCTCCAGCCCGAAGTGATGCGCACGCTCGAAAGCCAGGAAAAGGGCGCGGGCGGGGAAATCCAGCTGACCGATGCGATGGCGCGCATGATCGGGCAGCAGCCTTTCCACGCGGTGACTTTCGCCGGACGTCGCTTCGATTGCGGCAGCAAGACCGGTTTCGTCGAGGCGACGCTGTCGCTGGCGCTCGAACGCCCGGACATGGCTGACGAAGTGAGGGCGATCATGCAGCGCCTGCTCGCCGAAGGCGCCTGAGGTTCAGGGTGCCCGCAGATAGGCGAGGCACATCTGGCCGAGCTCGCGCTTGAGCACTTCCCAGTCGTAGTCGTGCGCGGCCTCGCCCGAGGAGCCGAGGCTCAACTGACGAGCCATCGTCGCGAAGACCACCTTGTAGGCCGAGTTCGCCTTCGTCTCATGGTCGGTTCCGCCGAAGTCGGCGCGGTACCGCAGCATGGCCTGCATCCCGCGTTCGGTGGCGCGCAGGGCGTGATCCTTGCCCGGCTTGGAAACCAGCGGGTCGAACGAGGCACGCTCCATGGCGAGGCGCAGCAGCGGCGCGTTGACGCGCAGCACTTCGGCGTAACCCGCAACGTAGCGCGGCATGAACTCGTCGAGCGTGGGCGATTGCGCGAGGACATCCTGCACCATCGCCTCTTCGGTCTGGGCGAGGTCTTCCAGCGCCCGGGCGATCACCGCGCGGACGAGGTTATCCTTGCTCTGGAAGCGCAGGTAGATCGAGCCGATCGAGACGTTGCCGCGCTGGTTGACGTCCTGCAGCGTGAAGTCCTCGCTCCCGCGCTCCAGCATCAGTTCGCGCGCGGCGACCAGCATGCGCTCGAGCGAGGCCTTGCTGCGGCCCTGCTGCGGCTTGCGGCTGACAGTTTCAACCGCCAGCTCCGGTTCTTCCACCTGCGTTTCGCCGCCTCGAGCCATTATCCGTCGTTCGTCCTTGAAACTTTGATACTAGAATACACGGGGGCTACCTTGCACGATTCCAGTTGAAACGCGACGGCTAATTGATCCAGTCCCTTGACCGGGGTGGATTACAAAATAGAATGAAGTTTCTAATGATGTCCGGGCGGTGACGCCCGCCGACACGTCGGGAGAGATGAATGCGACGCTTGAGGATGGGAATGGTTGGCGGCGGACCGGGCGCCTTCATCGGACCGGTTCATCGCTTTGCCGCGGAGCTTGATCGCGAGATCGAGCTGGTCGCAGGCGTATTCTCCAGCGACGCGGCGCGCAGCGCGGCCGCAGGCGAAAGCTACCGCATCGATCCGGCCCGTGCCTATCCCTCGCTCGACGCCATGTTCGCCGGTGAGGCTGCGCGCGAGGACGGCATCGACTTCGTCTCCATCGTCACGCCGAACCACAACCACTTGCCCTCGGCGCGCGCGGCACTGGCCGCCGGTCTGCCGGTGATCACCGACAAGCCGCTGACCGCGACCCTTGCCGAAGCCCATGAACTGGCCGCACTCGTCGAAGCGGCGGGCAAGCCCTTCGGCGTCACCTACACCTATTCGGGTTACCCGCTGGTGCGCGAAGCCCGCGCCCGCGTCGCCGCCGGAGAGATCGGCACGGTGCGCAAGGTCGTGGTCGAGTACCCGCAAGGGTGGCTGGCGGGCGAAGCGGTCGGCAAGCAGGCCGAATGGCGCGTCGATCCGGCCAAGGCGGGCCTGGGCGGTTGCATCGGCGACATCGGTGTGCACGCCTTCCAGCTTGCCGAATTCGTCACCGGCCTGCGCGTCACCGAGATGCTGGCCGA
>JBKBUD010000281.1:0-2457 GCA_046290865.1 Novosphingobium sp. | reverse complement strand
CCGGTCCCTGCGCGGATTTCGAGCATGGCCGGACGGCTGTCCGCCGAATCGCGCGGCAGCATGGCGATGGCGAGGCGATGCTCGGCCTCGGGCAACTCGGCGTTGATCCGCCGCAGTTCCTCGTCCGCCAACTCGCGCATGTCGGGATCGTCCAGCGCGGCAAGGCTGACGAGTTCGGCGCGCATGTCCGCAATCTCGCGGGCGACGCGAGCCACTGGCTCCAACTCGGCATAGTCCCGGCTGGCGGCAATGAATTCCGGACCTTCCAGCGTGCCCGACGCCAACCGCGCCTCAAGCTCGGCAAAGCGGTTGGCAATCTGGGCAAGGCGGGCGTCGGAAACGCTCACGCCACGTCCCCACGCTTCGTCATCCCGGGCTTGACCCGGGATGATGCTTTTTGGTGGGCCGCCGCAAAAGGAACAGCGGGACCTCGGGTCAAGCCCGGGGTGACGGAAAACGTGTGGTGCATCAGAACTCCGCTGCCTGTGCATCAAGCAACTGACGCAGACCATCGGACGCGCTGTCCTCGGCACGCACGCGTGCGGCAGGCTGGCCATCGCGCATGGCAAGCGCGAGGATTGCCTTCGCCCCCATCTTCACCGCCTTGTCGAAGCGCTTGCGGGCAGAGCCGGAGGCCACGAGTTCCGCCGAAACGCCTTCGCGCCTGAGCCGAGAAACCTGCGCGATACCGGCAGTCAGGAGTGCATCATCCTCGACCACGACAATGACATCGGCCTTGGCCTCGCCCTTCTCGCCCACCAGCATCGCCAGCCGCTCGATCCCGGCTGCCCAACCCACGGCAGGCGTCGCCGCGCCGCCAAGCGCTTCCATCAGGCCATCGTAGCGCCCGCCGCCAAGCACGGTGCCCTGTGCGCCCAGCCGGTCCGTCACGAATTCGAACGCGGTGTGGCGGTAGTAGTCGAGGCCGCGCACCAGTGCTGGGGCGCGGGTCCATTCCACGCCTGCGGCATCCAGTCCGCCTGTGACCTTGGCGAAAAAGTCCTGTGCTTCATCGCTCAGGAAATCGTCGATCTTGGGTGCCTCAGCGGTGAAAACCTTGTCGCGCGGGTCTTTGGAATCGAGGATGCGCAAGGGGTTGCGTTCCAGCCGGTCCTGCGAATCTTCGGACAGATCGCCCTTCACGGCACGGAAGTACGCGATCAGGGCTTCGCGCCAAGCATCGCGGCTGGCACCATCGCCCAGCGTGTTGAGCTGGAGCGTCACGCCGTCCGCAATGCCCAGCTCCTTGAGCAATTGGTCGGCCATTACTAGCAGTTCGACATCCGCCTGCGGCTCGCCCGCACCGATGATCTCGGCGTCGATCTGGTGGAACTGGCGGTAGCGGCCCTTCTGTGGGCGTTCGTAACGAAACAGCGGCCCATGCGTTGCAACCTTGAGCGGCGCGTACTGCTGCCAGCCGTCAGTGATGAAGGCGCGGGCGATTCCGGCGGTGAATTCCGGGCGCAGCGTCAGCGATTCCCCGCCGCGATCCTCGAAGCTGTACATCTCCTTCGAGACCACGTCGGTCGTCTCGCCCAGCGAGCGGCTGAAAACCGCCGTCTTTTCAAACACCGGCATTTCGACGCGGCGGAAGCGGTAGAGCTTGCGCACGCGCTCGAAGGTCTCGACGACGAAGGCAAAGGCCTCGGCGTCGGGGCCGAAGATGTCCTGGGTGCCACGGATTGCCTGAGGGGTCTGAATGCTTGGTGTCTGCGTGCTCATGGGCGCGCGATTAGCCCGAAAGTGCGAAAACGGAAAGCACTCACAAAAAGGCGAACGAGACTGGTTGCGGATGCGACTTCTTCGGGCCATGAACGTGCGCCATGAAGAAAACGCTCGCGGTCGCCCCGCTCCTCCTCGCCCTTTCCGTGTCAACTCAGGCTCTTGCGGCCAACTCTGCACCGATGGCCGTGCCCATCCAGCAGACCGTGCCGGATGCGCAGGACGTCGCCTATCCCGGCACGATGACGCTCGATATCGACGCGACCGACGTGGCGCGCGGCGACTACAAGGTGACGCAGACCATACCGGTCGCTTCGGGCGCGAAGGAGCTGATCCTGCTCTACCCGCAATGGCTGCCCGGCAACCACGGTCCGCGAGGTCCCTTGGCCGAACTCGTCGGCGTGCAGTTCTTCGTTGATGGCAAGCCGGTGGAGTGGAAGCGCGACCGGGTCGAGGTCTATGCTTTCCACGTCATGCTCCCGGCCGGTGCGAAGGAAGTTGTCGCCAAGCTGATCCACACCTCGCCCCTGCAATCGTCGGAAGGGCGCATCACGATGACGCCCGAGATGCTCAACCTGCAGTGGGAGAAGATGAGCCTTTATCCCGCAGGCCATTACGTCCGCCGCATCCGCGTGAAGCCCACCGTCACCCTGCCGCAGGGCTGGACTCCCGCCACTGCGCTCGATGGCATGAGCATGAGCGGCAACCGCGTGACCTGGGCCGAGACCGACTACG
>JBKBUD010000280.1:0-2459 GCA_046290865.1 Novosphingobium sp. | reverse complement strand
GGCACGCTTGGTCACGGCTACAAGGCTGTAGGCCGAGATGTTCATCGTCATCAGGAAGTTGTCGAGCGTGGTGTCGTAGAACTTGCCGCGCAGCTGGTTCTTGTCGGAATAGCCGATGGCGTGGACGATGAAATCGATCGTCGGCCACTTCGCCTTCAGCGTCTCGAACGTCTGGTCGAGCGCGGCCATGTCGGACACGTCGCATTCGATCAGGAAATCGCTGCCAAGGCTTGCGGCCAGCGGGCGCACGCGCTTTTCCAGCGCCTCGCCCTGATAGGAGAAGGCCAGTTCCGCGCCATGTTCGTGCAGCTGCTTGGCGATGCCCCAAGCGAGCGACTTGTCATTGGCAAGGCCCATGATCAGGCCGCGCTTGCCTTGCATAAGTCCGGTCATGCGTTTTCGTTCTCGCTTCTTGTTTCTGTCCCGGCGCTGGTGCGCGTAGCGCGTGCGCGATTATCGGCTTGTCCCAGCATGTCCCGCTCTTCCGGCGTTTCGGCAAGTGCGGCGTTGAGTTCGGCCCCCACGACCATCCCTAGGCCAACCAGCCAGAAAAAGAAAAGAGCGATCATCATCCCGGCGAGACTTCCGTAGGTGAGATCGTAGGAGAAAAAGGTCCGCAAGGCGGTGGGCAGCAGCGTCGTGACCGCAATCCACCAGACCGTGACGAACAACGCGCCGGGCCACTTGGGATAACCGCGGCCGCGATAGGCACCCGGCGTCAGCGAGATGAACAGCAACCATAGCGCGCCGTAGAGGACGACCGCCGGAATGAAGCGCGAGAGGGCGAGGCTGTCGACCAGGGTGCCGAACTGCGGGAGCCATGCCTCGATCACTTCCTGCGCCGCGCCGATCAAGACCTGTGCGAAGATCGCAAGCAGGATCAGGACCACCGACGCAAGCGTGATTCCGGTCGAGGCCAGACGATAGCGCCAGAACGCATGCTCCCAGCGCGTGCCATAGGCGCGGCGCAGGATGTCGCGGATCGTCTCGACCAGACTGCCCACTGTCCACAGACCGACGATGCCGCCGATCCACAACAGCCAGCCGGTCCGCGCTTCGATCACGCTGCGCGCTACCGGCTCTATCGTCGATGCAACGACCGGTGGCAGGGCGATCAGGACCGTATCGATGGCGGCGGCGCGCTGGCTCGCCTCGCCGATGAACGAGAACAGCGCCGCGCCGGTAATGAAGAAGGGGAACAGCGCGATCACGATCATGTAGGCAAGGTTGCCGGCATGGATCGATCCGTCGTTGAACACGCCGGTCCACACGCGCTTGACCACTTCCCAGGCACGACTACCGGGGCCGAGGCGCTCGCGTGCTTCGGCCAGACCGGAGCGCCAGCGCAGCGCTTCGCGGCGCCGGGCTTCCGGTGAAAGATCGGGAACGTCAACAAGCGGGCGCGCGCCCGGCGGGTGCTGGCCGGGCGCTGTCATGCGGGACGCGTGTCCTCAGACACCAAGTTTGCCACGAAGGTTGCGCATGTCCGCCCAACCCTCGAGACGCGCTTTCAGGTCCACGTCATCTGCCGGAAGATCGATTTGCAGCGTGACCAACTGGTCGCCGCGCGATCCGTCCTTGCGGGTGAACCCCTTGCCCTTGAGCCGCAGCGTGCGCCCGCTGGAGCTTCCGGGCGCGACGGTGAGCATCACGGCCCCGTCGACCGTGGGCACCTTGATCTTCGCGCCGTTCAGCGCCTCGGCAAGGCTGATCGGCAGATCGAGCCGGATGTTGTCGCCGTCACGTTCGTAGAACGGATGGCTGCCGATCTCGATGGTGACGATGGCATCGCCGCTGCCACCCGGTCCCGGCTCGCCCTTGCCGCCAAGGCGCATCTGCTGGCCGCTTTCGAGACCCGCCGGGAGCTTGAGGTCGACGGTCTTGCCGTCCGACAGAGTTATACGCTGGTTGGCCCGCGTCGCTGCGTCGACGAACGAGACCTGCAAGCGGTAGTTGACGTTGGCGCCCTTGGGAGGAGGACCGCGACGGGCGCCCCCCATGCCGCCCCCCATGCCGCCCATGCCTCCGCGCCCGCCGAACAGGCCCTCGAAGATATCGCCGATGTCGGGGCCACCACCACCGAACCCGCCTTCGAAGCCGCCATCGTGACGGAAGCCGCCCTGATGGCCGCCAAAGCCACCGCCACCGAAGCCGCCGCCGAACGGCCCCGCCGGATTGCCGTCGGCGTCGATCTCGCCGCGGTCGAACTTGGCCCGCTTGTCCTTGTCCGACAGCAGGTCGTAGGCGCGCGTCACTTCGGAGAAGCGCTCGGTCGCCTTGGGGTTGTCCTTGTTGGTGTCCGGGTGCAGTTCCTTGGCCAGCTTGCGATAGGCGGACTTGACGTCCTTCTCGCTTGCGCTGCGCGGAACTCCCAGGATCGAATACGGATCGGCCATGGCTCCCTAGCTAGGATTTGCAGAGCCTGCCCGCAAGGTTGCCTTTCCTACATTGCTCGGGAG
>JBKBUD010000279.1:0-2459 GCA_046290865.1 Novosphingobium sp. | reverse complement strand
GGCTGCAGGGACAGCACCAGCGCCATCTCAAGCCTTTGCTCGCCCTTGACGAGGCAAGCCGCGACCCCGCCTCGGGCCCCGAGCTGCGCGCGCTGCTGCTCCATCTGGTCGAGGCCGGCGGCGTCCTTGTGCGCGAAGGTTCAGGCCTGGACCGGCTCGACCCCGCGCAACGCCAGCGCCTCAAGAAGCTGGGCGTCCGCATCGGCGCGCTCGACCTGTTTCTGCCCAATGCCTTGCGCCCCGGCGCGATGCAGGTGTGGCACCGGCTCGCGCGTATCTGGAACAGGCCCGCCCCGCTGCCGCCGGAGACGATGCAGCCCGTCGTCCACGCGAAGATCGCCCCCGCCGGGTACCGCCGCCTCGGCAACGAGGCCCTGCGCGTCGATCTTGCTGAGAAGCTGCTCCATGCCGCGCACGCTACCCGTATGGGCACCAAGGCGCGGCGCGTCTTCCTCGACCCGGCAATTGCCCGTTCGATGAGTCTTTCCACTGCTGCCTATGCGGCCCTGCTGCGAGCCGGTGGCTTTCGCGTCCACATGGGTCGCACCCTGCCCGAAAAGGCATACGGCCCGCCGCACCCCCCGTTGTGGGACTGGCGACCGACGCGGCGCGATGCATCGACCGAGTACGAAAGACCAAAGCCGCCACCCACCGGAGCATTCGCTGCGCTTGCCGAACTGGTGGCGCGATAGGGAGAGGAGAGAGCCTGCTTGCGGATCGACAAGTTCCTCTGGTTCACCCGCTTTGCCGGCAGTCGCGGCCTTGCCCAGGACTGGGTTGCCGCCGGCCACATCCGCCTCAACGGCCGCCGGATCGAGCGATGCAGCGCCGACGTCAGGATGGGCGACGTGCTGGTCCTGCCGATGCGCAGCCGGGTGGCCGTGATCGAGGTTCTGACCATCCCCGCTCGTCGCGGACCGGCAACCGAAGCACAATCGTGCTATCGCCTGCTCGAAATTCCTGACCAATCGCCGCCGAGTCATGCGCCCGCTTGACGCCACCGCCCAAACGCCTCTAGCACGGCCTCAAACGAAGACCTGAGGGATCAAATCGCCATGACCTACGTCGTCACCGACGCCTGTATCCGTTGCAAGTTCATGGACTGCGTCGAAGTGTGCCCCGTGGACTGCTTCTACGAAGGCGAGAACATGCTGGTGATCAATCCCAGCGAGTGCATCGACTGCGGCGTTTGCGAACCGGAATGCCCGGCCGAGGCGATTCTGCCCGATACCGAATCCGGGCTGGAGCAGTGGCTCGAACTCAATGCCAAGTATTCGGCGGAATGGCCGAACATCACCGCCAAGAAGGACGCGCCGGCCGACGCCGACGAGCACAAGGGCGAGGAAGGCAAGTTCGACAAGTACTTCTCCGCCGAACCCGGCGAAGGCGACTGATTTCAGTGGTTTGCGAGGGCTGTCGCAAGGCGGCCGCCCTCGCCTCTCCACCCCCTGCTTGCGCGGCGTAGAGCGTCTGTTGTTTCCACAATGGAGGCAGCAAACGATTTCTGCTGCGCTGCAGTGCGTTCAGGGGTGGTAATTTTGTTGCCGAGATGTTATATGGGCCGCCAAGCGCCGGTGGGCTCAAGCCTGTCCGGCGTCTTTTCACCACGAAAACGGCAGGACGAGAACAGCAACCGGATCGCAAGCCTCGCATGACCGCCGATCCGGCGGAACCATGCCTATTTCCCCCAAGGCTTCGCTGATCTTCGTTTGCCGGTCCTGCCCGCGTCGAAAGGATTACCAATGGCAGGTAAGGCTCTCGCCTTCGATGTTGGGGACTACGTCGTTTATCCGAAGCATGGTGTCGGCCGGGTGGTCGAACTTCAGGACGAAGAAATCGCCGGCATGAAGCTGCAGCTCTACGTGCTGCGCTTCGAAAAGGAACGCATGACGCTTCGCGTTCCCGTGAACAAGGTCGAAGCGATCGGCATGCGCAAGCTGTCCTCGGACAAGACGCTGCGCGAAGCACTCGATACACTCAAGGGCAAGCCGAAGGTCAAGCGCACCATGTGGTCGCGCCGCGCCCAGGAATACGAAGCGAAGATCAACTCCGGCGACCTCGTGTCGATCGCCGAAGTGACGCGCGACCTGTTCCGTGCCGACGACCAGCCTGAGCAGTCCTACTCGGAACGCCAGATCTTCGAAGCGGCCTCCTCGCGCCTCGCCCGCGAACTCGCGGCGATGGAAAAGACCGACGAGCCTGCAGCGCTCAAGAAGATCCTCGAGATTCTCAACGAACATGCGCCCAAGTACTACGAAACGGCCTGATCCGTTTCTCGCACTGGAGCATGAAAAGAGGCCTCCGGGAAACCGGGGGCCTTTTTCTTTCTCGAGGGTGAGATTCGTCGCTGGCTTTTCGATACCTGCTGCAGGACCTTGCTGCCGGCCGGGGCAATTCCACGGCACGACAGAAGGATGAATCCGTGAAGCCAGTTGCCCTTGCCTGCCTGTCTACCCTTG
>JBKBUD010000278.1:0-2461 GCA_046290865.1 Novosphingobium sp. | reverse complement strand
GAAGGCGCCCGCCTGCGCACCGAGGCCCTGCAGAACTGGGCCGCCGACCGGGCCAAGGTGTTCATGGAGAAGCAAACCGGCCAGTGAACCTGAAAGATCCTCCCTGTTTTTGCGGAGCACAAACGGGGAGGTGGCTTCGCAGGACTGACGGAGGGGCCAGAGAACCCCTTCTCCCCCTACGGCGGCGGTCACCCTGCCCCTTTGCACCTGCGGTGAAAACGGGGAGGATTTACATCACCAGAGCCTCCCCTCACGAACAATCAGACAGTGATAGCAGGCGCAATTTCGACCGTCCTGGTTGTACCGATCCTGCATTCCCCCGGCCCGCTCACAATCCGCGCCCTTCGGGACCAGTCTCTCCAAATAGAACGGCAATCTCTGCCGCACCTACGTCCTGAGCCGATAAGGTGATCAAGACCGGGCCGGGCGTCATACGCAGATGCCAAGGCTGCGCGCGTGGGAATCGCGGCCACCGTCGTGGGAAAATGGGTGCGGCTTCAATCCCCCCTGATCTCTGCCCATGCGAACCGATACAAACTCCACCGTCACAACGGGGCTTGACCCCGGGGTCCCGCTTTTCTTCTCACCGTCCGCCAAGAAGAAGTGGGGTCCCGGATCAAATCCGGGATGACGCGAGTAAAGGACAGGGTCAGGACGCCGCCCCCCTCAAACCACTCCCTTCGCGACGCCCCCACCCAGCGCCTCGGTCCAGGCCGAAATCCCGTCCACCCGCATCGGCTCCATGTCGAGCCCGCGCATAACACTGAGCATACCATACCAGCCGCTGCCTGCCGCCGCCGGATGCGCCTGGCGGTCGCGCTCAGCAAGCGCCTGCACTTCCACGTGGTGCCGCTCGATCAGCTCGGCCAGCTGCGCCGCGCCTGCCGGCGAAAGCTTGACCGTCTCGGCGCTGTAGATCGTCTCGGGCTGCGAATAGTCGAGTTCGAAGAACGTACGCTTCATGTGCGTCTCGAACAGCCCGCGCAGTGGCTGCTTGCGGAACACCAGCGCGCGGTCGACCAGCGGGCGCACGCGGCCACTGCGCAGCCGGTCGATCAGCGCCAGCCGCTCCAGCCGATCGAGCGCAGCATCCATTGCCGCCTTGGGCACCTGGAAGTCCGCCGCCACTTCCTCCGGCCCCACCCCGCCGAGCAGCGCCATGAACAGGAACGACAGGAAGATGTTGGTCGACAGCGCCTTTTCCTGCGCCAGGGTCAGTTCGTGCGCAAGATCGCCGGGGCTTTCTTCCGCCTCGCGCGCCAGATCACCCAGTACCAGCCCGCACAGCTGCGCCATGCGCTCGAGCCGGTCGATGGTCAGGCCCTTGCCCGCCAGCCAGCGCTTCACCGTTGCTTCGCCGACCCCAAGCTCTTGGGAAACTCGCAAAACAGTCCAGCCTTCGCTTCGCAAATGGCGGCGCAGGGCTGCGATCATAGCGGATGCCGTCGGCTCGTATCGCGTCATGATCCGAATTAGATAACAGGATGATCCATTTGGCAAGAGCCGGTCTTCGCAAGGGCCCACTCATCCATATGCTGCATCCAACGAACAAGATTCAGCAAGGCGATCCTGCGCAACAGGCAGCGATCTTGCGAACCCACCGGGAGAATGAAATGACCGACATCCTCATCAAGAACGGTACCGTTGTGGACGGCACCGGCGCACCGGCCTTTAAGGCCGACGTGCGCATCAGGAACGGCGTGATCGCCGAAGTGGGCGAAGGCCTCAGCGCTGCTGGCGAGCGCGTATTCGACGCCGCCGGTTGCCAAGTCACCCCCGGCTTCATCGAAAGCCACACCCACTATGACGGCACCATGTGGTGGCAACCCGATCTCGATCCGCTGCCAGGCTATGGCGCGACCACGATGATCCTGGGCAACTGCGGCTTCTCCGCGGCACCTTTGCACAAGTACATGCCCGCCCAGCGCGAGATGATCGGCATCTTCTCCTTCTTCGAGGACATCCCCGAAGGCCCGTTCATGCAGAACCTGCCGTGGGACTGGAACACGTGGAGCGAATATCGCGCCTCGGTCGAACGCAACGTCAAGGCGCCGCTCAACTACGCGGCCTACGTCGGCCACATCGCCATCCGCTTGGCGGCGATGGGCGTCGAGGCGTGGGAGCGCGAGGCGACCCCGGAAGAAATCGCCAAGATGGCCGAACTGCTCGACGATGCGCTGGCCGCTGGCGCGCTCGGCATGTCGGACAATATGCACGACCATGACGGCCAGAACCGCCCCGTGCCCACGCTCATGGCCAACGACGCCGAGTTCGAAGCCCTGTTCGACGTGATGGAGCGCTACCCCGGCTGCTGCTACCAGGTCATCGTCGACACCTTCATGCGCATGACCGGCCCGGCCAACCTCGAACGCCTCGCCAAGCTGCTCGGCGGCCGCAAGATCAAGTGCCAGATCGCCGGTGCCATCCCCACGCTCGAATTCCAGAAGGGCATCCTCCCCGC
>JBKBUD010000277.1:0-2463 GCA_046290865.1 Novosphingobium sp. | reverse complement strand
CGGGCAAAGCCGAGCACGGTTCCGGCAATCACGCCGGGCAGCGCAAGCGGGACGGTGATCGTGCGGAAAGTGCGCCAGCGCGATGCGCCAAGGGTCATGGCGGCGGCTTCGAGGCGCTGGTCAACCGCTTCGATCGACAGGCGAATGGCGCGGACCATCAGCGGCAGGGCCATGACGGCGGCGGCGAGCGCGGCGCCGGTCCAGCGGAACATGAAAGTGAGGCCGAAGGTGCGCTCCAGCCATGCTCCGGCGGGGCCTTGCGGACCGAAGGCAAGGAGCAGGAGCCAGCCGGTCACGACCGGGGGGAGGACCAGCGGCAGGTGGATCAGCGCATCGAGCAGGACCTTGCCGGGAAAGCGCCCTCGCGCCAGCGCCCACGCCAGCGCGAAAGCGACAGGCAGGCAAGCGGCGACGGCGACGGCACCGACCTTGAGCGAAAGCCGGACGATCTCCCATTCCTCGGGCGCCATCAGCGCTGACCGAACCCGCGCTTGAGGAAGATGGTGCGGCCTTCGCGCGAGATCAGGAAGCGGCGGAAGGCTTCGGCATCGCGGTGGCGCGAGGCTGCGAGCAGGGCGACGGGGTAGGTGATCGGCTGGTGGCTGGCGGCGGGGAAGGCGCCGATGACGCGCACGCCGCGCGAGACCATGGCATCGGTGGCATAGACGATGCCGAGCGGGGCGGCGCCGCGTTCGACCAGCGCGAGGGCGGCGCGGACGTTCTCGGCGGCGGCAATCTTGCCCGCGACGCTGGTCCAGACGCCGAGCTTGGTGAGCGCCTCGCGTCCGTAGCGTCCGGCAGGGACGGCGGCGGGATCAGCCATGGCGAGGCGACCGGTGCCCAGCGCCTTGGCCAATGCGAAATTGCGGGTGATCCGCAGGTTCACGCGGCTTTGCGCAGGCGCGATGAGGACGAGGCGGTTTTCGGTGAGGCGGGCGCGGGTGCCGCGCTTGAGCAGGGACTTGCCCTGGAGGTAGTCCATCCACTCTTCATCGGCGGAGGCGAAGAGATCCGCGGGCGCGCCTGCTTCGGCCTGACGCGCCAGTGCAGATGAGGCAGCGAAGGAGAGGACCGGGCGCGGGTGGCCTTTCCTCACCCATGCATTCGCCGCGTCGTTCATCGCTTCCTGCAGGCTGGCGGCGGCAAGGACCAGCGGGCCTTTGTCCTGCGCGAGCGCCGGGGCGGCGGGGCTGAGCGCGAGCAGCAGGGCGAGGAAGGCGCAGCGCAGAAGGGGCGGCATCATGGTTCCGGAACAAGCTATGTTCCGCTGTATATACCATGATGCCGCTTGGGCAATGGCGGGTCAGGCGGTTCAGCGGCCGAGCAGGGTCCTTGCCTGGCTGGCGACTTGCGCGAGCATGGCAGGAGCCACTGCCGGTGCGGCCTGCGCGCGGGCGACGAGGCTGCGGAATTGCCGCACCGCCACCGCATTCGCCGAGAGCCATTCGCTGACGAAGGCATCGGGCGAGCCGCCCTTCGAGCGCGCGAGGAAATCGAGGCGCATCTGCTGGAAATCCCGGGCGAGGCCGGCGACGAGCAGGCGCTCCCACGGGTCGGACGGGTTCATGCGGCGTGCGGCTTGCTGCGCCCAGTCGATGCCCAGTGCTGCGCCGAGATCGGCAAAGGCGCCGGTCAGTGCGGCGGCATCGACGTTAAGTTCTCCGGCGAGGTGGGCGAGGCCGATGGCGCCGTCCATGTCGTAGAGATGGACGAGACGCGATGCGATTTCGGCGGGGACGCCGCTGGTGGCGAGATCGTCGGCCATGCGGCGGGCTTGTGCCTGCGCAGCACCGCGCAGCAGGTCTGCCGTGGTGTGCGAAAGCAGGGCGACGCCGCCGAACAGGTCCTCTATCAGGGCATCGGGCGACTGCGTGCCGCGACCGGCGCGCAAGACATCGGCGACGTGGCCGCGCAGACCTTGAGCGATGCGATCGAACAGGTCGAGCCGCAGGGTTTCGGGCATGTCTGCGGTGTCGAGCAGGTCCCAGGTCTTGCGCAGATCGAGCAGGCGCTCTGCTGCGACGAAGGCGGCGGAGACTTGTGCAAGCGAGACGCCCTCCTCCTCGCACAGTTCGAACGGGATCACCGGACCCATGCGGTTGATGATGCGGTTGGCGAGCTTGGTGGCGATGATCTCGCGGCGCAGGCGGTGGTGGACGATCTCGGTTTCGTAGGCCTCCCGCATCTGCGGCGGGAAGGCGGCGACGAGTTCCTCTTCGAGCACCGGATCATCGACCACCTTGCTTTCTTCCAACTCGCGCTGGAGCACCAGCTTGCTGCTGGAGAGCAGGACGGCGAGTTCGGGGCGGGTCAGGCCCTGCCCTGCGGCAGCGCGGCGGGCGAGGTCTTCGGCACCAGCGAGGCCTTCGGTCTTGCGATCGAGGTCGCCGCCTTCCTCGAGCACGTCGATCAGGCGCGACCATGCCGGCATGGCGGGGGCGCCACCGCGTTCGGCGATGGACA
>JBKBUD010000276.1:0-2471 GCA_046290865.1 Novosphingobium sp. | reverse complement strand
GAGGCGATCCTCGACTCCGTGGAAGTGACCGGCCGCCTCGTCGTCGTCGACGAAGCACCGCCGCGTTGCAGCCTCGGTGCCGATATCTGCGCGCTGGTCGCCGAGAAGGCCTTCGCCAGCCTCAAGGCCCCGCCGCTGTCGGTCAACCCGCCGCACACCCCCATCCCGTTCGCGCGCGAGCTGGAATCTGCCTACCTCCCTTCGACCGACAAGATCGAAGCGGCGGTGCGCAAGGTTCTGGGCTACCGCTGAGGAGCCGCGACATGGCCAATATCCGCCCGTTCTGCATGCCCAAGTGGGGCATCGAGATGACCGAGGGCACGATCGCCGAATGGATGGTCAAGGAAGGCGAGGCCTTTTCCAAGGGCCAGCTGCTCTGCCTGATCGAAACCGACAAGATCACCAACGAGGTTGAAGCGGAATACGATGCGGTGCTCAAGCGCCTGCTAACCCCGGCCAGCGACCAGGCCCAGCCCGTGGGCGCGCTGCTGGCGGTGTTTGCCGATGCCGACACCAGCGATGCCGAGGTCGACGAATTCATCGCCGGCTTCAAGCCCGCCGAAACCTCGGTTGCGGCAAAGAGCGGCGGCTCTGCCCCTGCTCCGGCAGCGGCGGCGGCCCCTGCCGCTGCTGCTCCGGCACCGGCACGCGAGCCGAAGAAGATCGTCACCAACCGTGCGATCAGCCCCGAGGCGCTGAAGCTTGCCGAAGCCGAAGGCGTCGACATCGAACCGATCGAAGGTTCGGGCCGCAACGGGCGCATCACCTATCAGGACGTGGTCCAGGCCCTGCGCCCGGAACGCGCTGCCTCGTTCAAGGGCAGTGCGGCATTGGTAGAGGACAGCCCCGAGGCATTTGCCTCGCCGCTCGCCCGGCGCCTCGCCGCGCAGCACGGGATCAACCTGGCGTCGATCAAGGGCACCGGCGCACGCGGTCGCATCTCCAAGGCCGACGTGCTGGCGCTGGTCAAGCCGACCACGGCAGCCCCCGCGGTCGCTTTCGGTGCGCCGTTCGAACTCGTGGCCAATCAGCCGCAGGTCCAGCCCTTCGACAAGGTCCGCAAGGTCGTTGCCCGCCGCCTGACCGAAGCCAAGCAGACCATTCCGCACTTCTACCTGCGCGTCTCGGCCTCGGTCGATGCGCTGATGGACTTGCGCAAGACGGCCAACCTCGTGCTCGGCACCAAGGCCTCGATCAACGACTACATCGTCAAGGCCGTGGCGCTGGCGCTGGTGAAACACCCGGACGTTAACGTGCAGGTCCATGGCGACAGCGTCCATTCGTTCCCGCACGCCGACGTTGCCATCGCAGTGGCCAGCCCCAAGGGCCTCGTCACCCCGATCGTGCGCCAGGCCGATCGCATGCACATCGCCCAGATCGCGGCGACCACCCGCGCGCTGATCGACAAGGCGCAGGCGGGCAAGCTCGGCTACGAGGACATGGACGGGGGCACCTTCTCGGTCTCCAACCTCGGCATGTTCGGGATCGAGCAGTTCGATGCGATCATCAACCCGCCGCAGGGTGCGATCCTTGCCGTGGGCGGCGCGAACCGCGTGGCGGTGGAAGCCGATAACGGCGACATCGCCTTCGAAACCCGCATCGGCCTGACCATGTCGGTTGACCATCGCGCCATCGACGGTGCGGCAGGGGCGCAGTTCCTGCAGACCCTCAAGGGCCTCCTCGAAGCACCCGAAGGGCTCTTCTCATGACCCGCAAGATCACCCAGTTGGGCCCGGTCGGCCAGCTTGCCTACTTGCCGCAGGATTTCGACGCGGCAGTGAAGTACTGGACCGAGACGATGGGCGTCGGCCCGTTCTACCTGATGGAGAACGTCGCGCTCGGGGATGCCAAGTACAAGGGAGTGCCCACCCGCGCGGTCTTCTCCATCGCCATCGCCTATTGGGGCGATGTCCAGATCGAGCTGATCCGCCCGGAGAACACCGAGCCGTCGATCTACACCGGCGAATATGCCGTCACCGATAGCCTCCACCACATCTGCATCTTCGTCGATTCGATCGAGGAAGCCCGCGCAGCCTGTGCCGAAGCGGGAGCCGAAATTCTTGTCGAGGGCACGGTCGGGGCCGATGGCGCGGTGATCTACGTCGATCCCGGCAAGGGACCGGGCCACGTCATCGAACTGCTCCAGAACATGACCGGCGCCGACGGCATCTTCCAGATGATCAAGGACGCGGGCAAGGACTGGGACGGATCGGAGCCGCTGCGCAAGCTGGGGTGAAGCTTCGCCAGCCAGGCTGAATACAACGCCGAAAAGGGCCGCGTGATCGACGTATCGCGCGGCCCTTGTCATTCCGGCAGGTGCGAATTCAGAACTCCGAGAGCAGACGTCCGAGGCCTTCGATCTGGTCGGTGATGCCCAGCGTGCGCAGGGCGTGCCAGTAGGCCGGTGTCACGCTCTGCGCCTGTCAGGTCTTGATATCCTTGGATGGTATTCGCCGCGCCGATCAAACCGG
>JBKBUD010000275.1:0-2477 GCA_046290865.1 Novosphingobium sp. | reverse complement strand
CAGCGCCGAGGCGATGTGCGCCTGCTCGTTCTTGGTCTGCGAGTGGTAGAACAGCGCCGCCTGGCTGTAATGGTCGGCAAACAGCTCTGCCCGCACCCGCACCTTCCCGGTCGGATCGTTGCGCTCGCCATTTTCACGGAATGAAGTGAAGCCGGTGTCGGGGCAGGCACGCGGCCCGCTGTCCTCGCCCGCCTCGTTCAGCGAGTTTGGCTCGTAATTGGCGCGCCCTGTCGGCACCAGCGTCTGCATCAGCCCGTCGCGCTGCATGTTGTGGAACGGGCACTTGGGCGCGTTGATCGGGATCTGGTGGAAGTTGGTCGTGCCAAGGCGCGATTTCTGCGTATCGAGATAGGAGAACAGCCGTCCCTGCAGCAGCGGATCGTTCGAGAAATCGATGCCGGGGATCACGTTGGTGGGCAGGAACGCCGATTGCTCGGTCTCGGCAAAGAAGTTGTCGACATTGCGATTGAGCGTCATCCGCCCGACGATCTCGACCGGAACGTCCTCTTCCGGGATCAGCTTGGTCGCATCGAGCACGTCATAGGGCTGCGCGGCGGCAAAGTCCTCGTCGAACACCTGCACGCCAAGCTCCCAAGCCGGGAAGCTGCCCGCCGCGATGCTCTCGAACAGGTCTCGGCGGTGGAAATCGGGATCGGCTCCGGCGATCTTTACCGCCTCGTCCCAGATCAGCGATTCCATGCCCAGCACTGGCTTCCAGTGGAACTTGACGAACTTGCCCTGCCCTTGCGCATTGACGAAGCGGAAGGTGTGGACGCCGAAGCCCTGCATCATGCGCAGCGTGCGCGGGATGGCGCGGTCGCTCATCGCCCACATGATCATGTGCATCGATTCGGGCATCAGGCCGATGAAGTCCCAGAAGGTGTCGTGGGCACTGGCCGCCTGAGGATAGCCGCGATCGGCCTCCATCTTCACCGAATGGACAAGGTCGGGAAACTTCATCGCGTCCTGGATGAAGAACACCGGGATGTTGTTGCCCACCAGGTCCCAATTGCCCTCGTCGGTATAGAACTTCACCGCAAAGCCGCGCACGTCGCGCGGGGTATCGATCGAACCGGCACCGCCGGCCACGGTCGAAAAGCGGGCGAAGACCGGACAGGTCGTGCCTTTCTTCTGGAACAGCCCGGCGCGGGTCAGCTCGGGGATCGCTTTTGTCACCTCGAACACGCCATGGGCGGCAGAACCGCGCGCGTGGACGATGCGTTCGGGGATACGTTCGTGGTCGAAGTGGAAGATCTTCTCGCGCAGCATGAAGTCTTCAAGCAGCGTCGGCCCACGCTCCCCCGCCTTCAGGCTGTTCTGGTTGTCGGACAGGCGGTGGCCGAAATTGTCGGTGAGGAAGGCCGCGGGATCGCCCTTGGCAGCGGCATCCTGATGCGTCTCACCCGCGTTGCCCTCCTGCGTGGCATAGGGCGCCTGCCCTTGGCCGGGCTGATGGTCGGCAAGACCATTGTCGAGCGCGGGCGAATGGTTCGGTGTGGCGGTCTTGGCCATGGCGCGGGTCCTTGCGATGGCGCACGGCATGGGCGCGACGATGCGCCCATGCGCGTGAACGCCCGGGGAAACTGTCTGGATTCGAAAGGGAGGACCACCGTGCGCTCTGGACGGGAGGGGGAAGGAAGCGCGCGACGGTCCCAGGGGAAGCGATCAGATCGGGCGCGTGGCTTCGCGCGCCTGCTTCTTCTTCATGGCGCGGGAAACCGCCCAGGTGCCGCCGGCGGCTGCCAGCATGCCCAACGGGCCCATGCGCCGCATGACGGTGGCGGCGGTAACGCCAAGCAGCGCGCCGGTGCCCTCGCTCATGCCGGGGGTGCGGTCGGCGATCTTCTTGCCGACCACTGCGGAAATGATCTTGCCTATCATCGACTACCTCTTTGGAACCTCTCCAGAACCACGGGGCCCGGACTTGGTTCCAAGGGCCATGCTGCCACAGGCACTGCAACATGAAGGGGCGGCCCAGCGGACCGCCCCCGAGGTTTGCCGACAGTCGTCCTGCCGGGCGGACAGGATCGCCTGGACGTCGCCGATCAGAAGTCGACGGTCAGCCGCACACCATAGGTGCGCGGTGCGGCGAACTGCCAGTTGTAGATGGCGTCCGGCCCGGCTACGGTGAACCCGGCATAGGTCAGCGGACGGGTGTTCTCGATGTTGCGGACGAAGCCCTGCAGGCTGAAGCGCTTGTTTTCGCCCGCATAGGTCAGCGACAGGTCGGTTTGGGTAAAGGCCGTCTGCTTCGAATCGCGGTAGTTGAAGATGTCGCCGACATAGGCACTCTTGAATGTCGAGAACACGCTGGCAGTCAGGCTGCCCATGTCGCCCAGCGGGATCTCCTTGTCGTAGGCCAGGGTGATCGTCCATTCGGGCGTCATCGGCGGCGTGTTGCCGCCAGGTTCGGTTGGGTAATCACGCCCGGCGTGGTCTCGAGATTGGAGACCGTCAGTTCGCCATTGCCGCCCCCC
>JBKBUD010000001.1:0-159954 GCA_046290865.1 Novosphingobium sp. | reverse complement strand
TCGAGCGGCATCGACAGGCGCTCGGCCATTTCCTCGGGCGTCGGCTCGCGGCCCTGCTCGTGCAGGAACTGCCGGCTGGTGCGAACCAGCTTGTTGATCGTCTCGATCATGTGGACCGGGATGCGGATCGTGCGCGCCTGGTCCGCGATCGAGCGGGTGATCGCCTGCCTGATCCACCACGTCGCGTAAGTCGAGAACTTGTAGCCGCGGCGGTACTCGAACTTGTCGACCGCCTTCATCAGGCCGATGTTGCCTTCCTGAATAAGGTCAAGGAACTGCAGGCCGCGGTTCGTGTACTTCTTGGCGATCGAGATCACGAGGCGCAGGTTTGCCTCGACCATTTCCTTCTTGGCGATACGCGCTTCGCGTTCGCCCTTCTGGACCATGTTGACGATGCGGCGGAATTCACCGAGCGACATGCCGGTTGCAGCCGCGATGTCGGCGATTTCCGCACGAATGCGCTCGACCGGGGTGGCTTCGTTGGCAGCAAACGCCGCCCACTTCTTGTCGCGCCCGGCAAGTGCCTGCAGCCAGCCGTCGTCAAGCTCGTGCCCGACGTACATGTCGAGGAAGTCCTTGCGCGGCACCTTGTGGCGCTCGGCAAGGCGCAGCATCTGGCCGCCCAGCGTCGTCAGGCGACGGTTGAAAGCGTAGAGGTTGTCGACGAGGTATTCGATCTTCGAGGCGTGGAACTGCACCGATTCCACTTGCGCCGTCAGGTCCTCGCGCAGCTTCTGGTACTGCGTTTCCTTGGCGGCGGGGAAGTCGTTGCCGTTGCCGAGGGCGTCGAGGCGCTCGGCCTGGATCTTCTCGAACGCGCGGAACAGCGAGGTGATCTCGGCAAAACGCTCCAGCGCTGCAGGCTTCAGCTGCGCTTCCATCTGGGCGAGGCTGAGGGTGTTGTCCTCTTCCTCTTCCTCGGCCGGACGCGCGCGCCGCTCACGCAGTTCGTCGTCCTCGTCGTCGGCGGATTCCTCCTCCTCGACGTCTTCTTCTTCCTTGAAGGTCGGGCCGGCGGTGGCTTCGCTGATCTCGGGCTCGGCTTCCTCACCGTCTTCGGAGAGGTTCTCGGGCTGCGGCTCCTTGGACAGCATCGCGTCGAGATCGAGGATCTCGCGCAGCTGCATCTCGCCGGCGTTCAAGGCATCGGACCACTGGATGATCGCGTGGAAGGTGATCGGGCTTTCGCACAGGCCCATGATCATGGTGTCGCGACCGGCCTCGATGCGCTTGGCGATGGCGATTTCGCCTTCGCGGCTGAGCAGTTCGACCGCGCCCATTTCGCGCAGGTACATGCGCACCGGGTCGTCAGTGCGCTCGACCGTTTCCTTGCGCTTGATGATGTCGGGGCGGTCCTCGGTGGTTTCCGCCTCGTCGAGTTCGTCGTCCTGCGCCTTTTCCTCGGGATCGACGGCATCTTCGTCGCTCTCGACGATGTTGACGCCCATCTCCGAGATCGCGGCCATGATGTCCTCGATCTGGTCGGCAGACATCTGGTCCTGGGGTAGCGCTTCGTTGAGTTCGTCAACGGTGATGATACCCCGGCGCTTTGCGCGGGCGATCAGCTTCCGGATTGAAGCGTCATTGAGATCAATAAGCGGAGCGTCGCCATTGTCGGTCTTGTCGTTCGAAGCCATTTAACCCAGGTACCACCATCTGAGAGCCGGGCCTTGGCAGACCCGGGTGCGCCTATTGCTATAATTATAACGCAGCACGAGCACGGCCCATTTGCCCCAAACGGGCAAGCAATGCCAGCCTTCGCTGCAACAATCGTTGTTGTTCGGCGAAGCTTTCGTCGGAAAACTCCGTTTCGTGGCGTCTGGTGGCCTCACCAAGCGCCTCTTCAACAGCCGGCAACTCGACCAGAAGGGCAACGGCCTCGGCAAGTTCATCGCCCGCCGAATCACCACCGCTGGCAAGAAAGCCGAATCGCATTCCGGCGTAGTCCTGCGCCGACGGGAGCCGAAGCCCTCGTTCCAGCAATATGGTGCGCAACGATTCGCTTTCAAGCGGTCGGCCGGCATCCGACAGCACGAGCAGCGCATCGATCAGGGCGCAAGTATCTGGATTCTCGGGCTGAAGTCGCGCCAAGGCTTCGGAATGCCGCGCAATATGCTGCGGATGGCAGATCAGGCCATCGATTACCGCTGCGAGCAGGCTGCTGCTCGGACCGGTGCCGATGCGCAGCATTTTGGCCTTGTCCTGTTCGGCCAGCGGGGCAGGGGCCGGTTTCCAAGGCTGGCCCTTGCCGCGTGGCGCACCGCCCTGCCGCGGCTGGAACGGTGCACGTTCCTTGCGGGCAAAGGCCAGTTCGCCGAAGCGTTCGGTCAGCTCGCGGCGGTAAAGCGACTTGATGTCGGGGTGCTGGATTGTCTCGCAGTGGGCCAGCAGCCTCGCCTTCAGGCCCGCCTTGTCCTCGGGGGTCGCAAGGGGAGCGGCATCACGCTCGGCTTCCCACAGCACGTCGACAAGGCTGCGCGCTTCGTTGAGCAGGGCTTCCATGGCGGCGGCTCCTTGCTTCTTTACCACGTCGTCAGGGTCCATGCCTGCAGGCAGGGTGACAATGCGCAAGCTGTGGCCGGGGCGGAGCAGGGGCAGGGCGCGGGTTATTGCGCGCATGGCGGCCCGCTGGCCTGCGCTGTCGCCGTCGAAGCAGAGCGTGGGGGTTTCGACCAGACGCCACAGGCGTTCGATCTGGTGCTCGGTAAGCGCGGTCCCAAGCGGGGCCACCGCCTCGCCAATGCCTGCCGCCGCCAGCGCGACAACGTCCATGTAGCCTTCGACAACCACGACGCGCCCGCTTTGGCGAGAGGCGGGACCTGCGCGGTGCAGGTTGTAGACCGTGCGACCCTTGTCGAAGAGCGGGGTGTCGGGCGAGTTGAGGTACTTCGGTGCGTCGGTCTTTTCAGCTGTCAGGATGCGCCCGCCAAAGGCGATCACGCGCCCGCGCGGGTCCAGGATCGGCAGCATCAGGCGTCCGCGAAAGCGGTCGTAGGGGTCCTTGCCCTCAACCACGATCCTGAGGCCGGCCTCGATCAGCATTTCGTCCGGAAACGCCGAGAGCGCTTCTTTCAAGGCGGTGCGGCTGTCCGGCGCGAAGCCGAAGCCGAAATCGCGCACGATGCTTGGCGGGAAGCCGCGCGAGGCGAGATAACGCCGCGCCTCAGCGCCGCGCTCTTCGGCAAGACAGCGAACGAAGAAGTCCTGCGCCGCCTGCATCACGTCGTGGAGCGACTTCTGCTGTTCGGCCTTCCTGGCCGCGCGCGGATCGGGGGCAGGGACTTCCATGCCCGCCTGCAGCGCCAGCTCCTTGACCGCATCCATGAAGGGCAGGCCCTGATGGTCGGTCATCCAGCGGATCACGTCGCCATGCGCACCACAGCCGAAGCAGTGGTAGAAGCCCTTCTCGTCGTTGATCGTGAAGCTGGGCGTCTTCTCGTTGTGGAACGGGCAGCACGCCTTGAACTCCCGCCCCGCCTTGGCCACGCGAACCGAGCGCCCGATCACGCCCGAAAGCGATATGCGGGTGCGCAGTTCATCGAGCCATTGCGGGGTGAGAGCCATGTCGGGATCAGGCCGAAAGCGCCGCCTTCACCAGACCGCTGGCCTTGCCCATGTCGAGCTGGGTGCCGTGCTTGGCCTTCAGTGCGGCAACCACTTTGCCCATGTCCTTCATGCCGGCAGCGCCGGTCTCGGCGATGATCCCGGCGATGGCGGCCTTGGTGTCGTCCTCGCTCATCTGCTGCGGGAGGAACTCCTCGATCACCGCGAGTTCAGCCTTCTCGACGTCTGCCAGTTCCTGCCTGCCGCCCTGTTCGTAGAGGGTGATCGATTCGCGGCGCTGCTTGGCCATCTTCTGCAGGACATCGGTGACGAGCACGTCATCCTCAGGCACCGCCGAGGCCGTGCGCAGTTCGATGTCCTTGTCCTTGAGTTTGGCGAGGATCAGGCGGACGGCGGCGAGGCGGGGCTTGTCGCCCGCCTTCATGGCAGAAATCTGCGCGGCCTTTATGGTGTCGCGGATCATGGTATCGTATTTCCCGTGGAGTTGTCCGCCGGAAAGGCGGGAAACCTCCTATCTAGGGCAAACTTTCAGGAATCGCTAGGTTGACGCTGCGGCAATGCAGGTCTAACCGCCGCCCCTTAGCAACATCGCCAGAACCCCTGCCAACGGAGCGCCCCATATCATGGCCGACCCCGCACTTTCGCACGCGCCTCAACCAGATGGTGCGACGGGAGTCCTTGTTTTAGCCGATGGGTCTGTTGCCTGGGGACGTGGTTTCGGCGCTGCCGGCGCAGCCGTGGGCGAGGTGTGCTTCAACACCGCGATGACCGGCTATCAGGAAGTGATGACCGATCCGTCCTACGCGGCGCAGATCGTCACCTTCACCTTCCCGCACATCGGCAATGTCGGCACCAATCCGGAAGACATGGAAAGCCATGACACGCCGGGCGCCGTCGGCTGCGTGGTGCGCGAGGACGTGACCGCGCCCGCCAACTTCCGCGCCGCAGGGACCTTCCAGACGTGGATGGAAAAGCAGGGCAAGATCGGCATCGCCGGCCTCGACACCCGCGCGCTGACCCGCCGCATCCGCATGAGCGGCGCGCCCAACGCGGTGATCGCGCACGATCCCAAGGGCGAGTTCGATATCCCTGCGCTGATCGAGCGCGCCAGGACCTGGCCCGGCCTCGAAGGCATGGACCTCGCTCGCGTCGTCACGCGTGACGGGCAGGAAGGTTGGGAAGGCTCGGTCTGGCATCTCGGCAAGGGCTTCGGCCGTTCGCCGCATGACAAGCGCCCGCACGTTGTCGCCATGGACTTCGGCGCGAAGGACAACATCTTCCGCAACCTCGTGAAGGCGGGCGCGGCGGTGACGGTTGTTCCGGCCGAGACCTCGCTGGAGACGATCCTCGAATTGAAGCCCGATGGCGTGTTCCTGTCGAACGGCCCCGGCGATCCCGCAGCGACCGGCGCCTATGCCGTGCCGGTGATCCAGAAGCTGCTCGAGGCCGACATGCCGATCTTCGGCATCTGCCTCGGCCACCAGATGCTGGCGCTCGCCGCCGGTGCCCGCACCACCAAGATGCACCAAGGCCACCGCGGCGCGAACCACCCGGTCAAGCGCATGGAAGACGGCGTCGTCGAGATCACCTCGATGAACCACGGCTTCGCGGTCGACAACGCCCCGGGCGCTTTGGGTGAGAACGTGATCGAGACCCACGTCTCGCTGTTCGACGGTTCCAACTGCGGCATCGCGGTGAAGGGCAAGAAGGCGTTCGGCGTGCAGTATCACCCGGAGGCCTCGCCGGGGCCGCAGGACAGTTTCTACCTGTTCGAGAAGTTTGTGGGGATGCTGGGGTGATTGAGTTTCCGCCAACCTTTCCTGACGTGCATCTGCTGAAAAAGGCGGTGCGTTGGACAGTGCGGCACCGATATCACATTCCATCTTTGACTGAACTCGCTCCGAAAAAGAGTCTTGCCGAACTGACAGCGACTGGTCGCGCTTGGCAGAAGGCTGGTCTAGGGACGATGATCGAGCAGTCTGAGGAAGGTAGAAGATCAGTTCATTTTTCGTTGAACGATCAGGCTGTTTTCGAAGTGAATCGTTTGAACCAGCAATCAATCGTCGGACGAGTTCAGTCGGTAAATCTTTCGAACTGGATCGCTTTGAGTGCTCTAGTCGTATCCATCATAGCCCTATTCAAACCTGGATCATAAATGCCCAAACGCACTGACATCTCCTCGATCCTGATCATCGGCGCCGGGCCGATCATCATCGGCCAGGCTTGCGAGTTCGATTATTCGGGCACGCAGGCGGTGAAGGCGCTCAAGGAAGAGGGCTATCGCATCATCCTGGTCAACTCGAACCCCGCGACGATCATGACCGATCCGGACATGGCGCATGCGACTTATGTCGAGCCGATCACGCCCGAAGTCGTCGCCAAGATCATCGAGAAGGAGCGCCCCGATGCGCTGCTGCCGACGATGGGCGGGCAGACCGCGCTGAACACCGCGCTGGCGCTGTTCAACGATGGCACGCTCGAAAAGTACGGCGTCCAGATGATCGGTGCGAACGCCGATGCCATCGACAAGGCCGAGGACCGTCAGCGCTTCCGCGAGGCGATGGACAAGATCGGCCTCGAATCCGCGCGCTCGGGCGTGGCGCATACGGTCGAGGAGGCGCTCGAAATCCTCGAACGCACCGGCCTGCCTTCGATCATCCGCCCGAGCTTCACCATGGGCGGCACCGGCGGCGGCATTGCCTACAACAAGGAAGAGTTCGTCAAGATCGTGAAGGGCGGCCTGGAAGCCAGCCCCACGACTGAAGTCCTGATCGAGGAATCGCTCCTCGGCTGGAAGGAATACGAGATGGAGGTTGTCCGCGACAAGAAGGACAACTGCATCATCATCTGCTCGATCGAGAACGTCGATCCGATGGGCGTCCACACCGGTGACTCGATCACCGTCGCCCCGGCGCTGACGCTGACCGACAAGGAATACCAGATCATGCGCAATGCATCGATCGCGGTGCTCCGCGAGATCGGCGTCGAAACCGGCGGTTCGAACGTGCAGTTCGCGGTGAACCCCAAGGACGGCCGCCTGATCGTTATTGAGATGAACCCGCGCGTGTCGCGTTCCTCGGCGCTGGCATCGAAGGCCACCGGCTTCCCGATCGCCAAGGTCGCGGCCAAGCTCGCCGTGGGCTACACGCTCGACGAGATCATGAACGACATCACCGGGGCCACCCCGGCGGCGTTCGAGCCGACAATCGACTACGTCGTCACCAAGATCCCGCGCTTCGCCTTCGAAAAGTTCAAGGGCGCAGAGCCGCTGCTCGGCACTGCGATGAAGTCGGTTGGCGAAGTCATGGCGATCGGCCGCAACATCAAGGAATCGATGCAGAAGGCCCTGCGCGGGCTGGAAACGGGCCTCGATGGCTTCAACCGCGTCGTCGGCCTTGAAGGCGCCAGCCGTGACGAGATCACTGCCGCGCTCGCCCGCGCCACGCCCGATCGCCTGCTGGTGATCGCGCAGGCCTTCCGTGAAGGCTTGTCGGTCGACGAAGTCCACGCCGTCACCAAGTACGAGCCATGGTTCCTGCGCCACATCCATGAGATCGTGGAGACAGAGCAGATCATCCAGCGTGATGGCCTGCCGAACGACGCAGCTGGCCTGCGCCGCCTGAAGGCCATGGGCTTCTCGGACAAGCGCCTCGCCACGCTCGCCGTGCGCGGCATCGGCGTTGCCGGTGGTCTGGGTGAGACCCAGGCCAAGCGGTCGGGCCTGCTGCACGATGTGCTTTCGGCCATGGCCGGTGCCACCAGCGAAAGCGAAGTGCGCAGCTTACGCCACAAGCTCGGCGTGCGCCCGGTGTTCAAGCGCATCGACAGCTGCGCCGCCGAGTTCGAGGCAGTCACGCCCTACATGTACTCGACCTACGAAGGCGCGCTGTTCGGCGAGCCGGAGAACGAGGCCGCCCCGACTGATCGGAAGAAGATCGTCATCCTCGGCGGCGGTCCGAACCGTATCGGGCAGGGCATCGAGTTCGACTACTGCTGCTGCCACGCCTGCTTCGCGCTCGGTGACGCCGGGTTCGAGACCATCATGGTCAACTGCAACCCCGAGACCGTCTCGACCGACTACGACACCTCGGATCGCCTCTACTTCGAGCCGCTGACGGCGGAAGACGTGCTGGAAATCCTCGCGGTCGAGCAGTCGAAGGGCGAACTCGTCGGCGTGATCGTGCAGTTCGGCGGGCAGACCCCGCTCAAGCTGGCGCAGGCACTGCAGGATGCGGGCATTCCGATCCTCGGCACCTCGCCGGACTCGATCGACCTTGCTGAAGACCGCGAGCGCTTTGCCGCGCTAGTCGCCAAGCTTGGCCTCAAGCAGCCGCAGAACGGCATCGCGCGCAGCCGTGACGAAGCCGTCGCCGTAGCCAGCCGCATCGGCTACCCGGTGCTGATCCGCCCGAGCTACGTGCTGGGTGGCCGCGCCATGGAGATCGTCGACAGCCAGGCGCAGCTTGACGACTACATCGCCACTGCCGTGCAGGTTTCCGGCGACAGCCCGGTCCTGATCGACCAGTACCTGCGCGATGCGATCGAGTGCGACGTCGATGCTCTCGCCGATGGCACGGACGTGACCGTCGCCGGCGTCATGCAGCACATCGAGGAAGCGGGCATCCACTCGGGCGACAGCGCCTGCACGCTGCCGCCCTACAGCCTGCCCGCCGACATCATCGCCGAGATGGAGCGTCAGGCTGTCCTGCTCGCTCGCGGGCTCAACGTGCGCGGCCTGATGAACATCCAGTTCGCGATCAAGGACGGCGAGGTTTACCTCATCGAGGTCAACCCGCGCGCCAGCCGTACCGTGCCGTTCGTGGCCAAGGCTGTGGGCACGCCCATCGCCAAGATTGCCGCGCGCGTGATGGCAGGCGAGAAGCTGGCCGATCTGCCCGCGATCAAGCGCGAGATCGACTACATGGCGGTCAAGGAAGCCGTGTTCCCGTTCGCGCGATTCCCCGGCATCGACCCGGTGCTCTCGCCGGAAATGAAGTCGACCGGCGAAGTCATGGGGGTCGACAAGACCTTTGCAGTCGCTTTCGCCAAGTCGCAGCTGGGTGCGGGCACGAAGCTACCGCAGGGCGGGACGATCTTCGTCTCGGTCAAGGACAGCGACAAGCCGGTGATCCTGCCGGCCGTGCGCAAGGCCATCAGTCTCGGCTTCAAGATCGTCGCGACCGGTGGCACCGCCCGCTATCTGACCGACGCGGGCCTGATCATTGAACGCGTCAACAAGGTCGCCGAGGGTCGTCCGCACATCGTCGATCGGATCATCGATGGCGACATCGCCCTGATCTTCAACACGACCGAAGGCTGGCAGAGCCACAAGGACTCGCAATCGATCCGCGCCTCGGCGCTGAATTCGCGCGTGCCTTATTTCACTACGGCGGCCGCATCGGTGGCGGCGGTCGAAGCGATCGAAGCTCTGCGTTCTGCCGAACTTGAAGTGCGTTCGTTGCAGGACTATTATGGTTGAACCTAGGTAGTCCCCCGGCTTCGTGAGTTTGGTGGTCCGGCCCTGTGCATTCGGTACAGGACCGGTGGGGACAGGTTTTCCCGTGGATGCCGTAACGGCAACCCGGGCGCGTGACAGGAAAGAGGCTTAACGGATGGCGAGTGTCGAAAAGCTGCCGATGCTTGCGGCAGGCTACGAGAGGCTTGTCGCGGAGCTGAAGGCGCTGCGCGAGGAGCGCCCCCTGATCGTCGATGCGATCGAGGAAGCGCGCGCGCATGGAGATCTTTCAGAAAACGCCGAGTATCACGCGGCCAAGGAGCGTCAGGGCCAGGTCGAGGCGACCATCGCCGATCTCGAAGACCGGATGAGCCGAGCCCAGATCATCGACCCGTCGACACTGTCGGGCGACAAGATCATTTTCGGTGCGACGGTCACGTTGCTCGACGAGGACGACAAGCCGGTCCGCTATCAGATCGTGGGACCTTATGAGGCTGACGCGAAGAAGGGCATGATCAGCTACAACTCGCCGCTCGGCAAGGCCCTGATCGGGCGCAAGGTCGACGAGGAAGTCGAAGTGACGGTTCCTGCGGGCGACAAGTTCTACATGGTCCAGAAGATCGAGTTCATCTGATCATCGGATGATGGCCCACAAAAAAGGCCCCGGAGCGATCCGGGGCCTTTTTTTGTGCTTCGGCTCGCTCAGTCCTTCGGAAGAGCGGGCTCCAGCAGGCGGTGCAGGTGGACGATGACGTAGCGCATCTCGGCGTCATCTACCGTCTTCTGCGCGGCGCCACGCCACGCTTCTTCAGCGCTGGCATAGTCGGGAAACACCCCGACAACATCGATAGCCTTGAGGTCGACGAATTCGAGGCCCTGCGGGTCCTTGACCCGCCCGCCCATTACGAGGTGCAGCTTTTGCATTGGCGACTTTCCTTTGGGGAGGATTCGTGTGCGCCACTGACAAAAAGACGAGCCGCGCGCAAGTCGTCCGAACGTCGCACGCGGCGCCTTTTTAAGGCTTAACGCGTGCTGCGAGCTCGTTGACCTTGCGAAGTGCTGCTTCGCTGGCCTCGATGGCTGCCGAACGCACGATCTCCGAAAGGTCGACAGCCTTGCGCCGCGCCTCGTCGGTGCTGTCGGCAATCTTCTCGCCAACCGTTCCGCTGACCTCTTCGACCTTGTTCAGGCCATCGCGACCGGCATCGCGAGCGCGCATCGCATAGTCGACGGCAAGCTTGCCTGCGACTGCAGCAAGGCCGCTCGCGCTCTTGCGCAGCGAATTGGCCGCATCGCCGGCTGCAGCCTTTGCCTTGCCTCCGCTGCGGCCGATCGGGGGCAGGGCCTTTGCCACCAAAGCACCCAGAAGGATGCCGGCAGCCACCGATGCCACGGGATGTTCCTCGATAAGGCCCTTGACCGTCTGGACCGACTTCGATCCGGCTGTGCGCTCTGCCAGCCGCGACTTTGCCGCGTCTACCTTGTCGCGCAGGGTTTCTGCGCCATTTGCTTGCAGTTCTTCGCTCATCTCAATCTCCGGGTCGAACCTTGTCGATCAGGCGCTCTGCCATTCGCTGGATCGGCTCGCGCAGAAACCAGCCGATCAGGGCGGCGAGGGTCGCCCCGATCACCGCCTTGTTTTCCTCGGCAATCGCGCGGGCGCTGTCGAACATCTCAACGGCTTCATCCATCGCCCGTTCCTTCACGCGGCCGGGCGAGACTTCGTGCTTGGCGATTTCGAGATCGCCCTTGAATACGGCCAGAGCTTCGTTCCGAAGCGAACGCGCCGATCTTATCGACGAGGGATCGCTCATCCGCCGTCTCCCGCGCCAAGGGCGGCTTTGGCCGATTTCATGCGCTTGGTAGCCTTCCACAGGCACAAGGCTGCAAGAACCGCCAGCGCGCCTCCAACCAGTCCGAGCGCGCCCCAGACCCCGACGTATCGTGCCAAGGCAAGCAGGAGCCCGACCACGATTGCCAGCAGGGTGAAGAAGCCGAATGCCAGCCCGAGCAACAGCAGGACCACGATCGTCTTGGCCTCACCCAGGCCATATGCCGCTTGTGCCTTGCGATAGGCGATCTCAGCCTCGACGAGCGTCTGCCCGTCCTCGATCAGCGCCTTGATCGCGCCGCCGATGCCTTCGTCGCTCTGGTCCGTGTCCGGGGTCCAGACGTTGTTGGTCTCGCTCATCGGACCTGCACCGCAGCCGGGCGCCGCGCCGTCAGTCGTCCGATCCGCCAGAAAGCATCCGCGCGATTGCAAAGCCCGCGATCGCGGCCACGCCGATGGCGACGCCCGGACTCTTGCGCACGAATTCCTTCACGTCTTCGCCCAACTCGCCCAGATCCTTGGCTTCGAGCTTCGCGGCGGTTTCCTGAATCGAGCGTGCGGCGCTGCGCGCATAGTCGCCATACTGAACGCCCAGCTTCTCGTCGATTGTCGCAGCTGTGTCCGATATGGTCTTGCCCAGCGTGCCCAATGCGTCACTTGCACGAGCCTTGCCTTCAACGGCGAGGGCAGCGCCCTTTTCCTTGGCCTGACCGGCGTAGACCTTGGCTTCGTCAACCCAGTCCGCAGTCGTGCCGCTGACCTTGGCCTTGTAGGCCGCGCCCTTTTCCATCGCTTCGCCCTTCAGCGCTTCGGCGCCTGCCTTGGCTTCCTCGATTGCCTTGCTGAAGCGGCCCTTGGCGGTGTCGGTCGCAGTTTCCGTGGAAGCCGTCGTCGCGGCCACGGCGTCGTCGATCTGCTTCTTGGTGCTGCGCTTCTTGGGAGCATCTGCGGGGGTCATCGTGGTCTCGGCCATGTCTCGTATCCCTTCGACTGTTCGCGCGGGTTGTGAACCCTCGATATGGGCGGTCTTCGCCATCTTGCTAGACCCTTGGCGCTGATTGCAAGAGCCTAGGTCGGATTGATCATCCCGGATAGGTATGTTGCACTGCAAACGCGGCTTGCCTGCCACGGTTCCAGCCGATAGGAGCCGCGCCAAACCTTGGCGCCTCATTATCGCCAGCCAGCAGGGAGCAGACCATGACTGCGATCATCGACATCCATGCACGTGAAATTCTCGACAGTCGTGGCAACCCCACGGTCGAAGTCGACATCCTGCTGGAAGACGGCAGCTTCGGCCGCGCCGCCGTGCCCTCGGGCGCTTCGACCGGTGCGCACGAAGCGGTCGAACTGCGCGATGGCGACAAGGCGCGCTACCTCGGCAAGGGCGTCACCAAGGCGGTCACCGCGGTGAACTCCGATATCGCCGAATGCATTCTGGGCATGGATGCCGAGGACCAGCGCGACATCGATCTTGCCATGATCGAGCTTGACGGCACCGAGAACAAGGGCCGTCTCGGCGCGAACGCGATCCTCGGCACCAGCCTGGCCGTTGCCAAGGCCGCTGCCGATGCGCGCGGGTTGCCGCTCTACAGCTATGTCGGCGGCGTTTCCGCGCATGTCCTGCCGGTGCCGATGATGAACATCATCAACGGTGGCGAGCATGCCGACAACCCGATCGATTTCCAGGAATTCATGATCATGCCCGTCGGCGCGCCGTCGCTCGCCGAGGCGGTGCGCTGGGGCGCCGAGGTGTTCCATACCCTCAAGAAGGGCCTGCACGAGAAGGGCCTTGCCACTGCAGTCGGCGACGAAGGCGGCTTTGCCCCGAACCTTGCCAGCACGCGCGACGCTCTCGATTTCGTGATGGCCTCGATCGAAAAGGCCGGCTTCAAGCCGGGCGAGGACATGATGCTCGCGCTCGATTGCGCCGCGACCGAGTTCTTCAAGAACGGCAAGTACGAGATCAGCGGCGAAGGCCTCTCGCTGTCGCCTGATGCCATGGCTGACTACCTTGCCGCACTGTGCGATGCCTACCCGATCATCTCGATCGAAGACGGCATGAGCGAAGACGACTTCGAAGGCTGGGCCGCGCTTACCTCGAAGGTTGGCAAGCGCGTGCAGCTGGTCGGCGACGATCTGTTTGTGACCAACCCCAAGCGCCTCGAGATGGGCATTGGCAAGGGCTTGGCGAACTCGCTGCTGGTCAAGGTCAACCAGATCGGATCGCTCACCGAGACGCTCGAGGCAGTCTCGATCGCACAGCGCAACGGTTACACCGCCGTGATGTCGCACCGCTCGGGTGAAACCGAGGATGCGACCATTGCCGACCTCGCCGTCGCCACGAACTGCGGCCAGATCAAGACCGGCTCGCTGGCCCGTTCCGACCGTCTCGCCAAGTACAACCAGCTCATCCGCATCGAGGAAGAGCTCGGCGTTGCCGCGCGTTACGCTGGCAAGGCCGCGTTCGGTCGCCTCGGCGCCTGATTGCAGACAAGAGCGATGTGATGGGGCGGTCTCCCTCGGGGAGGCCGCCCCTTTCCATGCCGGCCATTGGCCTCAGTGGGCGATCCTGAGGGAAGGGGGCTCGACGTTCTCTTCGCTGCGCATGTCACCGGCGACTTCCGAGAAGAATGCGACCATCTTCTCGTACCCGTCAGCGGATAGCCGCACGAAGACGCGGCGCGCATCGCTCATGTCGTTCTCGCGCAGGATCAGACCCTTGTCTTCGAGCACGGTCAGCCAGCGCAGCGCCGTGGTTGCAGGTACGGCGGCGCCGATGCACGCGCTGGTCACGGGCAGGCGCTTGCGCTCTTTTGCGGCGATGAACAGATCGAGCAGGATGTCCCAGGCAGGCTCGCCAAACAGCGTGGCATCCTGGAAGATGTCTGCTCGCCGACGCCTGTCGCGATAGGCGGTCCGCGCAACTTCTGCCCAGACCGGACTGTCCTTCACGCTGTGCGCGGTCGCCAGTTCCTCAGGCCGACCATCGCCTTCGATGAATTCGAGTTCGTGCGCGATCGCCAGAAGTTCATTGGCGGTTGCGATCAGGCGCCGCGCCTTGGCTCTCAGTTGTTCCTTGCCCATCACTGCACCCCCAGTGGCGCAACCCCTATTGCGCCGTCGGAGCCGGTCGCTGATCGGTCCTGACGGTCCAGACATTCGCAAATGGGAGGGAAATAACCATCCGGGATTTCCCTTAGCGTCGTCTCGTATTCGAAACGATGCCAGTCGAAAGTTCGAAGATGTGGCAATAGATTGGCCTATTCCGCGTGTTTCTGTTTTTCGTTTTATGCGGCCATTACGGAGCAGTTCAGCTGTCTCGGCCAGGCAATTGGCTCCGATCCGGATTCAACAGGTAGCGCCAGACGCCCCAACCATTGATTCCCAACAAAGCGACATTCTGAATTACCAGCGAAACTGCCGAGTTGAGCACTCCTGATATGATCCACGAGACCGAAACCGCCAGGAACAGCACGAATCCCCAACCGGTCCAGCGGCGGCCAAGATCCGCTGCAACCAGTGCGGCAGCAAGGATCGTCCCTGCTGCCGCAAACCATTCTATCGGGCCGTCCATCTCATTCTCCGGGTGGTTGCACTGCCTGATCCGAACCGGTGACCGGCACCCCCGTTCCAACCCGATCTGAGTTAATCGGTCATTTGAATGCATCTTCCAAAGGCTTGCACTCTCTGTCAGCCTGTCAGCGGGAGAGAAGATATGGCTGATTTTCCGACACGACCAGGCGAGGTCGATGCGGCGTGGCTGGAGGCGCAATTCGCGCGTGCAGGGTTGCTCGGCGATGCCCGGATCCGAAGCATCGAATGGACTTCGATCGGCACCGGCCAAGTGGGCGATACCGCCCGTTTCACGCTGTCCTACGATCGCGAGACGAGCGGAGCGCCAACGACCGTCGCGGCCAAGTTTCCTTCGAGCGATCCCACCAGCCGCCAGACGGCCGCGGCCTTTTCGCTCTATTCCCGCGAAGTGATGTTCTACCGCGAGGTCGCGGCGCTCACCGGGATGCGCGTACCAGTGGTCCATGCGGCAGAGCTCGACGACAACGGATGCGATTTCGTGCTCCTGTTCGAGGACCTCGGTCCCTGTGCTGCGGGCAACCAGCTGACGGGCTGCACTCTGGTCGAGGCCGAGCAGGCCATGCGGCAGGCTGCGGCACTGCACGCGCCGACCCGCGATCACCCGGTGCTGGACGCTGCCTGGCTGCAACCCGATCCGCAGGCCAGCGCGTCGTTGCGGGCGCTGTATCCTCAAGCCCAGTCGATCTTCCGCGAACGCTACGCCGATCTGCTCGAACCTGAACTGATGGGTATCTGTGAAGCACTGAACGACAACCTAGACCTGTGGTTCGACCGTCGGCATTCCAGCCGCTGTTTCCTTCATGGCGATTTCCGGCTCGACAACATGCTGTTCGGGGTCCGAGGCGGGGCGGAACCGATCGCGCTGGTCGATTGGCAGACCTCTGCCGCCGGCTGCGGTCTTACAGATATCGGCTACTTCCTCGGCTGCGGCACAGGTTCGGCCCTGCGCCGTCCCAACGAGATGGCCCTGCTCGACCTGTACTGCGCCGAGATGACCCGGCTTGGCGTTCCTCTGAGGCGGGAGGACGTATGGGACGACTATCGGATCGGCGCGCTGCATGGGGTTTCGACCGCCGTATTCAGCGCCGCTTTCGTCGTCCGAACCGAGCGCGGCGATGCCAACTTCCTCTCGATGGCGCGCGGGGCCTGTGAACTCGCGCTCGAGCATGACAGCATTGGCGCTCTGAAGCGCCGGATGGAGCAGGCCTGATGTTGACCAAGGGTGACGATTTCCCGCTGCACCAGACGCCCGAGCCGGTGGCCTATGCCGGTACTGACCGGAACTTCTACGACCGCTACTTCTTCAACGGCTACGCGCCTGACGGTTCGGGTTTCTTCGCGGTGGCCTTTGGCATCTATCCGCACCTCAATGTTGCCGACGCGCACTTTTCGTGCATCCGCGACGGCGTCCAACACAATCTCCATGCCTCGCGCGAATTGCAGATGGAGCGGTTCGATCTCACCGTGGGGCCGATCAGCATCGAGGTGGTCGAGCCGCTCAAGGTCCTGCGCGTCAGGGTCTGCGGGGAAGGGCTGAGTGCGGAGTTGACCTTCACGGGACGCGCCTTCCCGATCGAGGAGCCGCGCTTCACTTACCGGATCGGCCCGCGCACGTTCATGGATTACACCCGCCTGACCCAGAACGGGCACTACACCGGCTGGATCGAAATCGACGGCAAGCGCGTGGACCTTGTCCCTGGCACCTGCGGAACGCGCGACCGCAGTTGGGGGGTACGGCCAGTCGGGACATCGGACGCTCAGCCGCACGGACACGGCGTCGTCAGCAGCTTTTTCTGGCAATGGACTCCGGTCAATCTGCCGAACCGCAGTCTGTTCTTTCACGTCAACGCAGATCGCCACGGTGCGCCGTGGAACAAGCGTGCGGTCATAGCGCCCGACGGGGCAGGGCATGATGCATTCCATGAGACCCCTTCATGCTCCATGGTCTCACCGATGCAGCCCGGAACGCGCTGGCCGGCAAGCGGCGTGCTGACGGTGCAACGACCGGAAGGTCCGTTGGAACTGACGTTCGAGCCGCTGCTGCGCTTCCAGATGCGCGGTCTAGGATACACAAGTCCAAAGTGGGGCCATGGCCTGCATCATGGTGCGCTGGCGGTCGAGCGGGAGGATTTCCTGCTGGCCACGCTCGATCCGATGGTGTCGAGCCTTGAAAACCTGCACGTGCAGATGATCTCGCGCGTCAGGACAAGTGATGGCGAGACCGGCATCGGCGGGTTCGAACAACTGGTGATCGGGCCCTACGAGCCCTGGGGGCTGAAGGAGTACTTCGATGCCGGCTAATCGGAGGTCCTCGGCACTCAAGCTGGCGGGCGTCGTCACGCTCGGCCTGCTTGCCGGTGCGGCGTCGGCCTTCGTTTCGATGAAGCACTTCGGCATGGGCAGCGAGGAGCACATGGGCTGGGCAGGCAGTCGCGTGACGGGGTCGAGCGAGGCTGGCCCCCTGCTCAGGGCGCGCGTGGCTTTGACCGGCCTGCTCGCGCTCAACCGCAGCCAGGCAATCTACTTCACGCGCAAGGTCGATGATCTGGGCGAGCCACTGCGCGAAGGTTGTCATTACCGGCTTTCAGGCGGACCTTTGCCGGGACGCTGGTGGTCGATCACTGCCTACGCGGCCGACGACTACCTTCCGCAGAACGCTGACGACGCGCTGTCCGTCGATGCATCCGAAGTCCGGCCCGATGCTACCGGGGCCTGGGAAGCGGAAGCCGGCCCAGCGCGCAATCCGGCGATGCCATGGCTTTCCACCCGCAGGGCGGGCAATTTCGATCTGACCTTGCGCATCTACAATCCGACCGAGCAGGCCCAGCGGGATTTCGGTACGATTGCCTTCCCCAAGGTCGAACGCATTTCCTGCGGAGAACCGCAATGAAGCCCGCGCTGCGCTATCTGTTGGCCTTCGTCGCGGCGGCGGGCATCGGGCATGTCAGCACTATCCTGGCGGCACCGAGCGCCATCATGCATCTGGCGATGACCAAGCTTTCCGAGGACGGCAAGCTGATCAATGCGTTCCGCTTTTCGGACCGTACCACCTCCGCCTCGCGCTGGGTGGTAAGGCCGTCGCCGGATCTGGCTTATGCAAGCTGCGTCTATGATCTGTCGAACGGGCCGATACTTGTCGAGGTGCCCGCGACGCCGGGCGGCGGCTACGTCTCGGTGTCAGTCTTCGCTGGGAACACCGACAATGTCGCGGTCGTGGATTCGATCAGGAGTCCGAACGGCATCCGCTTCATCCTCCAGAAGGAGCGCAAGCTGGTGCAACCCGGTGATGACCCGGTGATCTACACGCCGACGACCCGCGGCATCATCCTCGACCGCAGGCTTGCGCCGACGCAAGCTGCGTTCGAGGAGGCGGACAGGGCGCGCCGCAGGGACGCCTGCGCGCCGCTATAGTCGATCAGGCCCAGCGTTCGCGCAGCGCCAGAAGAGCGATGGCTGCCTTCGCCGCCTCTCCGCCCTTGTCCTTCTGCGCGGGGTCTGCGCGAACCAGCGCTTGCGCTTCGTTCTCGACCGTCAGGATGCCGTTGCCGATGGCGACGCCGTCCATGGTCAGCGCCATGATGCCGCGCGCGCTTTCGCCTGCGACGATCTCGAAGTGATAGGTCTCGCCCCGGATGACCACACCGATCGCGACATAGCCATCGTAGCTCTCCGACTGGTCTGCCAGCGCGATCGCGCCCGGAATCTCGAGCGCGCCGGGGACAGTGACGACCTCCACCTCATGTCCGGCTGCCTTCAGCGCTGCCTTTGCGCCTGCCACCAGCATGTCGTTGAGGTGGTCATAGAAGCGGGCTTCGACGATCAGGAACTTGGCCATGGAGAACGGTCCTCGGGAAAAACATGAGAGTGCGCGCCGGGCGCGGGCGGAGCCTTACAGCCGTAGCCCGCCAAATTCTACGCCCGATGCGCAAGGATCCCTGCCGCAGTCGAGAATTGGGCCAGCAACGATTCGGACACGGCAAGGGGCTGAGCCTGACACGATTCGTCATGTGTCACATTTCGTTGTTACGTCCAACCTTCAATCGGCCACTTAAATGTCATACATTTTTATGCAATCGGCTCGGAATTGGTCACTTCTGTAACGAGCTTCCCCTACGGAAAGCCGCATTTTTAATTATCCGGTTGACAAAGAATCGCTGAAGTTATGTCCTGTCCTTCAGGCAACCCGCGGTCAATGACGGGTGCCGCTGGAGAGAGAGGTCTGACTATGAGGGGCAAGCTTTCCCTGCTTGCGGGCGTGTGCGCCGCAGCCGTCGCTACACCGGTTTTCGCCCAGAGTGCGCCGCAATCGGCTAGCGAAAATGTCGGTCTTGAAGAAATCATCGTTACCGCACAGCGCCAGGCCCAGTCACTGCAGGATGTGCCGATCGCAGTCTCGGCTTTCTCCGCCGAAAACCTGACCAAGCAGCAGATCCAGAACTCCTCCGACCTGCAGCTCTCGCTGCCCAACGTCACTTTCACCAAGACGAACTTCACCTCGTCCAGCTTCACCATTCGCGGCATCGGTGACCTCTGCGTCGGCGTTTCGTGCGACGCGGCAACCGGCATCCACCTCAACGACATGCCGATGGTCCAGAGCCGCCTGTTCGAAACCGAGTTCTTCGACCTCGAGCGCATCGAAGTGCTGCGTGGTCCGCAGGGCACCCTGTTCGGCCGCAATGCCACCTCGGGCGTGGTCAACGTGATCACGGCCAAGCCTGACCTCTCCGGCTTCGGTGCCGCTGGTGAAGCCGACTACGGCCGGTATAACTCGGTCCGCCTGAAGGGCATGGTCAACGTCCCTCTGGGTGAGACCCTGGGCATTCGCCTGGCCGGCATGTACAACCGCCGCGACGGTTACACCTACAACATCGGCACCAACAGCCGCATCGACGGGCGCGACATGTACGCTTTCCGTGGCTCGCTGCGTTGGGAGCCGAGCCCCGACACCACCATCGACCTGTCGGCGTACTACTTCCGCGAAAACGACAGCCGCAGCCGCGTCCAGAAGCAGCTGTGCCATCGCGACCCGACCGGCGTGCTGGGTTGCTTGCCCGACAAGCTGGCCAACGAAACCACCAACGCCGACTCGACGCTGGCGGCGCTGCTGACCTCGCGGGAGTTCTTCGGGATTGCCGTTTCGCCCGCATTCCGCCCGCTGGGTCTGGGCAGCATCTATGCCGATGACGGCGACAACTTCTCGGGCGCCACCAATCCGGCAGACGTCCGTACCGTCAACATCGACTACCTGCCCACCTATTTCGCGCAGGAAGAAGTCTACCAGGGCAAGCTCCAGCAGGCGCTGGGCGACAGCCTTACGCTGAACGTCACGGCAGGCTACTCGAAGAACGAAGTGCGCAGCCGCACCGACTACAACCTTGCCACCGAGCGCAGCCTCGTCGGCAATCCCGGTCTCTTCGCTTTGGCGGCCTTCGCACAAAACCCCGCACTGGGCTTTGCCTTCGCGCCGATCGCGGCACGTCTGATCCCGAACGGACCGACCGGCAAGATCTGCCAGTCCGATATCGATCCGAACAATGTCGGCGTCTACGGCGCGGGCAACAAGGCGATCTGCGCAAACACTTCGCTCGACTTCGACGAATCGAGCCAGTCGTACAAGCAGTACGCTGCCGAAGCGCACATCGACTCCGACTTCGATGGCATGTTCAACTTCCTGATTGGCGCCAACTACCTGCGCGGCGTCACGACGAACAACAGCTACTACGTCAACTCGTTCGGCCTCGATTACGCAGCCGGCCTGCTTGGTGCCGCAGCAGCCACTACGGGAGCATTCGGACCGAACGCGGTGTTCCGTCCTTCGCCGTTCTTCCGCAGCAATACCGATCGTGGCACGCTCGACAGCTACGGCATCTTCGGCGAGAGCTACTTCAAGTTCAACGACAAGGTGAAGCTGACGCTCGGCCTTCGCTACAACCACGACAAGAAGTTCACCCGCGCCCGCACGACACTGCTCAGCGACGGCCGGTCGAGCGAATTTGGCGGCGGTCAGGCGATCTACGCGCTGGTCGGTGCCGAATCGCTCGAAAAGGCTCTGAACTTTGCAGCGTCCGACTTCGACAAGGGCGTTGCCGGGGTTCAGCCCTTCCAGGAGCGCTCGGTCAGCTTCGGCCGGTTCACCGGTCGTGCCGTGCTCGATTACCAGATCACGCCGGACAACCTGGTCTACCTGTCGTACTCGCGCGGCTACAAGTCGGGCGGCATCAACCCGCCGCTTTCGGTCGGTTCGGTCAATGACTCGTTCAAGCCGGAATCGGTCGATGCCTTCGAAATCGGCTCCAAGAACCGGTTCGGCGCACTGCAGCTCAACCTTTCGGCGTTCTACTATCGCTACAAGGACCTGCAGCTCAGCCGCATCACGGCGCGCACCTCGGTCAACGACAATATCGATGCCAACATCTACGGTGTGGAAGCCGAAGCGATCATGGCGCCGACCCGGCATCTGCTGGTCAACATGTCGGCCAGCTACCTCAAGACCAAGGTCGTGGGAGATCAGTTCTTCGTTGACACCCGCGACGTGTCAGCCGGTCGTTCCGACACGGTCATCATCAAGGACATCACGCTCGGCTCCAACTGCGCCGTCACCGGTGCCAGTGCCGCCGCCGCCAATGCCTTCGTGAACGCGATCAACGGAGGTATCGGTCTGCGCGGAACCACGCCGATCCCGGGAACGAACACCACGGGTGCGTTCTCGATCTGCGGCGCGCTCGCCGCACAGGCCGCAGCAGTCGGCAATGCCTTCGGCGGCATTCGCGTCAGCTCGGGCATCGAGAAGAACGTGAAGGGCAACGAGCTGCCCCAGGCGCCCGAATTCAAGTGGTCGGCTGGCGTGCAGTACACGATCGAGATGGGCGACATGACGATCGTGCCGCGCTTCGACATCAACTACACCGGTGAAAGCTACGGCACGATCTTCAATGGCAACATCAACCGGATCAAGGGCTACGAAGTGATGAACGCCCAGATCCAGCTGAACGGGAAGGATGACCGCTGGTACGTCCGCGGCTACATCCAGAACATCGGCAACAACAACGCCACGACCGGCCTCTACGTCACTGACCAGTCGTCGGGCCTGTTCACCAACATCTTCACGCTTGAACCGCGCCGCTATGGCGTTGCCGCCGGCTTCAAGTTCTGATCTTCGACGTCGAACCAGACGCGAAAACCTTGCGCCGGGACCTTCGGGTTCCGGCGCTTTTTATTGGAACTCAGTCGAACGACGCCTGCGGGACGCCTGAACCGTCGTAGACCGGCTGCTTCTGCACGACGCGGTACTTGTCGACCTCGGCTCCGGTCATTCCTGCGTCTGCGAGATATCCGGCCATGGCGCGGTAGAGCGGGCCGCCGAGATGCTCGGCCAACGCATCGACGCTGTCCCATTCCTCGAACACCCAGATCCGGTCAGGCTTGAGGGGATCGGCATTCCACACGTAGTGGATGCAGCCACGCTCCTCGTAGGTGGGCAGGATAAACTGCGCACCGCCGCGGACGATGGCAGCGGCGTCCTGGCCTCCGAAGTCGATCCAGCCCCACAGTGTAACCCGCTCCATGCAAACTCTCCTGTTCATTGTGCAGGAGGTCTAGGCGCGGAAAATCGCGACGGTAATTGGCGTTAGGGAGAGGTTGGGGGTGGTGGACGCACTAGGGCTCGAACCTAGGACCCGCTGATTAAGAGTCAGCTGCTCTACCAACTGAGCTATGCGTCCGTACCCGGCAAAGGGCCGCATGGTGGCGGCGAGGGGAAGGCGATGGTGGTGGACGCACTAGGGCTCGAACCTAGGACCCGCTGATTAAGAGTCAGCTGCTCTACCAACTGAGCTATGCGTCCATGCCATCAGGCATTCCCGTTCGGGAGCCGCCCCAATAGCGATTTTGACGGCCCTGCCAAGCCCCAAATTTTTCTTTTTCAGGACAGGCTGCGCGGTGCGCTTCGGCTCCAGCGTTCGACAGCCATGATCGTGCCCACGCAGATCATGTTGGTCATCATCGACGAGCCGCCATGGCTCATCCACGGCAGCGGAATCCCCACCACCGGGGCGAGACCCATGACCATCATCAGGTTGATGCACATGTAGAAGAAGATGGTCATCGTCATGCCCGCTGCCAGCAGGCGCGAGAACCGGTCCGGCGCATTGTTGGCGACCTTGAGGCCCCAGCGGAAGATAAGGCCGAACACGATCAGCACGAACAGGCCGCCCAGCATGCCCCACTCTTCGGCCATCGTCGCAAAGACGAAGTCGGTGTGCGATTCGGGCAGGTAGTTGAGGTGGCTCTGCGAGCCGTTGCCGAAGCCCTTGCCGATGAACCCGCCCGACCCGATGGCGATCTTCGACTGGGTGATGTGGTAGCCCGTGCCCAGCGGATCGCTTTCCGGATCGAGGAACACGAGGACGCGGTTGCGCTGGTAGTCGTGCAGCAGGAAGAAGAACGCCATCGGCGCAGCAACCAGACCGGCCGCTCCGGCACCAAGGAACCAGCGCAGGGGCAAACCTGCGAGGAACATTACCACGACCGCCCCGAAGCTGATGGCAAGGCCGGTGCCGAGGTCCGGCTGCAGCATGACGAGGCCCGCCGGAATGCCCAGCAATACGCCTGCGGGCAGCAGCGCGCGCCAGCTCTGTGTCTCGCCGATCGGCAACACCGAATAGAACCAGGCCAGAACCAGCACGATTCCCGGCTTCATCAATTCCGAGGGCTGCAGTGTCATGAAGCCCAGATTGAGCCAGCGCTGGCTCCCGCCACCGATCCCGCCGATCAGTTCCACGAGCACGAGCAGCAGGCACAGCACGCCATAGACAGGCAGAGCCATCTTGCGGAACAGGTCCTGGGGCAGGCGGGCGATGACCATGGCCATGACCAGGAAGATCACGAAACGCAGCAGGTGCGACATCGACCATGTTTCGAAGCGGCCACCCGCTGCAGAATCAAGCACTGCCGCCCCGAAACTGACCAGCGCCATCAACGGCAGCAACACGCCCCAGGGCTGGCGAGCGATGGCGGCAGGGACATAGGCCCTCGGCATCACTGTCCTCCCGCAGCAGGCGCAACCACCTGAGGCGCAGCAAGCGGCGGAGGCGCCGCCGGTACGGTTACCGGCTGCTCGGGTTCCGGTGCAGGCGCTGCGGCGTCGGTCTGGGCCGTGGCCGGCTCGGCAGCCGCGCGATTGCCATCCTCCACCTGCTCGGTCAGATCCTCGTCGTCCGGCACCGGCTTTGGCGCGGAGCCGCCGTACTTTGCCGCAAACGCGTTGTAGCGCGTGGCCATGCGCTGCTGGACGTTGCCGCCCCATTGCTTCTCGAATTCCTCGAGCACGGCCATCGCCTTGTCCGGGGCGAAGATGTAGGTCATCACGTCACGCGCGATCGGATAGGCCGCGCCCGATCCGCCGCCATGCTCGATGACGACCGCACAGGCGTACTTGGGCTTGTCGAACGGTGCGAAGCAGATGAAGTGTCCGTGGTCGCGGTACTTCCATGCGCCGCTCTTGCCGTTGGCGATGTTGAGGCCAACCACCTGAGCCGTACCGGTCTTGCCCGCCAGCAGCACGTTGTCGACCGGGATGCGTGCCCTGCCGGCGGTGCCGCGCCCATTGACGACCTCGCTCATTGCGGCGTGAATGTAGTCGAGGTGCTCCTGCGAAAAGCCCATGGACTTCACGGGTGCCGCGTTCCGGTCGAGCAGAAGCCTAGGCATGACCTCACGGCCCGAGGCGATGCGCGAAGCCATGACGGCCTGCTGCAGCGGATTGACCAGCATGTAGCCCTGACCGATCGTCGCGTTGACGGTGTCGTAGAGCGCCCACTCCTTCTTGTACTTGCGCAACTTCCATGCAGGGTCAGGCACCGTCCCGTAGGACTGGCCGGGGTAGGGCATCGGAAATTCCTGCCCCAGCCCAAGCCTGCGCGCCATCGCGGCGATCTTGTCCATGCCGATCTGCTGGGCGAAGTGGTAGAAATAGACGTCGCAGGACTGGTAGATGCCCTTGGCCATGTCGACCGAACCGTGGCCGCGCCGGTTCCAGCAGTGGAACACGCGGTTGCCCACGCGCAGGCCGCCGCTACACCCCACGCTAGCACCAGGATCGAGACCCGCCTCGAGGAAAGACAGTGCCACCATCGGCTTCACCGTCGACCCGGGCGGGTAGAGCCCGCGCAGCACCTTGTTGCGCAAGGGGACGTGGTCGTCCTCGGACAGCATCTTCCACTCGACCCGGCCAATTCCGTCCGAGAAGCTGTTCGGATCGAAGCTGGGCATCGAGGCCATAGCCAGAATGTCACCGGTCTCGCAGTCCATCACCACGACCGAACCGGACTCCAGCCCGATGCGCCGCGCCGCGTAGTCCTGCAAGCCCGCGTTGATCGTCAGCGCAATCGGCTTGCCCGGCACATCCTCTCGCGTGCCAAGGTCGCGCACGATCCGGCCCGACGCCGTGGCTTCGACTCGGCGCGCCCCCGGAACGCCGCGCAGGCGTGTCTCGAAGTGCTTTTCCAGTCCGTCCTTGCCGATCTTGAAACCCGGCGTGATCAGAAGCGGATTGCGCTCCTTCTCGTAGTCCTCGGCCGACGCTGCGCCGACATAGCCGACCAGGTGCCCGACCGAGGCGCCGGCGGGATAGTAGCGCGAATAGCCACGCTGCGGGATAACGCCGGGCAATTCCGGTAGTCGGACGCTCACCGCCGCGAACTTGTCCCAGTCAAGGCTCGACGCCACTTCGACCGGCTGGAATCCTCGCGCCTTGTCCAGCTTGTCGCGAATGTCGCGGACCTTGTCGGGCGGCAGCGAAAGCAGTCCGGCCAGCGTCGCCATGGTCTTGTCGGGATCGTCGACCCGGTCAGGAATAAGGTCGACACGGAAGTCCGCGCGGTTGGCGGCGAGCGCCTTGCCGAACCGATCGAGCACCCAGCCCCGCCGCGGCGGAATCAGGGTAAGATTGACGCGGTTGCTTTCCGATGCCGCCTGATACTTCTCGTTCTGGGCGACTGCCAGATAGCCCAGCCGGGTTGCCAGCAGGACGCCGACCCCTGCCTGCAGAGTCCCCAGCACGAACGTCCGCCGCTCGAAGCGGTTGGTCAGGATGGCCGAAGTGACAGGCAGGCTGGACTTGCCGACAAAGCTCCTTCCACCGCTGTTGACCGCCATTGTCAGAGCCTCTTCAGAGGCAGCAGTCGCACCCGGTCCAGCAGCGCGACGAGGCGTGACACGACGGGGTAAAGGACGACAGATACCAGGGTTTGCGGCAGTATCACGAGAGGCAGGGGATAGCCGGTTGCAAGGCCCGCGAGCAGCGAGGCGATGAACAGGTATGCCGCGATAAGCGCGCTGGCTGCGAGCCAGTCCTGCGCGAACCCGCGCCACAGGAACTTCTCGTCGATCAGTTCCATGGCCAGCATGGTGCCCGACCACAGCACGATTCCAGATCCGAACGGCATCCCGGAATAGAGATCGTCAAACAGGCCCAGCGGCAGGCCCGCCCACAGCGGCAGCATTCCCGGCCGCATCATCCGCCACGCCAGCAACATCATGTAGGCGAGCGGGGGCATCACCGGAGCGGACGAGATAATCGGCGAGAAGCTTGCCATCGAGGCCAGCATGATCGTGGCCCAGGGCAGTCCGATCGCCAGCAACGGAAGCGGCGCGCGATTGATCCGCTTTCGCGCGATAACGTCTGCCGTCTCGTCGAGGTGGTGCAGGTTCACTGCTCGGGCGCAGCGTTCTTCGCGCCGTCCTTCTCGATCTGTTCGATCTGGGTGCGGGCTTCGCCTCTGTAGGTGTTCTCTACGAAGACGAACTCGTTGTCTGCCGGATCTGCGGCAAGATGTCCGGTAGCCCCGTCGCGGTGCGGGTCGGTCGCCACGGCGACAGGAATGCCCGGAGGATATAGGCCGCCCGAGCCCGAAGTCACGAACACGTCGCCCTTGCGGATCGGATTCACGCCCTGGTTGATCAGGCGGATGTCGATCCGCCCGTTCGAAGCACCTTGGACAAACGCGGTCAGCCCATCGCGAGCCCGCTTCACCGGCACCACGTTGTCGGGATCGGTCACCAGCAAGACGCGTGCAGTGCCCGGCCCTGCCTCGATCACGCGTCCGATCAGGCCCGACGCTGCCCGGACCGGCTGCCCGGGCTGAACGCCGCGCGTGGTTCCGGCATCGATGATCGCAAAGCGGCGCGTGCTTGCCGCCGTCGATCCGATCAGGTGTGCCGTGGCAATCGGCTTGCGCGCTGGATCGACAATGCCGAGCAGCGCCTTGAGCCGCTTGTTCTCTTCCTGCAGCGCCTGCATCGAGACCGCATTTGCACGCGCTGCTTCAACCTCGCGGCGAAGCTCCGCATTCTGCCGACCTGCGTTGAAGTAGGCACCTACCGCCGCGAACACGCCTTGTCCGGTGGTGCGGCTCTCAGCGCCCGCCTGACCAAGCGGACGTGCCGCTTCTGCGGCGGCGCTGCGGGCGAAGGAGAACGCGTCCGGATTGATCAGCGACGTCACGAGCACGGCAACTCCGGCCACGACGCCAAGGATGGCGATCACGTAGCCGGTGAAGATTCCGTACTGCGCCCTGCGCGAATAGCCCGGGCGCCGGTCCTGCGACCGCGCCATCCGTTCAACCCCTTCAATCCGGCGCATCAATCTGCGCCGCGATGCAACCCGTAAGCGTCCAGCGTCACGCCGTCATCAGCACGCCGCGATAGATCGGATCTTCCATCGCGCGGCCGGTCCCGAGTGCGACGCACGACAGCGGATCTTCGGCGACGCTCACCGGCAGACCGGTTTCCTCGCGCAGATGCTCGTCCAGACCGCGGATCAGTGCGCCACCGCCCGTCAGCACGATGCCCTGATCGACAATGTCCGCCGCCAGTTCGGGCGCGGTGTTTTCCAGCGCGATACGCACGCCTTCGACGATCGCGCCGATGGGTTCGGACAGCGCCTCGGCGATGTTCGCCTGCGTGATCGTGATCTCCTTGGGCACGCCATTGACGAGGTCGCGACCCTTGATGTGGATCGTCTCGCCGATGCCGTCGGCCGGAGCCGTGGCGATGCCGTAGTCCTTCTTGATGCGCTCGGCAGTGGCTTCGCCGATCAGCAGGTTGTGATGGCGGCGCACGTAGGAGACGATCGCCTCGTCCATCTTGTCACCGCCGACGCGTACCGACGTGGTGTAGGCAAGCCCCCGCAGCGACAGCACGGCAACTTCGGTGGTGCCGCCGCCGATGTCGACTACCATCGAACCGACTGGCTCGGTCACCGGCATGTCCGCGCCGATGGCCGCTGCCATCGGCTCGAGGATCAGGTAGACTTGGCTCGCCCCGGCATTGCTTGCCGCGTCACGGATTGCGCGGCGCTCGACGCTGGTGGAGCCCGAGGGGACGCAAATCACGATTTCCGGATAGCGCAACAGGCTCTTAGAGCCGTGCACCTTGCGGATGAAGTGCTTGATCATTTCTTCGGCGACTTCGATGTCGGCAATCACGCCATCACGAAGCGGACGGATCGCCTCGATGTTGTCGGGCGTCTTGCCCATCATCATCTTGGCGTCGTCGCCAACGGCCTTGACCCGCTTGATCCCGTTGATCGTCTCGATGGCGACAACCGAGGGTTCGTTCAGCACGATGCCGCGATCCTGCACATAGACCAGCGTGTTGGCGGTGCCGAGGTCGATCGCGATGTTCTGGGAACCGAACTTGAAGAATCGGGAAAAGATCGAAGCCATCTAATAATCCGTGATAATCTGCGGTTTGGCGCACGGGCTCGCGCCAGACCCCTCCAGAAAGTGCGCCCGGGAAGGCGGCTTCCTAGCAGGCGATTCGCGCAAAGCCCATGGGTTTGTGCGGCTTTGGACGGATAACTTCACCGCTTGTCTCGAAATAAATCGGCTTCGGCGCTAGGCTCGTTCGGACCATGCGAGTCATCCGCCGCCTTCCCGAAACCCTGATCAACCGCATCGCCGCCGGAGAGGTCGTCGAACGCCCTGCCAGCGCGCTAAAGGAGCTCGTCGAAAACGCTATCGATGCGGGCGCCAACCACATCCATGTGCGCCTCTCGGAGGGTGGCCTCGCCATGATCGAAGTCTCGGACGACGGCTGCGGCATGCGCCCTGACGAGATCGAACTCGCTCTCGAACGTCATGCCACCTCGAAGCTTCCCGATGAAGCGATCGAGATGGTCGAAACGCTCGGATTCCGAGGAGAAGCCCTCCCGTCCATCGCGTCTGTCGCCCGCGTCACCATCGAATCCCGGCCACAGGGCAGCGCCGATGGCTGGAAGCGTGTCGTCGACAACGGCGTGAAGGTCGGTGAAGGACCCGCCGCTCTTCCCCCCGGCACTCGCGTGCGGGTTGAACAGCTGTTCGAGAAGATCCCCGCCCGCCGCAAGTTCCTGCGTAGCCCGCGCTCGGAATGGGCAGCCGCATCTGATGTAGTCCGTCGCCTCGCAATGGCCCGGCCGGACCTCGGCTTCACGCTTGAACACGATGGCCGCCGCGCGCTGCACGTGCAGGCCGGCGAAACCCTCGAAGCCCGCGTGGCTCAACTCGTGGCACGCGAACTCGCGGGCAATTCGGTCGAGGTCGATCTCTTCCGCGGCGACTATCACCTCACAGGCATCGCCGGCCTGCCGACCTACAACCGCGGCGTGGCCGACCACCAGTACCTGTTCGTCAACGGCCGCCCCGTGAAGGACCGCCTGCTCATCGGCGCAGTGCGCGGAGCCTATGCCGACATGCTCGCCCGCGACCGCCACGCCGTACTGGCGCTGTTCCTGCAGGTCCCGTCAAGCGAAGTCGACGTCAACGTCCATCCCGCCAAGTCGGAAGTCCGCTTCCGCGACCCGGCACTGGTGCGGGGCATGGTCGTCTCGGGGCTGCGTCATGCTCTTTCGACCGGCGACCAGCGCAGCGCGCAAGCGCCGTCTGCCAGCGCGATGGCGGCATGGCAGGCCGAACCTATCGCTCCACCACCGCCTGCCTCACAGGGCAGCATGTTCAGCCAGCCATGGCGCCCGGAGACGCGCGTGTCGGACGCTGGACAGGCTTGGCGCGGCTACGAGCAGTCGGTCCTGGCCCCGCTGCAAGGGCGAGCCGAAGTCGCCGCCGAACCCGTCGTGGAAGCGGCGAGCCATCCGCTCGGCATCGCCCGAGGCCAGGTCTCCAACACCTACATCGTCGCAGAGGCAGAGGACGGCCTCGTCATCGTCGACCAGCACGCCGCCCACGAACGTCTCGTGCTCGAACGCCTGCGCGCAGCCGGGGCAGGGCAGGGCACCGCGCCTGCGCAAGCCTTGCTGATCCCCGAAGTCGTGGAACTCGAAGAAGTCGCCTGCGACCGGCTTGAGGAAGCCGCGCCGAAGCTGGCCGAGTTCGGCCTCGCCCTCGAACGCTTCGGCCCCAACGCCATGCTCGTGCGCTCTGTCCCTGCCGCTCTGGCGAAGGGCGACCCGGCCAAGCTCGTTGCCGACGTTGCGGATGACCTTGCCCACCATGGCGATGCGCTATTGCTCGGCGAAAAGCTCGACCTGGTCCTCGCCACCATGGCCTGCCACGGCTCGGTCCGAGCAGGCCGGCAACTGTCGGTCACGGAAATGAATGCCCTGCTGCGCGAAATGGAAGTGACGCCGCGCTCTGGTCAGTGCAACCATGGTCGCCCGACGTGGGTCAAGCTGGCGCACGGCGACATCGAGAAGCTGTTCGGAAGGAAGTAGCCTCAGGAGGCTGGCGCTGCTTGCAATTCTCGAATGCGCCGGGTCAAGGCGGGAAAGGTCTTTTCGGCCTGCTTGTCACTGCCGTCCAACATGTTTTCACGCATCGGTGACATGAAGCCGGCCTTGCCGACCAGGGCCTTGCGCAGGCCCGCACAGCGGTTTCTTGCCGCGCCGAACACGGCCTCGGCAGCTATGGTTTCTGCAGCAAGCCGCAAGGCTGATTGATCAAGGCAGGCATCGTAGCGTTCGATTACTTCGATATCCCCGAGTGAACCGATCCCGTCTGTTGCCGTGGGGTCGCCGTCCATCGGCGAGGCAAGCAGCTTTCTTGCCCGGATTGTCAGGCGTTCGTCGCTCAAACGTGCGACACGCGGTTCGACCAGGTCAAGATCGCCCGCAATCGTACCTGCGAGCGCGATGTCACCGAATGCCATGGCCATGCCGAAGCTCAGTGAGCGGCCGCCCATCTGCTGCCCGACCTGATCGGCCTTCTTCACCTCCTTCATCGCGTCCTTGCGCCGCGACTTCAGGCTGCTCTCGCAGTCGTTGATCACGGCCATCCCGATCGCGAGGCGCTCCCTGTCGAGACCTTCCGCAGTTGCATCCTTGTAGGGCGGCTTGGCCAGAACGCTGCGGTAGCAGGCGAGATAAGCCGGATCGCGCGGAGCGGGCTGAGCGCCTGCCGGCGGGGCGAATGCGGAGGCAAGCGCAGCGAGAGTCACTCCTGCAAAACGAACCAAACGCCCTCGCATCACATCCCTCCTGCGTTGAACTGCCGGTTTCCCTCCTGGCACTCCAGCGGGTTCACGGCGTGCGGGCAAGCAGTATCTTCGCGCCTTGCGGGAGGAAACGGCTACGGTATTCTGGACGAGGCGGTGGAGAGGCAAGCAGATGGCACGATCATTCACAAGAGTTCAGTTTGTTCTGGCGTCCATGCTGGTCTTGGCCGCCTGCTCCGAAAAGGAGCCTACCGATGCCGAAGCGATTGCCGCGGTCGAGGCGGCGCAGGATGGCAAGCCTCCGGTCAAGCCATTGGATCTGCAGCCAATCCTCTATCCCGACATCACCATGAACAAGCTCCACGGCACCGGCTGTGCTTTTGTCGCCGACGGTGGCGGTCTCGGCGCCGTGCTGCTGGCGCAGGACAAGCGTGGCGTGATCAAGTACGGTGATCACGTTCAGGTGCTTGCGCCCGATGCCGGTTCGGCCAAGCTGCCAAAGGGCAGTTTCTCGCGCTACACCGGCAAGGAGAACGCCGTCACGCTGACCACGGTCGGGCCGGTCACGCCCGTCGGCACCACCGAGCAGTTCAAGGGCAAGATGGTCGTGACAGACGCCTTCGAACGCCCGGTCTACGAGGCTACCGGCGACGTGCAGTGCAAGGCGATCTGAAGCTTCAGGCGTCCCTTGTCCGGATCAGGCCGATGGACTTCATGGTCATCACCACCACGCCGTCCTGATTGTACACCCTGACGTTCGAACGGAAGCTGCCCATCTCCGGGCGCGACGAACTGCGCTTCTTGTCGACGATCTCGGTCTCCACGCTGAGCGTGTCGCCGGGATAGACCGGCTTGAGCCAGCGGATCTCGTCCAGCCCGGGCGAGCCGAGGCCCGCCTGCTTGCGCTCCTTCAGGTTCTCCACCAGCATTGCCATGGTCATCGCGCAGGTGTGCCAGCCGCTTGCCGAAAGCCGCCCGAAATGGGTTTGAGCCGCCGCCTCGTCGCTCAGATGAAAGGGCTGAGGATCGTACTTGGAGGCGAAGTCGATCACTTCCTCGCGGTTGACGGCATAACTTCCGAACCGCTGGATCGCGCCGGGTTCGATATCTTCGAAGTACATCATCGATGCAGGTTTGACGCTCCCGATGGCAAAGTCAATCGCGCGATTAAATCCGGATCGCTCGCAATCCCTTGGTCGGCGGAGCGGGGTCGGGAATGATGCGGTAACGTGCGGTAATCAGGCTGAAGATGCCGAACAGCAGCAGCCCGCCGGCAACAAGGTGGAAACCCAGTCCCATGTCCCGCAGATTGTTGATGGCCTTGCCCAGCGACACGACTTCCCGGCTTTGCCCCGCCCAAGCCGAGCGCAGCAGTGACCAGCCGATCAGCGCCATGACCACGGCGCGCGCGGCATGCCCTGCACGACCGACCCAGCACGTGAACGCAGGCGCGTGGGACGAGACATGCCGCATGAAGCCAGCCGTCACCGCATTACGGGCCTGAAGCAGCGCGGCCATGAGCAGGCCCGCGCCGACTACGCCCAGCAGCGTCTCGCCAAAAGGAATGTCGAGAACGCCACCGGCCATCTGCGCCGATGAATCCTTGCCGGCACCGCGCGCGCCGCTGGCGATGCGCGTTGCCGTCCACGCCATGACCAGATGCACCACGGCGCTGGCCAGATAGCCGACACGGGCGGCGCGCCCTTTCCACGAGGTGCCCTTGCGCTCGATATCGAACAGCGCGGCCGACAACCTGTAGAGCGCATAGCCGACCAATCCCGCCGCTGCGACATACAGCACCAGCGGACCACCGGGTATGGCATTCAAGACGCGGAAGGTATCGCCTGCACCATCGTCGACGTCGGCCTTGCGCGCGGTCAGGGCAAGGTAGCCCAGCAGAACATAGACCAGACCGCGCACGGCAAAGCCCACCCGCGCCAGCCACACCACCTTTTCCGACTTGTCGACCACCAGCGCGTTCCTCTTTCCCGGTTCGGGCAAGGAACGCGCCGAAAGCCTTGCGGTGCCTCAATTCATCGTGAGCATCAGCAGCATCCACAGCGCCATGCCGACCATGACCACGTTCTCGGTCAAGGAGACGAAGCCCAACGGGACGCGGCCCGAGCCGCCGACGCAGGCGCACTTCAGTTCGCGCTTCTGGACATAGACGGCATAGAACACCGAAACGCCACCGATCGTGCCGATGAACAGCGCGATCGGGATCGAAAGCCAGGGCAGGGCCCGCGCTGCCATCAGCACGCCCGCCAGCGCCTCACCGAACGGATAGAGGTAGGCATAGGGCACCCACCGCCGCGCCAGCAGATCATAGCCCAGGAACATCGTCGCAAAGCGGTCCACGTCCTGCAGCTTGAGCATCGCCAGCAGCGCCATCGCGAAGGCCACGAACCATTCGACCGCGCGTCCCGTGAAGGGCGTGCCGAACATCGTGAAACTCACCGCAAAGGCAAGCGCCGCCGCTATCGCAAACACGGCGATCACTGGCACATAGCTCACCGCATCCGGATCGGCGACCTTGAGCCCAAGGAAACGACGCGTATCGTCATGGCCGCCAATGCCCTTGCCATCAATGAACACCTGTGGCGTCGTCTTCACGTCATGTGCAGCCTTGAACGCGTCAGTTTCCTCGCGCGTGCGCAGCCAGTGGTCCTCTACCCGGTAACCTTGCCGTTCCAGCAGGTGCTTCACCTTCACGCCATAGGGGCAGATGTGTTTGGGCATGACCATGCGATAGAGCACGGCGGTCCGATTCGGGGTCTGTGCGTTTGTCATGCGAGGACCTATAACCTGCGTACCACGGTACGGAGTCAAGCGGCATGGCAATGACGATCTCCGAGCTCGCCAAAGGCGCTGCCGTCGGTGTCGAAACCGTGCGCTTCTATCAACGCAAGGGCCTGCTCGACGATCCCCGGCCAAGTCGCAGCGGCCGACAGGGCCAGAAACACTATGGCCCCGATGACCTGCGCCGCCTGCGCTTCGTCCGTAGCGCGCAAGGCGCTGGCTTCACCCTTTCCGAAATCGCCGAACTGCTGGTTCTGGATGCAGGGCATGACCGTCCCCGCGCCCGCGAGATGGCGCGCATCCGGCTTGAAGCCATCGATCAGGAAATTGCCCGCCTCGAAACCGCGCGCCAATCGCTGCGCAAGCTAGCCCGCGAATGCGCCAGAGGCGATGCCGGGCCATGCCCGATCATCGCCGCTTTCGAAGCCTGAGGATCAGACGTTGAACTTGAAGTGGAGGACGTCGCCGTCCTTCACCACGTATTCCTTGCCTTCCTGCCGCAGCTTGCCAGCATCGCGCGCCGCGCTTTCGCCGCCGAGGCTGACGAAGTCGTCATAGGCGATGGTCTCGGCGCGGATGAAGCCGCGCTGCATGTCGGAGTGGATTTCACCTGCCGCTTCGGGCGCCTTCGCCCCCAGATGCACCGTCCACGCGCGCGCTTCCTTGGGGCCGACGGTGAAGAAGGTGATCAGGTGGAGCAGTTCGTATCCCGCGCGGATCACGCGGGCGAGGCCGGTCTCGTGCAGACCCATTTCCTCGAGGAAGACCGAGCGCTCTTCGGGATCCATTCCCACAAGTTCGGACTCGATGGCGGCCGAGACGATCACCGCATTGGCGCCCTCTGCCTTGGCCTTCTCGAATACGCGGGCTGAAAACACATTGCCGTTCGCTGCGCTCTCTTCCTCGACGTTGCAGACATAAAGGACCGGCTTGGCGGTCAGCAGCTGCGCTTGGCGGAACACGCGCGCTTCCTCGTCGTCCTTGGGCTGTGTCAGACGCGCGGGCTTGCCTTCGCGCAGCAGTTCAAGCGCCTGCCCGAGCACCGATGCAATGACCTTCGACTCCTTGTCACCAGCCTTCGCCTTCTTCTCGGCGGCCGGAACGCGCTTTTCGAGGCTTTCGAGGTCCGAGAGCATCAGTTCGGTCTCGACCGTCTCGGCGTCGGAAATCGGATCGACCTTGTTGTCGACATGCTGGATGTCATCGTTCTCGAAGCAACGCAGCACGTGGACGATCGCGTCCACTTCACGAATGTTGCCGAGGAACTGGTTGCCGAGGCCTTCGCCCTTGGACGCGCCGCGCACGAGGCCAGCGATGTCCACGAACCCGAGCTGCGTCGGGATGATCTTCTGGCTTCCGGCAATCGCCGCCAGCTTGTCAAGTCGCGGGTCAGGCACGCCGACATTGCCGACGTTCGGCTCGATCGTGCAGAACGGATAGTTCGCCGCCTGCGCTGCCTGCGTCTCGGTCAGCGCGTTGAACAGCGTCGACTTGCCGACATTGGGAAGGCCGACGATCCCGCAACGAAAACCCATCTTCAAACTCCTTGACTGGCCGCGCCTTTAGCGGGCTGCACGGGATTTGGAAACCTTCACGGAAATTTCAGGGATTGGGCGCACTAAGCCCTTCACGCGTGGAGACAATTGCGATGAAAAAGCTGGCGTTCCTCACCCTGCCGCTCCTGCTGGCGGCATGCACCGACAGCCCACAGGAGCGGGCAGACCGCGCCCGCAAGGCCTTCGATGCGCACGATTATCGCGCGGCTCAGGTCGATCTCGCGGCCGCACTCGAGGCAAACCCGCAGGATCCTGCCTTGCTCGAACTGCATGCCCGCAACGCGCTCGCCATGGGCGATGGCATCGCCGCCGAGGCGTCCTTGACCAAGCTTCCCGAAGGCAAACGCCCTGCTGACTTCGCCCTGCTGGTGGGCGAGGCGAACCTTCTGCGCGGCATGGCGGACGAGGCGCTGACCATGCTTGGCACCGAGTCCTCGGCCAGCGCACAACGCCTGCGCGCGCTCGCCTTCCTTGCAAAGGAAGACCGTGAAGGCGCGGCGAAGGCCTTTGCTGCCGGTGCCGCCGGCAAGCCCGATGCCCGCCTGCTCTCGGACTATGCCCGGTTCATGCTGATGGGCGGCGACGTCAAGCAGGCCCGCGCCTTGGCCGACCGGGCGAAAGCAGCCGATCCCGGCATGATCGATACTCTCCTCGCCGATGCCGAAGTCGCCACCGCCGAAGGTCGTCTGGCGCAGGCGCTTGCGGGCTACGAAGCCGCCGTCGATGCCTATCCCGGCAATCTCGCTGCACTGGCCGGCAAGGCCGCGGTGCTGGGCGATCTCGGGCGTACCGCCGACATGGAGGGAGTGCTCAAGGCTCTGGCCGAGGTCAAGGGCGGGGGGCAGGTCGCCTATCTCCAAGCCCGGGCCGCCGCCGCCCGCAGCGACTGGCAGACCGTGCGCAGCGTCTTGCAGGCTAACGAAGCCTCGCTTGTCGGCAAGGACGAGGCGACCGTGCTCTATGCGCAGGCGCTGGTGCAGCTGAAGCAGCCCGAGCAGGCACGCGCCAAGCTCCAGCCCCTGCTCACCCGCAACCCCGGCAGCGCAACCTTGCGCCGCGAACTTGCCAAGGCGCAACTTGCGGCCGACGACCCGCGCGGCGCGGTCGAGACGATGCGACCCTTCGCCGAAGTCCAGACCGCCGATGCCGAGGACCTGCGCCTGCTGGCCAAGGCGGCGGAAGCCTCGGGCGACCCCGATGCGGCAAAGTTGGCGGAGAAGGCGAAGTTCCCCTCCGCGCAGGCGATGGCAGCAACCCTTGCGCAAGCCGATACCGCGATGAAGCAATCGAACTGGGGCAACGCCATTGCCGCCTACGAACGCCTGCTCGCGGTCACCGACGGCAAGAACCCGCTCGTCCTCAACAACATGGCCTATGCCCAAGGCATGGTCGGCAACAAGACCAAGGCGCTCGAGTTCGCAGAGCGCGCCTACAAGGTTGCCCCTGCCAGTGCTTCGGTGATGGACACGCTGGGCTGGCTGCTGGTCGAGACCGGCAAGGACCGTTCGCGCGGCCTGTCATTGCTGCGCGATGCCGCGTCCAAGGCCCCGGGCAACCAGACCATTGCCGGACATCTGCGCAGCGCCGAGAAGGGCTGAGCACAAATGAAAAGGGAGCCGGCTCGCGCCAGCTCCCTTCAGATAACTCCGTGTCCGCGTTCAGGCGGCGAGGGCAAGCCGCTGCGGTGCCGACTGGCGGCGGCGCGCCAAGGCCAGACCGACGAGACCCGCACCAAGCAGTCCGAGCATACCCGGTTCCGGAACCGGGGTGCCGCCGGTCGAGCCACCCGTGCTGCTGAGCGTGCCAGCGCCGCTGGCCGAGCTGATGCCGGGGACGCCGGTGATCGACTGGTAGCGCACGTAGAAGTCGCTCAGCGTCAGCGAGCTGACGGGCTGCGAGAAGCTGAGGGTGAAGGAACCGGTGCCGCTCTGGCCCAGGGTCAGGCCGCCGCTACCACCGCCGGCGCAGCTGCCGGTTTGCGCATCCTTGAAGCAGACGTCGACGGTGCCGATGCCGTTCGGATAGTTCGACGACAGCGTGGTGTAGGAGAATGCACCGGTGCTGGTGGCCGACGAAATGTTCGGATCGGTGTTGAACGCGAAGCTCGAGATGCGCGAGTCGGTCACAGGGGCCGAGCTGGTGTTCGCCACCGAGTAGTCGAACGTATAGTCGTTGCCCGAAATGCCGGTCAGCTTGAACGTCGTCGAGCCAGTCAGGCCGTCGATCGACGTGCCGCCCGAAAAGCCGTTGTAGTTGAGCGTGAAGCTGGTGCCGATGTCGCCCGAGCCGAGCGTCACGGAATCTGCGAAGGCAGGCGATGCAATCGCCATGGCGGCGCTGGCAGCAAGGCCGGCAAGAACTTTCCTGAAGGTCATCGATTCTGCTCCCATGAACCGAAATTCGGTTAACCGTTACTAACGCAATGACCGTGCCAACTGCGGAATTGAGCCATTTGTAATGATTAACGGTTTGCCGAGCGTAAGCATTTCCGACAGGTAAGCCGCAGCTTTCGCCCTCCACTTTCACCAAAGATTCAGCGCTCGCTGGCATGACTCGCGCGATGCGCATCCGCCTTGCCTTTGCCTTGCTCCTGACGCTGTCCGCCTGCGGCGAAAGCCCCGCCGACCGCCTCGCCCGCGCGCGGCAGGAGATTTCGGACATGGAGCTGTCAGCTGCGCGTGTCGATCTGGTTGCAGCGCTGGCCGAGCAAGGCGACGACCCTGCTACCCTGCGCCTGCTCGCCGACGTGCAATTGCGGCTGGGCGATGGCGAGGGCGCTGCGGCGACGGCCGAGCGGCTCGAACGGGCAGGGGCCCCGCCTGCGGACCTCGTGCCGATCCGTGCCGAGGCAGCGCTCCTGCGCGGCAATCCCGAAGCTGCACTGGCATTGCTCGGCACTGCGGCCACTCCGGCTGCGGAACGGGTGCGCGCCGCCGCTCTCCTCGCGACGCAGGATGCCGGGGGCGCGCTGGCTGCGTTGAGGCGGGGCGTGGCAGCCGGTGCCGACCCGCTGCTGCTGCGAGACTATGCCCGTTTCCTGATCGGCGCAGGCGACTTCGAAGGCGCGGCCAGCCAGATCGCCGCCCTGTCACGCCTCCAGCCCGAAGGCTTCGATGTGCTCATGCTCGCCGCTGATCTCGCTGTGCGGCGCGGTCGCCATGCCGAGGCGCACGACCTGCTCGAGAAGGCCATCGCGCGCTATCCCAAGGTTCCGGACGCCCTGATCGCCCGGGCCACCGTGTACGATCTCGAAGGCAGGCTCGACGAGGCCGTCGCCATGACCAACCGCGCTGCCGCAATCGCGCCCGACGATCCGCGCGTCCGTGACCTCAAGGTCCAGTTTGCGGCCATGAGCGGAGACTGGTCCACGGTACGCGCTTTGCTCGCCCGGGAGGAGCGCACGCTCGATCCTCTGTCGCCCAACGGCTTGAGCTACGCCGAGGCGATGCTCCGCACTGGCCATCCCGAGCAGGCCCGGGCCCTTTTCCAGCGGGCGCTGACCCGTTCGTCCAACAATCCGTTCTCGCGACTGATGCTCGCCGAAGCACAACTCGCCACCGGCGATGCCCGTGCGGCACATGCCACGATCGCGCCGCTTGCCAGCAGCGTCCTGGCCGATCAGCGCGAACTCGAACTCGCCGCCAAGGCGGCCGAGGCGGCAGGTCTTCCTGAGGCCCGGACATATCGGGCGCGCCTTGCTGATTCCGCGCGGGGCATGGTCAAGGCTCTTTCCGCCGAGGGTAATGCCGCCCTTGTCCGGGAGGACTGGCCCAAGGCCATCTACGCGTTTTCCTGCTTGGCGCAGCTTGGCGATGATGCTGAAGTCCTCAAACGCCTTGCTCTGGCCTTGAGTCATCAGGGCAGAGCGGATGAAGCTATCCGCGCCGCGGACCGGGCCAGAGCGCTCAGGCCGGACGATCCGGATACGAGCTACATGGCCGGATTGGTCCGTGCCAGGGCAGGGCGAGACGTGCCCGCCGCGATCGCGATGTTGCAGCAGGCTTCGCAAGCCGCTCCCGACAACGCCATCTTCCGGCAGACCCTGGCCCGCTATCGCCTGCGCGAAGCATCGTGACAGCGGGCCGGGCTGCACCGACCTGAGAGCGGTCTGTCAGGCGCGCGGCTTGATCCTGCGCGAGCGGGCATAGCCCACCGCCACCAGTCCAAGCGCCATCATGCCGAGCATGCCCGGCTCTGGCACCTGAGTGCCGCCCGAGGTCGTGGTGGTTCCGCCGGAAGTGGTGGTGGTGCCGCCAGAAGTCGTGGTGGTCCCGCCCGAGGTCGTGGTCGTGCCACCCGATGTTGTAGTGGTGCCGCCCGAAGTTGTCGTACCGCCGCAAAGGCTCGATCCGCCGGGATGTCCGCAGTTGCAGTAATGCTTGTGCTTGAACAGGAAGGCGGCCTCGGCTGGCGTCGCGGCGGAGAGGCCTGCCAATGCTGTCGTGGCAATGACGATTGAGCGAATGTTCATTTTAACCCCCGTTGGTTAATCGCGGTCTGCCAACCACACTGCAAAAGCAGTGCCAAACGAGTAGAATCAGGGGTTTGGCTAGTTAATGAAGATATTGCCGATCGGCAGTGTAAGAACACACGACAGATCTTGTTGCTGCAGTGTTGCCAGCTGTTCAGCCTTGCTGCCTAAGTGCCACATCGTTCATGAAACGAATGTCATCTTTCGCCGCCAGCCAGCTCGCCTCTGACGCTATCGCACCCAGCATTTCTACAAGGTCGTCCTGCTCGGCCTTGGCGAAGGCCCCGAGCACATACCCTGTCACGCGGTCCTTGTGCCCCGGATGGCCGATGCCGAGCCGCACACGGCGAAAGTCCGCGCCCAGGTGCTGGTCGATCGAGCGCAACCCGTTGTGCCCTGCTGTCCCACCGCCCTGCTTCACTTTGACCTTGAACGGCGCCAGGTCGAGCTCGTCATGGAATACCGTCAGCGCGTCCATGCCCAGCTTGTAGAAGCGCATCGCTTCGCCCACCGAACGACCGCTTTCGTTCATGAAGGTGGCGGGCTTGAGCAGCAGCACCTTCTGATTGCCGACCCGTCCTTCCTGCAGCCAGCCCTGGAACTTCTTCTGCACCGGTCCGAAGCTGTGCACTTCGGCAATCGTGTCGAGCGCCATGAAGCCGACGTTGTGCCGGTGGAGCGCATATTGCGGTCCGGGATTTCCGAGGCCGACCCAGAGTTGCATGTGCGGAGGTTTCCTTGGTTGCGAGGCCTGTGCGCCCTGCCAGATTACGACACACAAAAAAAGAACCCCTCCCGCACGCAGCGGAAGGGGTATCCTTTTCACGCGCCTGCCGGAGCAGGGCCCAGGTCCGGCTATCAGCCTTCCTTGGTGGTGTCGCCTTCTTCGCTCTTCAGCGAGGAGGGAGCCACGATCGTCGCGATGGTGAAGTCGCGGTCGGTGATCGCGGGCTTCACGCCTGCGGGCAGGGTGACGGCGCTGATGTGGATCGAATCGCCGACTTCGTAACCCGAAACGTCGACGATGATGTCGTCGGGGATCGCGTCAGGCGAGCAGATCATTTCCAGCTCGTGGCGTACGACGTTGAGGATGCCGCCCTTCTTGAGGCCCGGCGACTTCTCTTCGTTGATGAATGCCACCGGCACGTCCACGTGAACGACCGAGTCCTTCGAAACGCGCAGGAAGTCTGCGTGCTGCGGACGATCGGTCACCGGGTGGAAGGCGACGTCCTTGGGGAGGGTGCGGATGGTCTGGCCACCGACAGTGAGCTCGACGACCGAGTTGAAGAAGTGGCCAGTGCCCAGCGCCTTGTTCAGCGCCTTTTCTTCAAGGTGGATCGCGATGGGTTCTTCATTGCCGCCGTAGATCACGGCGGGGGTGCGGCCTTCGCGACGCAGTGCACGGGAGGCTCCCTTGCCAGCCCGATCGCGCGTCTCGGCCGACAGATGCAGCGTTTCGCTCATGTGTCAGTACCTTCAGCTAAGTTGAATCACACTTCCTCCGCCACGCCTCCAGGGATGACCATGACAGGGAAGCGGCGGCCCTTAGCGGGTTTGGCCGGAAATGCAAGGGCGGTCGGTGTCAGGGTCGGCAATCCTCCCTGTTTTGCCGAAGGCCAAACGGGGAGGGGGACCGCCCGCGTAGCGGGTGGTGGAGGGGTGAGGAGTAAAGGCCCCTCCGTCATTCGCTTGCGCGAATGCCACCTCCCCGTTTGTCCTCTCGGAAAAACGGGGAGGAGCGTGTAACCTCTCAAGGCACCCGCTTGATGGTCCACCCACGCGCCATCATCAGGCGCTGCAAGCTGTCAGACCCCGCCAGATGCGCCGCGCCCACGGCCACGAACGGCTTGGCACCACCCTTCAGCAGCGCGTCCAACTGATCTGCCCAGGCCCGGTTGCGGTCGGTCAGCAGCGCCTGATGCAAGCCGGCATCGGCCAGAAATCCCTCGTTCGCCTCGCGCGCAATGCCAAGGTCATCACCCTTGAGCCACAGCGCGACCATGTCGGCCTCCTCGTCCTTGTCGCTCGCCGCCTCGACGGTCACTTCCTGCAACAGCACCTGCTGCTGGCGCGCGGGCAGGGCGTCGAATACGCCGAACTGGCTGTGGATCGTCTCGAACCCGGCGACGGGCTTGTTTCCAGCCAGCATGCGCAAGGCAGGCTCCGCGCCGCTGTCCGGATCGGCCCCGGCCTTCTGCCCGGCAATCGCCGCCAGTTGCAGCGCCACCGCCCAGCTTTCGGTGTTGGCAAAGTCCGCATCCGAAAGGCCAAGCTTGTGATAGACCTCGGCCAACTTGGCGCGATAGGCAGGCGCAAGCCGCTGCGAAGGCGGGGGCAGACCTTCGGTCCCCGCAAGATCCGCCAGAGCCTCGCCCGCCACTTTCTGGTTCAGCGGCTCGGCAATCTCCAGCACCAGCCGGTCCGCCTTCGCCAAGGCCTCGCCGATGGCCGGACGCAGCCATTGCGTGTCAGGGGGCAGGGCATGGACGGTGCCGAACATATAGCCGCGCACCGCCCCGGTCTTGTCCTCAATCTGCCACAGCGCCACGCGCGTATCCGGCGCGGGCGCAGGCTTCCCGCGCTCCATCCACGCCACCGCCATGCCCAGCAGCAATGCCGGAACCACCGCCCACAGCAGACGTGGAAGAAAGCGCGAAATCTGCTTCATTGTACGCGGGTCGCCGCAAGACCCTGCGCCTTGAGCAGGTCCTGCACGCTCCGCGCCCCCGCCAGATGGCCCGCGCCAACCGCGATGAACACCGTGCCCGGCTTATCTAGCCGTTTGGCGATCCAAGAGGCCCAGTTACGGTTGCGCTGGTAAAGCAGCGTCTCGGCCAGTTCGGGATCGTCCATGTTCTCGTTGATCAGCTTGCCCAGGCCTTCGGGATCGCCCGCGCCCCATTCGTCGGTCATCGTGCCGATGATCGCAAAGCTCTTGTCGAAATCGCGCACCGCCTCGCCGAGGAACTTGAGCTGCGCCTCGCGCGGCAACTGGTCGAACAGGCCGAGCTGGTATTCGACCGTCTCCAGCGCCCCAAGCTTCGTACCCTTGGCCACCGCCGCCTTGCGCAGCACCGCCTCGACACCGTATCCGGCCAGCTTGTAGGGCAGGACGCCCAGCGTGATCCCCGCCAGCCACGGCTCCATCGGATCGAGCGCTTCTGCCGGGATCTTCAGCTTGGCCAGCAGCGCCTCATAAGCCGCTCGATCGGCATCGGGCATCATCGACCGCAATGTCTCGCCCTGCAGCAGGCCTAGCGCCATGACCGTCTTCTGCTGCTCGGCCGCCGGAATCTCCGGGATCTCGGTGACCAATTCGCCTGAACTGTCGAGCGCCTTGCCTACCGGCCCGTCAAGCCAGACCAGTCCCTTGGGCAGGGCGTGGATCGTGCCGAACAGGTAGATCGTCGTATCGGCATCGGCGACCTTCCACAGCGCGGGCTTCAACTGCCTGGGCGCAGGTGCGGCGGCAGCAGGCTTCGCGGCGGGCGCTTCTGCGTGGACCGTGCCGGCAAAGGCAAAGGCGGCCAGCGCTATAGCGGCGGTGAGAGTACGATAGGCGCGTTTCATCATCAGGCTCCTTGTGCCCGTAAACAGGTTGCAGGGAAATGAAGGTTTGTAAGGTTCGCGTCAGAGATGGCGCTGGCGGAACCAGACCAAGCCCCACACCGCCATCGTGGCAAGGTAGATCGTCATTCCATCGGCCGCAGGCAGGAACCCGCCGCGGCTACCCAGCCACCAGATCGGCGTCGCCGCGCTGTAGAAGTAGAGCGCGATCAAGGCCCCGGTGCGGTAGGACTGCTCCTCGTGCTCATCGATGTTGCGGTGCCAGAACCACGTGACCGGTGCGATGACAAGCACGATGACGGCGATAAGCGCCGCAGCAACGCCAGAGGGCAGAGGGCCGGCGGCTACGTCAGACGGCTGGTCCGGCGCGTCGCCCGCGAAGCTCATCCACACCCCCATGACGACCCCGATCCCGCCTGCCGCCAGGGCGCTGATCGTCGCGCGTCGGGCGCGGGGGGAGAGCGGGCCATTCTCGCGATAGTAGCGGCGCGCGCTGACCCATGCGAACCAGAATGCGGCCAAAGTCAGCGCGGCAAACACGCCCATGATCATCCATCCGATCGGCTTGACCTGCTCTTCCTTGCCGAGCGCATCGATCAGGCCGGCCGCAGCGCCGGAGAAGAACACGGCCGCCACCGTCGCGCCGAACATGCGCATGGCAAGCTGGCCGAGGCTCATGGCGGGTGGGTCGATCTGATCGTCAGTCATGTTGGAAACCATCATCGAAGATCTCCTCGATACGAAGCTGGAACAGGCGCGCTATGCGGAAGGCGAGGGGGAGCGAAGGATCGTGCTTGCCCGTCTCGATCGCGTTCACCGCCTGGCGGGACACGTCGAGTTTCAGGGCAAGATCGGCCTGGCTCCACTGCCGCTCGGCGCGCAGAACTCTCAATCGGTTGTTCATGTCATGCTGACCTGTCCATGTGTCAGGTTATGCTGACAATATGTCGCGATTCGCTGACTATGTCAAGAAGACCTGACATGGATGCAAAACCGGCGCTTCCCGGTTGATTTGGCGGCCCTCATCGGCCAAAGCCGCGCGACCATGGCCGACACTGACAAAGCACCTCCCCACGCCCCCTTGAGCCTGCAGGACATGATCCTGCGCCTCCACGCTTTCTGGAGCGAACAGGGCTGCCTCATCCTTCAGCCTTATGACATGCGCATGGGGGCAGGGACCTTCCACACCGCCACCACCCTGCGCGCGCTTGGGCCAGAGCCATGGAACGCCGCCTTCGTGCAGCCCTGCCGCCGCCCGACCGACGGCCGCTATGGCGAAAACCCGAACCGCCTGCAGCACTACTACCAGTACCAGGTGATCCTGAAGCCGAGCCCGGAAAACCTGCAGGAGCTTTACCTGCAGTCGCTGGTCGAGATCGGCATCGACCCGCTGGTGCACGACATCCGCTTCGTCGAGGACGACTGGGAATCCCCCACGCTCGGCGCATGGGGCCTTGGCTGGGAAGTCTGGTGCGATGGCATGGAAGTCACCCAGTTCACCTACTTCCAGCAGATGGGCGGCTTCGACTGCAAGCCCGTCGCAGGCGAACTGACCTACGGCCTGGAACGCCTCGCGATGTACATCCAGGGCGTCGACAACGTCTATGACCTGAAGTTCAACAACCACGGCGTTACCTACGGCGAGGTGTTTCTCGAGAACGAGAAGCAGATGTCGAAGTGGAACTTCGAGGTCGCCGATACCGACAGCCTGTTCGAAGGCTTCCGCCGCGCCGAGGAAGAGTGCAAGCGCAGCCTCGATGCCGGCGTCCCCATCGCCGCCTACGAGCAGGCGATCGAGGCCAGCCACCTGTTCAACCTGCTGCAGGCCCGTGGCGTGATCTCGGTGCAGGAGCGCGCCAGCTACATGGGCCGCGTCCGCGATCTCGCTCGCGGCTCGTGCGAGGCCTACATGGAAAAGAACGCCGATCAGTGGGCGGCCAAGTATCCGGAGTGGAGCAAGTGACCGATTTCCTTCTCGAACTGCGCAGCGAGGAAATCCCGGCCCGCATGCAGGCAGGCGCCCGCGCCGATCTCGAAAAGCTGTTCCGCAAGCAGCTGGACGCCGCCGGTCTCAAGGCTGGCGACATCACCGTCTGGTCCACCCCGCGCCGCCTCGCGCTGATCGCCCGCGACCTTCCGCTGGCCACCGAGGCCGTGTCCGAGGAAACCAAGGGCCCGAAGACTTCCGCGCCCGAACAGGCGCTCGAAGGCTTCCTGCGCAAGACCAGCCTCACCAAGGACCAGCTGACCGAGCGCGACGGCGTCTGGTTCGCCGTCACTGAAAAGCCCGGCCGCGCCACGAAGGACGTGCTCGCCGAAGCCATCCCCGCGATCATCCGCGCCTTCCCCTGGCCCAAGAGCCAGCGCTGGGGCGCGGCCTCGCTCTCCACTGAATCCCTGCGCTGGGTGCGCCCGCTCTCGGGCATCGTCGCCATTCTCGGCGAAGATCTGGTCGAGTGCGAAATCAGCGGCGTGAAGTCCGGCTACGCCACGCGTGGCCACCGCTTCCACTGCCCCGGCGAAATCACCATCGGCAGCGCCAGCGACTACGTCGAGAAGCTGCGCGCCTGCCACGTCATCGTCGACCATGTCGAGCGTGAGGCCATGGTGCGCGAAAAGGCCAAGGCCGCCGCTGAAGCCGCAGGGCTCGTGCTGGTCGAGGACGAAGGTCTGGTGATCGAGAACGCCGGCCTCACCGAATGGCCGGTCCCGCTGCTCGGCCGCTTCGACGAGGCCTTCCTCGACGTTCCGCCCGAAGTCATCCAGCTCACCGCGCGCGTCAACCAGAAGTACTTCATCTGCCGCGACAGCGCCGGAAAGCTCGCCAACGCCTTCGTCTGCACCGCCAACATCGAAGCCAAGGACGGCGGCGCCGCCATCGTCGACGGCAACCGCAAGGTCCTCGCCGCGCGCCTGTCGGATGCCCGCTTCTTCTGGGAGCAGGACAAGAAGAAGCCGCTCGCCGAGCAGGCCCAGAAGCTTTCGCGCATCACCTTCCACGAAAAGCTCGGCACCGTCGCAGACAAAGTCGATCGCGTCGCCAAGCTGGCCCGCTGGCTGGTCGAGGAAGGCATCGTTTCCCCCGAGCTTCGTCATTCCCGCGAAGGCGGGAATCCAGCGGTTGAAGCTGCGTCAGAGTGGACCCCCGCCTCCGCGGGGGTGACGAAGGAAGAGTTGGCAGACCAGGCCGAACTCGCCGCCCGCCTGTGCAAGGCCGATCTCGTCACCGAAATGGTCGGCGAATTCCCCGAACTCCAGGGCTTGATGGGCGGCTACTACGCCCGCGCCGAAGGCCTGCCGGATGCGGTAGCCGACGCCATCCGCGATCACTACAAGCCGGTCGGGCAGGGCGACGACGTGCCGACGGCGCCAGTGACGGTGGCCGTGGCGCTGGCAGATAAGCTGGATACGCTGGTGGGGTTCTTCCTGATCGATCAGCGTCCTACCGGATCGCGAGACCCGTTTGCGCTTCGACGTGCGGCTCTTGGCGTGCTCGAACTTCTCAACCGGGGTTCTCTGCGCGTCTCGATGTGGGAGGCGATTGCGAGGGCTCTCGCCGGATTTACGAGGCAGCTTGTTTCTGACGATATGGCGGAAGCTTCCTATGAAGCTTTCCAAACAAATCAGAAGGCAGTGTTCACGACACTTCCTGACTTCTTCGCCGACCGTCTCAAAGTCCAGCAACGCGAAGCAGGCGTCCGCCACGATCTGATCGACGCGGTGTTCGCGCTCGGTGGCGAGGACGATCTCGTTCGCCTGCTCGCCCGCGTTCACGCGCTGCAGGCCTTCGTCGGCACCGAGGACGGCACCAACCTGATTGCCGGCTACAAGCGCGCCGCCAACATCCTCAAGAAGGAAGGCTTCGCCGCCAACCCCAACGCCGGCTCCGAGGGCGAGGGCGTCGTCCCGCCGACCGGCGAGGAAGATCCGCTGGTTCTGGTCGACGATCCCGCGCTCGAAGGCGTGGCTGCACAATTTTCGCATCCGGAATGCAACTATTTGCGCGAACCTGCCGAGCAGGCTCTCGTGGATGCGCTGAACTCGGCCGGGCCACAGGCCGAAGGTGCTGTAGCCGCAGAGGATTTCACGGCTGCAATGGCTGCTCTTGCCACCCTGCGCGGACCGATCGATGCGTTCTTTGATCAGGTCACAGTCAATGATGCAGACGCTAACAAACGTTCGAGTCGCCTTGCTTTGCTCGACCGTTTCCGTGCTGCGGTGCACAAAGTTGCGGACTTTTCGCGCATAGAAGGCTAAAGGAACGGCCCGAATCCGGCCCTTCCGTCGGCAAGAACAAGAGTTTCAGGGAGTTGTTCTCGGCATGAGCGCATACGTATTCCACTTCGGCGGCGGTGCAGTGTCTTCGGACGCGCGGGCCAAGGACAAGACCATTGTCGGCGGAAAGGGTTCGAACCTTGCCGAAATGGCCGGAATCGGCCTGCCGGTCCCTCCGGGCTTCACCATCAGCACCGAAGTGTGCACGGCCTACAACGCCAGCGGCAAGACCTTTGACGATGCCCTGCGCGCAGGCGTCGCCAATGGAGTCAGCCACATCGAGAAGGCCACCGGCCGCACTTTCGGTGATGCCACCAACCCGCTGCTGGTCTCGGTCCGCTCGGGCGCTCGCGTCTCGATGCCGGGCATGATGGACACCGTCCTCAACCTCGGCCTCAACGATCAGACCGTCGAGGGCCTTGCCGCAGGCTCGGGTGACCCGCGCTTTGCCTGGGACAGCTACCGCCGCTTCATCCAGATGTATTCCGACGTGGTGCTCGGCCTCGATCATCACCGGTTCGAAGATGCGCTGGAAATCGTCAAGGAAGACAACGGCTTCTTCAACGACGTCGAACTCGGTGCAGAGCACTGGCAGGCGCTCGTCGGCGAATACAAGGCGATTGTCGCCGACCAGCTCGGCCGCCCGTTCCCGCAGGACGTGCACGAACAGCTGTGGGGTGCCATCGGCGCCGTGTTCGACAGCTGGGAAAGCGACCGCGCCAAGGTCTACCGCAAGCTCAACGACATTCCGCATGACTGGGGCACCGCCGTCAACGTGCAGGCGATGGTCTTCGGCAACATGGGCGATACCTCGGCCACCGGCGTCGCCTTCACCCGCGATCCTGCAACCGGCGAGAAGGCCTATTACGGCGAGTGGCTGGTCAATGCTCAGGGTGAGGACGTCGTCGCCGGCATCCGCACCCCGCAGTACCTGACCCTCGCCGCGCGCGAGCGGGCAGGGGCCAAGCCGCTGTCGATGGAAGAGGCGATGCCCGGCGCCTATGGCGAACTCGCTGCCGTGTTCGAGCTGCTCGAAAAGCACTACAAGGACATGCAGGACATCGAGTTCACCGTCGAGCAGGGCAAGCTGTGGATGCTGCAGACCCGCTCGGGCAAGCGCACCGCCAAGGCCGCGCTCAAGATGGCCGTGGACATGGTCGGCGAAGGCCTGATCGACGAGGCGACCGCGATCAAGCGTATCGATCCGATGGCGCTCGACCAGTTGCTCCACCCCACGCTCGACCCCAAGGCGCCGCGCGACGTGCTGACCAAGGGGCTTCCGGCATCGCCCGGCGCGGCTTCGGGCGCGGTGGTGTTCGACGCCGATACCGCGCAGGCCCGTGCCGAGCGTGGCGACGCCGTGATCCTCGTCCGCGTCGAAACCTCGCCCGAAGACATCCACGGCATGCATGCCGCCAAGGGCATCCTCACGGCACGCGGTGGCATGACCAGCCACGCCGCCGTGGTCGCGCGCGGCATGGGCCGTCCTTGCGTCTCGGGCGCCTCGGGCGTGTCGATCGACATGGCCAGCCGCACGGCGAAGATCGGTAACCGGGACATCAAGGAGGGCGACGTGATCACCCTCGATGGTTCGAACGGTGATGTCATGGCCGGCCTTGTGCCGACCGTCGAGCCGGAACTGGTTGGCGACTTCGGCACCCTCATGACCTGGGCCGACAAGCACCGTCGCATGAAGGTCCGCACCAACGCGGAAACCCCGCTCGATTGCCAGGTCGCGCGCCAGTTCGGTGCCGAAGGCATAGGTCTGTGCCGCACCGAGCACATGTTCTTCGAAGCCGGTCGCATCAGCGCCGTGCGCCAGATGATCCTTGCCGATGACGAGGCTGGCCGCCGCGCTGCCCTTGCCAAGCTGCTGCCCGAACAGCGCAGCGACTTCCAGTCGATCTTCGAGGTCATGGCGGGCCTGCCCGTCACGATCCGCCTGCTCGATCCGCCGCTGCACGAATTCCTGCCGCATGGCGATGCCGAGTTCGCCGAACTCGCCGAAGCCACCGGCCTCGGCGTCGAGCACCTCAAGCGCCGCGCCGGGGAACTCCACGAGTTCAACCCGATGCTCGGCCACCGCGGCTGCCGCCTCGGCATCACTTTCCCGGAAATCTACGAAATGCAGGCCCGCGCCATCTTCGAGGCGGCCTGCGACGTTGCCGACAAGAGCGGCGAGGCGCCGATCCCCGAAGTGATGATCCCGCTCGTCGCCACGCGCAAGGAACTCGAAATCTTGCGCGCGCTGGTGGACCGGGTCGCGCTCGAGGTTTTCGCCGAGAAGGGGCGGACCCTGGAGTACATGGTTGGCACCATGATCGAGCTGCCGCGTGCGGCGCTGATGGCGGGCGAGATTGCCGAGGAGGCGAAGTTTTTCTCGTTTGGTACCAATGACTTGACCCAGACGACCTTGGGCGTGAGCCGCGACGATGCCGCGCGCTTCCTCAACCCTTACGTCGATCAGGGCATCTACCCGCGCGACCCGTTCGTCAGCCTCGACATCGAGGGCGTCGGCCAACTCGTTGAGCTTGCTGCAGAACGTGGCCGCAAGACGCGGTCTGACATCAAGCTCGGGATCTGCGGCGAACATGGCGGCGACCCGGCTTCTATCGCGTTTTGCGAGAAGACTGGCCTCGATTATGTCTCCGCCAGCCCCTATCGCGTGCCGATTGCCCGCCTTGCAGCAGCGCAGGCGGCCTTGGTCTGAGAACCCATTTGGAATGTTTCCCCGGGGAAACATTCCAAGGTGGCATTTCAAACCAACCCTGAAGTCCGCTCAGAACTTGGGCGGACGCAGGGTCTTGGCCCAGCCGCTCAGCGTCAGGATCTCGAACCGCTCGGTCACCTTGCCGTCCGCATCCCTGCGCGCGTCGAATCCGGCATGGGCGCGGGTGAGGGCGGCCTTGTCCAGCGGCGCACCGGGGCGGGCGAGGCAATTGCCCAGGCCCTGCGCACGGATATCGGCGATCATTCCCTCGAACGAGCGGAAGCGGACGTCGATATGGTGGCTGTCGATCACGGGATCGGCAAAGCCTGCGCGCTGCAGTAGCTGGCCGCCCGCGCGCACATCGACCTGCGGGTGGATGCGGGGGGAAGGGCGGTCGCCGTCTGCCTCGAGCATGATCGCGCGCAGGGACGGCAGCGATCCGGCACCGAGGAAACTTGCGATCATCAGTCCGCCATCGGCAAGCGCCCGGCGCAAGTGCACCAGGGCACCCGGCAGGTCGTTGACGGTGTCGAGCGTGCCCAGGCTGGCGATGAAGTCGTAGCCGCCCGAGGGATAGGGCGCTTCCTCGTCCAGTGGAGCCTCGCCGAGCGCCGGATCACACTGGTCCGAAGATGTGCCTGCACTGGCGAGAGCACGCGCAACAGTGCCGGTCCAGTCACCGACAATGAGTGCGCGACTCGGCTCGTGACGGAGGAAGGACAGGCGTTCCAGTACATCGTCGGCCATGTCCTCGATCAGGTAGCGCGGCGCGTCCGGTAGCGTCTGGAGGTGCGCCATCCGGCGCCGCAGTGCTTTGCGCCGTTCCGGTGCGAAAATAGTGGGGGGAGTGCTGGCCATTTCCGGGCACTGCCCATGTCCGGCCGTCTTGCCAAGGGGGGCAATCGTGCGAGGATCGTCGCGTGAAGATTTCAGCGGCCCTCGCTCCCGTCGTGGATTTCGTGTTCCCGCCACGCTGCCCGCTCTGCGGCAGTCCCGTCGCGGCGCACGGTGGTCTGTGCCTTGCCTGCTGGGACAAGGTCGTGGTCCCGTCGGGCACCTGCTGCAAACTCTGCCAGCGGCCGATGGGCGAGCAGCACGGCAGCGATGCCGATCTGGTCTGCGCGCCGTGCATGGCCGAACCGCCGAAGCATTCGGGCATCGCGGCGGCAACGCTCTACAACGAGCCGTCGCGTTCGCTGGTGCTGGCATTGAAGCATGGGCGGCGGATCGGTCTGGTGCCGATGATGGCGCGGATGATCGTGGCCCGGCTGGGGGCGCTCGACGCAGACTGGCTGGTCGTGCCGGTGCCGTTGCATCGCTGGCGCCTGATGCATCGCGGATTCAACCAGTCGGCCTTGCTGGCGCGGGAAGTTGCGCGGCTGACGGGCGCACGGTTGCTGGTCGATGGTCTCGTCCGTCCCAAGGCGACGCCTTCGCTGGGCGGGCTCAACCGCAAGTCCCGTGCCCGCGCGCTCAGCGGCGCAATTCAGTCCAATCCTCGCTGCTCGGGCCAGCTGGCGGGTGCGCGCGTGCTGCTGGTTGATGACGTGATGACCAGCGGCGCGACGACCGATGCCTGCATGGTAGCGCTGCGCAAGGCGAAGGTGGCTGAGGTGCGGATCGCCTGTTTCTCGCGGGTTCTCGATGAATCGCTGGATGGCCTGAGGGATTCGGCCACTCCGGCGGCATAGAAAAGGAAACGCCCGGAACCGAAGCTCCGGGCGTCCTCGTGACGAAAATCTTGCGGCGTCCGCGTTGACCGCGATACCGACGGCCCCCTGACCGTCCCGCTTTTACCCTCACCTTCCGGTCTCGCTTCGCGCGGCCCTTTGGGCCTGCGGCGAGGCGGCTGACCGGCCCCTCATCAAGTGTTCCCTGAACGTTGGCGCTACGTCCACTGCCGCCCGGTTGCGGGCTGGCGGTTCAGTTCGCAGTTCCCTCAAACCGCTGGCTCTTAATCACCCATTCATGCTGCCAGCGAAAGCGGATTGTGCGCGATCTTGTGGATTTTGCCACCCTGTGTGGTTATCCTGCAACAAATCCGCCATGCAGTGGCGGTCCGGAAAAGGCAGTGATCATCTTGTCCACCACCAGCGATACCACCCTGCGCGAGCAGGGCACTGAATTGATGCCGAAATTCGACGCCAACGGCCTGCTCACGGCGGTGGCGGTCGATCATGGCACGAATGCCCTGCTGATGCTGGCGCACATGAACCGTGAGGCGCTCGACAAGACGCTCGAGACCGGATTTGCGCACTTCTTCTCACGCTCGCGGGGCAAGCTGTGGATGAAAGGCGAGAGCTCCGGGCACGTCCTGCGGATCGTCGAGATTCGGGTCGACTGCGATCAGGACGCGCTGGAGCTTCGCGTGGAGGCGGCGGGTCCGGCCTGCCACACCTTGGCGCCGAGCTGCTTCTACCGGCGGGTAACGCCCGAGCGGACGCTCGAACGCATCGTCGATTGACGCTTACGTAAAGGTTAGTTAGCTTGGCGACATGTCACAGCATGCCGCCACAGCGACTCGCGATCCGTCTGTACAGAACGAGCATACCGGGCATCTCGATCAGCCCGATGCGCTCAAGCGTGACCAGTTCACCATCTCCGATCTCTCTGGCGAGTTCGGGGTGACGGCGCGTGCCCTGCGGTTCTACGAGGACGAGGGCCTGATCGCGCCGGAGCGGATCGGCCTGTCGCGCATCTATTCCAAGCGCGACCGTGCCCGGCTCGCCTGGATCATGCGCGCGAAGAACGTGGGCTTCAGCCTCGCCGAAATCCGCGACATGATCGACCTCTACGACATGGGCGATGGCCGCGCCGAACAGCGCCGCGTCACCATCGCCAAGTGCCGTGAGCGGATCGAGAACCTGCGCCGACAGCAGGCGGACATTGCTGCGACCATCGATGAGCTGACCAGCTTCGTCGATCTCGTCATCGCCAAGGAGCGGTCGGAAGGCCGCGATCCGACGGTCTGAAGGCCGTACGCTCAAAGGGACAGGACCACATGCCGATCTATACCGCGCCCACCCGCGACACCCGTTTCGTCGTCAACGAACTGATCCGCCTGGAAAGCTACGGCAACCTGCCGGGCTTCGAAAGCGCGACGCCGGACATGACCGATGCGATCATCGAGGAAGCAGGACGCTTCGTTTCCGAGGTCATCGCGCCGCTCAACCTTTCGGGCGACAAGGAAGGCTGCACCCGCCATCCTGACGGCAGCGTGACGACGCCGACCGGCTTCAAGGATGCCTACCGCCAGTACGTCGAAGGCGGCTGGGGCACGCTCTCCGCGCCTGAAGTCTATGGCGGGCAGGGCCTGCCGCACGTGATGGGCTTCATCATGGAGAAGTACCTCGCGACCGCCAACCAGGCTTTCGCGATGTACCCCGGCCTCGCCAACGGCGCGATTTCGGCGATCATCGCCAAGGGATCGCCCGAGCAGCAGGCCAAGTACCTGCCCAAGATGGTGTCCGGCGAATGGCTCGGCACGATGAACCTGACCGAGCCGCACTGCGGCACCGACCTCGGCATGATCCGCACTCGCGCCGAGCCGCAGGCTGATGGCTCCTATGCCATCACCGGCACCAAGATCTTCATCTCGGCGGGCGACCATGACCTGACCGAGAACATCATCCACCTCGTCCTTGCCAAGACGCCGGGTGCGCCCGAATCGAGCAAGGGCATCTCGCTGTTCATTGTCCCGAAGTTCATCGTCAATGACGATGGCTCGCTTGGCGAGAAGAACGGCGTGTCGGTCGGCTCCATCGAAGAGAAGATGGGCATCCACGGCAATGCCACCTGCGTGATGAACTACGACGGGGCGAAGGGCTGGATGGTCGGCGAGGAGAACAAGGGCCTCGCCGCGATGTTCATCATGATGAATGCCGCGCGCCTCGGCGTGGGCATGCAGGGGCTGGCGCAAGCTGAAGTCGCCTACCAGAACGGCCTTGCCTATGCGCTCGACCGCCGCCAGGGCCGCGCGCTTACCGGGCCTGCCGATCCGCAGGCCAAGGCCGATCCGATCATCGTCCATCCCGACGTGCGTCGCATGCTGATGGACGCCAAGACCTTCATCGAGGGCATGCGCGCGCTGTGCCTGTGGGGCGCCCTGCAGGTCGATCTGTCGCACAAGGCGGCAACGGCGGAAGAGCGCCAGATGGCCGACGACCTGATCAGTCTGCTGACGCCAGTGATCAAGGGCTATGGCACCGACATGGGCTACAAGGTCGCCACCGACATGCAGCAGGTGTGGGGCGGTCACGGCTATATCGCCGAGAACGGCATGGACCAGTTCGTGCGCGATGCCCGCATTGCGATGATCTACGAAGGCACCAACGGCGTTCAAGCGATGGACCTCGTCGGCCGCAAGCTGGCGCTGAACGGTGGCCGTGCAATCCAGGCGTTTTTCGCGCTGGTCGATGCCGAATGCGCCGAGGAGTCTGCGGACGAGACGGTCAAGCTTGTGGCCGAGCGTCTCGCCAAGGCCAATGGCGAGCTGAAGGCGGCAACCATGTGGTTCATGCAGAACGCCATGGCCAACCCGAACAACCTCGGCGCCGGGGCCTATGCCTACATGACGCTGACCGGCATCGTCTCGCTCGGCCTGATGTGGCTGCGGATGGCCAAGGTTGCCGCGGCCGCCATTTCCGGCGGTACCGACGACAAGGCGTTCTACGAGGCCAAGCTCACCTGCGCCCGCCACTGGGCGACGCGCTACACCACCGAAGCCGGGGCACTGCGCCGTCAGGTGGAAGCCGGTGGCGAGACGATCATGGCGCTGACGCCGGAGCAGTTGGCCATCGCCTGACCCTTCAGGCGAGAACCCAGCCGACGAGAAAGATCAAGCTACCCAGCAAGGCGGTGATGCAGAGGAACAGGACGAGCCCGAAGCCGTCCATCAGCCCTCCATCGCCGCCAAGCGCGGCGTAGCCTGCAATGGTCAGGGCGCACCACGCCAGCCAGGACAGGATGACCAACGGCGCTTTCAGCCAGCCGTTTCGGAAGTTTCGCCAGTTCCAGATTGCGTAGGCGCTGCCGAATATCACCAGCCCCTGCACGCAGGCGACTGCAAGGACGATCAGTCCGAAGATCAATCGCCGAGCACTTCGCCCAGCAGTTCCATGAGCGCTGACCAGCTCTGGCGGTTGGCGCTGGCGTCGTAGCCGATGGCGGCCATGCCGCGTGCGTCGCTGCCGGGATCGGTGAAGCCGTGCTTGACGCCGCTGTAGCTGTGGAAGTGCCAGTTGGCTTGGGCCGCGTCCATTTCCTCCCAGAATGCCATGACTTGGCTGCGCGGGACCATGGGGTCGGCGTCGCCGTGGCAGACGAGAATGCGCGCCTTGACCGCTCCCGGGCGGGCCGGGGCTTGCGTATCGAGCAGGCCGTGGAAGCTGGCGGCGAGGACGATATCAGCCCCGTCGCGGGCGAGTTCCAGTGCGGCTTGTCCGCCCATGCAGAAGCCGATGGCGGCAACGGGCAAGCCTTGCGCTTCGGGTAGTGTAGTCAGCGCATCAAGGCCTGCGTGCAGGCGCTGGCGGTAGCTGTCGCTGGTGGCGCGCAAAGGCCCCGCCAGCTCGCGCGCATGGTCGAAATCGCGGACCTGCACGCCGTAGAAGTCGGCAATCATTGCCAGATAACCCGCCTGCGCCAGCATGTGGGCGCGGCGGATCATCGGGGTATTGCAGTTGGCGATGGTCGGCAGGACGAGTACGGCGGCGCGGGGCGGACCCTCGGGCTTCACCAGAAAGCCGGTGAGGGCCACGTCACCATCGGCGTAATCGACCTGTTCGACCGCCATTGGGGTTACTCCGGCAGGAAGTCGGGCACCGAAAGATAGCGTTCACCGGTATCGTAGTTGAAGCCGAGGACGCGGGTTCCGGCGGGCAGGCTCTGCAGCTTCTGGGCGATTGCCGCCAGGGTCGCGCCCGAGGAGATGCCGACGAGGATGCCTTCCTTGGCCGCGCACTGGCGGGCCATTTCCTTGGCGTCGGCCGGATCGACGGTGATCGCGCCGTCGATGGACTTGGTGTGCAGGTTGCCGGGGATAAAGCCTGCGCCGATGCCCTGGATCGGGTGCGGGGCGGGCTGGCCGCCCGAGATCACCGGCGAGAGGGTCGGTTCCACCGCATAGGCCTTCAGGGAGGGCCAGTGCTTCTTCAGTTCCTCGGCGCAGCCGGTGAGGTGGCCGCCGGTGCCAACGCCGGTGATCAGCACGTCGATCGGTTCGCTGGCAAAGTCCTTGAGGATTTCCTGCGCGGTGGTGCGAACGTGGACCGCGACGTTGGCGGGATTGTCGAACTGCTGTGGCATCCATGCGCCCTCGGTCGATTCGACGAGTTCGCGGGCACGCTCGATCGCGCCCTTCATGCCCTTCTCACGCGGGGTGAGGTCGAACGTGGCGCCATAGGCGAGCATCAGGCGGCGGCGTTCGAGCGACATCGATTCGGGCATGACGAGGACGAGCTTGTAGCCCTTGACCGCGGCGGCCATGGCGAGGCCGATGCCGGTGTTGCCCGAGGTCGGCTCGACGATGGTGCCGCCGGGCTTGAGGCTGCCGTCAGCCTCTGCGGCCTCGATCATGGCGAGGCCGATCCTGTCCTTGATCGAGCCGCCGGGATTGGCGCGCTCGTTCTTCACCCATACCTCGTGGTCGGGAAACAGGCGGGACAGGCGAACATGCGGGGTGTTGCCGATAGTGGCGAGGATGGAATCCGCTCTCATGTCGCTTGCTCCTTGTGGTGAAGGGATTGGTTGGAGTCTTGGATGTAGACTAGGACGATCTGTATCGTGCTGCAAAGGTTCGTGCGTTCTTCAATTCGGGGAATAGGAAGAACCAGGCGCCCGTAACGACTATGGCCGAGATACCGCCGAAGATGACTGCGCCGACAGCGCCGATCAGTGCCGCGGCGACGCCCGATTGCATCTCGCCCAGTTCGTTGGAGGCCGAGATGGCAAGGCCGGAGATGGAGGACACACGCCCGCGCACTTCGTCAGGCGTGTGCAACTGGACCAGCGTATTGCGGATGAACACCGAGACCATGTCGCCAGCGCCGACGCCCATCAGCATCAGCAGCGACAGGTAGTAGTTGGTCGAAAGCCCGAAGCCGATGGTGAACAGGCCGTAGACGACGACGCCGAGCAGCATCTTGTTGCCGACGTTGTGGGTGATGGGACGCTTTGCGAGCACCAGGCCGACCAGAACCGCGCCAAGGCTCGGCATCGCGCGCAGCAGGCCAAGGCCATCTGCTCCGACTGGCTTGCCATCGAGGAACAGGATGTCGCGGGCGAACACCGGGAGCAGGGCTGTCGCCCCGCCGAGCAGAACGGCAAAGAGGTCCAGTGTCACGCATCCGAGCAGGAAACGGTCATTCCAGACGAAGCTCAGGCCCTCGCGGATCTGGCGCAGAGGGTGCGTGTCGCGATTGCCCTCAGGTGGAGGGAGCCTGCGGATGCCGAAAATGGAGAATGCCGAAAGTGCCAGCAAGGCAGTTGCAGTCCAGTAAGGCAAGGATGCGTGGCCAGCGAACAGCAGGCCTGCAAGGGCAGGGCCTACGACCGAGCCGGTTTGCCATGCCATCGAATTGATCGCGACGGCCTTGGGCATGAGTTCGGCAGGGACCACGTTTGGCGCGATCGACGACAAAGCCGGGCCGATGAACACACGCGCCGTTCCGTGCAATGCGCCGAGGCCGAACAACAGCGGCAGCGAAAGCTGGCCAAGGTAAGTGCAGGTTGCCAGCGTGAGCGCAATGGTCAGGTCGATGCAGGTCGAGATACCCGCCACGTTGCGGCGGTCAAACCGATCGGCCACCACGCCAGCGACGGGAGTCAGCACGAACAGCGGCAGGAACTGTGCCAGGCCGAGCAGGCCAAGCTGGAATGCGGCCTGCGCGATCGACATGCCGTACTGGCCGCGCGCGACATCGTAGAGCTGGTAGCCCAGGATCACGACCATCCCGGACGTCGCCAGAACCGAAAAGAACCGCGCGATCCAGAAACGGCGGTAATCGGGTATGGCGAGGGGTGAGGCCGGTAGCGCAGGCGGGGATGAATCAGAAGGTCGTATGGTCACAGGCGGTGCAATGCCAGCCACGCCTTATGTTGCCAAGAAAGCAAAAGTTGCGCCGGGGTGTGGAACAACCTGGCAGCAGGCACAGCCGAAGTGGTCGGCGCTGGCTCAGCCCTGGCTGCGCGAGCGCGGGCCGGGCTGGAGCGAGCGGATCATCTTGTTGAAATCATCGAGGCGGATGATCCGCTCGAACTGGAAACCGGCGCGGTCGCCGTCGCTCCAGACGAGGAATGCCTCGATTCGCCCGATCACCGGCAAGCGTACCGTCACCCGCTCTCCGCGCCCGAGATCGCCCACGCCGTGCGCCATGAAGCCGGTCGTCGAGATGTTGGCGAGCTGCAGCTGGATATCGCCGCGTGCGCGATGCTCGCCAATCACCGGCAGATTTACCGGGTGGCGGGTGGATCGACGCAGATCGGTGACTGAAAGCTGGGCTCCGCCGCGCATCGTTCCTCCTGGCGCATGAGTGACTGTGCCAAAGGATATAGCTCCGAATTGGCGAACAATTCGTAAAGCCCCGGCAAAGGCTTGCCGGAACCGGCAGGCTCTTGCCGTTATCGAATGCGAAACCGGAGCCTCTGCCCGGCGTCAGGTGCGGCGCAGGATGCCGTGCTTCTTCTTGCCCGAAGAGATGCGAATTTCGCCTGAAGACAAGGAGATAACCTGGCCTTCATCAGTCACGGCCTGACCATCGACCTTGGCGCCGCCACCGGCAATGAGGCGCTTGGCCTCACCCCGGCTGGCAGCAAAGCCGATCCCGACCAGCGCATCGATGATGCCGATGCTGTCTTCGGATAGGTCCAGAACGGGAAGGTCCTGTCCGAGTCCCCCGCCGGCGAAGGTGGCGGAAGCGGTGGCCTCGGCAGCCTTGGCAGCCTCTTCGCCACGGACGAGCCGGGTCACTTCGTTGGCCAGAACGACCTTGGCGGCGTTGATCTCGCTGCCCTGAAGCGCTTCGAGACGCGCGATCTCGTCGATTGGCAGGTCGGTGAACAGGCGCAGGAACTTGCCGACGTCGCGGTCGTCGGTGTTGCGCCAGAACTGCCAGAAGTCCCAGGCGGGCAGGGCGTCCTCGTTGAGCCACACCGCGCCGGCGGCGGTCTTGCCCATCTTCTTGCCGTCCGCCGTGGTCAGCAATGGCGTGGTCAGCCCGAACACTTCCTTGCCGTCCTTGCGTCGGGTCAGCTCGATGCCGTTGACGATGTTGCCCCACTGGTCCGAACCGCCCATCTGCAGGCGGACGCCCATCTCCTTGTTGAGATGGCGGAAGTCATAACCCTGCAGGATCATGTAGTTGAATTCGAGGAAGGTCATCGGCTGTTCGCGCTCGAGCCGCAGCTTGACCGAATCGAACGTCAGCATGCGGTTGACCGTGAAATGGGTGCCGACTTCCTGGAGCAGTTCGATGTAGCCGAGCTTGCCGAGCCAGTCGTGGTTGTTGACCATGACCGCGTCGGTCGGCCCATCGCCGAACTTGAGGAGCTTGTCGAAGACCGTGAAGATCGAGGCAATGTTGTCCTCGATGGTCTGGTCCGACAGCATCTTGCGGCTCTCGTCACGGCCGGTGGGGTCGCCGATCCGCGTCGTGCCGCCGCCCATCAGAACGACCGGCTTGTGCCCCGCCTGCTGCAGGCGTCGCAACATCATGATCTGCACGAGGCTGCCGACATGGAGCGACGGCGCAGTCGCGTCAAAGCCGATATAGCCCGGAACCACGCTCCCGCTGGCCAGCTTGTCGAGCCCTTGGGCATCGGTCAGCTGGTGGATGTAGCCGCGCTCGTCGAGCAGGCGGAGGAGCGATGAGGTGTAGTTCGTCATAGTGCGGCGCGCCTAGCACGACAGCACGTGCAAACAAAGTGCCCGGCTGGGGTCGGACGGCCGGATTACTGGCCACCCACTTCGAAGATGGCGGCAAGTGCTTCCTGATGGCCGGCACTCTCGCAGCTTTCGGAGGCGATCGAGACGTTGTGGATTGCTGCGCCGAGCCGGATGGTGCCGGTGGTGACGCAACCTGTGGGGTAGCCCGGAGCGACGTTGAAACTAGCGCCGGGCTTGGGGTGGAGCGTGACATAGGCCCGCACCGTATCGCCGTTGCGGTGGACGGTCGGAACCGGTTCGGCTTCGGCGGCCTGGGAGCCGTAGATCGTCTTTGCCGACTTCGCGACGTTGGCACCGTCGTCGATGGCGACATCCTTGGCGGGCTTGTCGGTCTTGAATTTCATGTAGGAGACCAGCACGCCGGAGCCGGGGCCGCGCAGGCGGCTTTCGGTGGCCTCCTCCATCATGTCCTTCATGCCGGGGAAGCGCATCGCCGGGTTCTGCATCGACGTGCCGGTCCAGGCGTCACCAAGGGTGACCTTGATCCCGCCGCCGATCGGGAACTCGCGCGCCATTGCCTCGCCCGCGAAGAGCGCCAGCGCGCCGCCGCAAAGAGTGGTGAAAGTGCGAAGTCCCGTCATTGCAATCCCTCCCGTCCCCCGTTTACTCCATGCTTGTGCCAAGCTTGTCCAGCCATCCTTCTCATCCACCCGTTGCGGTCACCTCGGTCGAGGCGCGGGTCCTATCCCTTGATGCGCATTGGTTGACGCTGCGCTGGCGCGTGGAAGGGGCGCAGCGACTTGTGCTGCCTGCCTTTGCGGGGCGGGCGCGCACAGACGGATTGTGGCAGACGACCTGCTTCGAGCTTTTCGTCAGGGACCCTGATGGCGAAGGCTATGCGGAGTTCAATTTCTCCCCGTCGCAGCAATGGGCGGCGTATGATTTCAGTGGCTACCGCGAGGGCATGGCGGAAAGGGCAATGCCCCGCGCGCCGGTGTGCACGCCACGCCGGGGGCAGTCGGTGCTGATCTTCGACGTTGCCATGCCGACCGCCGCGCTGCCGCCGCTTCCGGCAAGCATCGGGTTGACGGCGGTGATCGAGGAGGAGGGCGGGCACAAGTCCTACTGGGCCATCGCACATCGTGAGGACCGGCCCGATTTCCACCACGCATCTTGCTTCGCGGGGCTGCTTGAGGCACCGAGCGCGCCATGAAATTCGGTATCGACCGGCTGCTCGCCGACCCCGCCCTGAGGAAGCCGCTTGAAGGCAAGCGCGTGGCGCTTGTCGCCCATCCGGCTTCGGTGACCGAGGGGCTGGTCCATTCGCTTGATGCGCTGATCGCAGCGGGCGTGAACTTGACCTCCGCTTTCGGGCCGCAGCATGGGCTGAAGGGCGACAAGCAGGACAACATGGTCGAGACGGCGGACGAGCTGGACCCGACTTACGGGATTCCGGTGTTCAGCCTCTATGGCGAGGTGCGCCGCCCGACCGCGCAGATGATGGACACGGCGGACGTGTTCCTGTTCGATCTGCAGGATCTGGGCTGCCGCATCTACACATTCGTCACGACGCTGCTCTATCTGCTCGAAGCTGCGAGCGGGACGGGCAAGGCGGTGTGGGTGCTGGACCGGCCCAATCCGGCGGGTCGCCCGGTGGAGGGGACCACGCTGCTGCCGGGGTGGGAGAGCTTCGTCGGCGCCGGGCCGATGCCGATGCGGCACGGGATGACGCTGGGCGAGATGGGCGCGTGGTTCGTTGAGCATTTCAAGCTCGACGTGGATTATCGCGTGATCACGATGGAAGGCTGGGAGCCTGAAGGCCCCGGTTTCGGTTGGCCGCAAAGCCGCATCTGGATCAATCCTTCTCCCAACGCCGCCAGCCTCAACATGGCGCGGGCCTATGCCGGGACGGTGATGATCGAGGGGGCGACGCTTTCCGAAGGGCGCGGGACGACGCGACCGCTCGAAGTGCTGTTCGGTGCGCCGGATGTGGATGCCAAGGCTGTGCTTGCGGAAATGCGTGCCTTCGCGCCGCAGTGGATGCAGGGCTGTGCGATCCGCGAATGCTGGTTCGAGCCGACGTTCCACAAGCACGCCAAGACGCTGTGCAGCGCGCTGATGATCCACGCCGAGGGTGCCTTTTACGATCACCACGCCTTCCGTCCGTGGCGATTGCAGGCGCTGGCGTTCAAGGCGATCCGCAGGCTCTATCCGGATTACTCAATCTGGCGCGATTTTCCTTACGAGTACGTGTTCGACAAGCTGGCGATCGACGTGATCAACGGCGGCACGGCGCTGCGGGAATGGGTGGACGATGCGGGCAGCCTTCCCGCTGAGCTGGATGCGATTGCGGGGGCCGATGAAGCCGCGTGGATCGAGGAGCGGGGGCGCTTCCTGCTTTACTGAGCCGCCGCCGGCCTGAGGCGGGCAGGGGCGCTTTCGTGGATCAGGACCATGGCAAGCAGCGCAACGCAGGCCGAGCCCGCCATGTACCATGCCACTGCCATGGGATCGCCGGTGACCTTGAGCAGCCAGGTGATCACCAGCTGGGTCGACCCGCCAAGGAATGTGACGGGCAGGGCATAGACCAGCGCGAAAGTGCGGGCGCGGCTGGCCTTGGGCAGGCTTTCGGCGATTGCCGCATAGATCGCGCCGCTCGGCAGCGTCGAGACGAAGGCGAGCAGGCCGTTGACGGCGATGAACATCACCGGATCGTGCGCGGCGGTCAGAGTCACGTAGGCGGGCACGATCGCCAGCGTGAAGGCGAGCGTTGGCCAGATCATCAATGGCCGCCGTCCCATGCGGTCGCTCATCCAGCCGCCCAAGAGGATCGAGAAGAAGCGCGAGACGTTGACAGCAAGGGTGCTGCCCAGGGACACGCTGGCGGAATAGCCGAGCGTGTTCTGGCCATATGTCGCCATGTAGTTGAACAGGTAGGTGGCGATGGTCGCGCCGGAGATCATCATCGCACCGAGGATGACCGTGCGCCACACGCCGGCAGGAACGTGGCCTGCCGGCAGATGGTCCGGCGCGTGGATGGTCTCGGGCAGGGAGCGGCGGATCCAAAGCGAGAACGGGACGATCACCGTGCCGAGCAGCAGCGCCACGCGCCAGCCCCAGTCGGTCAGTTGCTCTGGCGTGAGTGCCAGGCTGAGGCCGAGGCCGACCAGCGATCCCGCGGAGGAGGCGATGGCCTGGCTGGCGCCTTGCCAGCTGATCGACCAGCCGCGCCGATGATCCTGCGCGGTTTCCAGCATGTAGGTCGTCGCCGAGCCGACCTCGCCGCCAAGCGCGAAGCCCTGCATCAGGCGGGCCAGCACGACGATCACCGGGGCCGCGGCGCCAATGCTGGCATAGGACGGGGTGAGGGCAAGCACTGCCACCGATAGCCCCATCAAGGTCATGCTCAACAGCATGGCGGGCTTGCGGCCATGCCGGTCGGCCCATGCACCGATCGCCCAAGCGCCAAGCGGACGACCGATGAAGCCGACTCCGAACGTGGCGAGCGAGGCCATGAGGCTGACGAAGGGGTCTTCCGACGGAAAGAACACCTTGCCGATCTGGATGGCAAAGAAGCTGAAGGTGATGAAATCGTAGAATTCGAGCGCGTTGCCGGTGGTGGCGGCAATGACCGCGCGGCGCGCCAGCTTGCGGTCTTCCAAGGTATGCCCTGCCACGATCACCCCCACTGATCGATCCGGGACGAAGGCTGGCAGATGCTTGCAGGGAGTCAAGGATTTCGCGGGCGAGCTATTGCGCCCGGCGAGGAGCGAGCGCGTCCCACTGCTCCCAGGTGATCGTGCGGCCGGGATAGGCGACTTTCGCGAAGGGCCAGTCCCTTGCCATCCACTGCATGACCCACGCCTGCAGTACGGCATCGAATCCGGCGTCGTAATCCGCCTTCGTCACCCACATTCGCACAACCGCGTCGTAGCCGGGCACCGGGCTGGGCTGGACGTAGACGGAGCCGCGCTCGCGCTTGCCGTCGGGCGTGAGGACCGCATAGGCGAACGACTTGCGCTGGGCGAAGCGGGCTTGCTCGGTCTCCATGTCGACCATCGCTTCGGCGTCGGTGATGCCGGGATGGGGCCAGGCGGTGCTGCGGGTGAAGGTCTTCTGCAGGTGCTCGATCGAGGACATGTAAGCCTCGAAATCGATCTTCACGAGATCGGGGCCGAGGGGGACGAGCTTGAAGCCGGGGCCGGCGGTCTCGACCGGGACCCTGAAATCGGGAGCGACCAGAGGCTTCGCCGCCGCTACCTCTTGCGCCGAGACCGGAGCCGGACCGACATTGAGGATCGTCAGGCACAGGCAGGCAGCAGCAAGGCGGCGTTTCATCGTCCAGTTCTCCGGCAACCGTTTCAGGTTTGCCGGAGAATGGAGGTCAGGCGTCGATCGGCAATACGCGTTTTGCGCGTGCTAAGGCTTTGGGGGCCGGGATCGTTATTTCTTCACAGGCTGCGGAATCAGCGGGGAGAGGGCGGCAATGACCTTGTCCGGATCGTAGGCCATTTCGGCAAAGAGCTTGCCATCGCCCGGCGTGCCGGTGCGGAACATGCCGCGATAGACCGTGGACTGGGCTGGCATCATCATGAAATGGCTGTGGCCGCGAGCCTTGGTGAGCAGCGCCAGATGCAGCAGCAGCGCATAGCCGGCGGGCGTGCCGGTGCCGTTGCGGGAGGTGTCGACGAATTCGCCGTACTCGATGTCCTTCTTCGGCGTGGTCACGTAACGCGACTTGTCGGTCTTCCAGACGTTTGCCGCAAACTTGCCGAAGTCGGTCTGGGCGAAGGCCCAGCGATAGGTGTCGAACCGGTCGGAGTTGTCATCGCCGGTGTTGTTGATCTGCGCGGCGACGCGAGCCTGATCGGCGGCGAGAACTTCCTTGGCTGTTGGGATCGGCGTGTTGGCCCGCTCTGCTGCCGTGCCGACCGCCTCGAGCCTGCCTGCGACCCCGGCCACGAGACCGGCAGAAATGGTCGGCCAGCGCGTGCGCGCAGAGAAGAGTGTGCGCGCCCGCATCGCCTGGCCTGAATCGAGCGCTACGAGAATGGCGTAGAGATCGTTCGCCTCGTTGGCGGCGGTGACCGGGGTATCGGTCTTGCCTTGGGCGGCATCGGCTTCGGCGGCGGCGAGGGCGAGCTTGAGGAGCTTGTCGCCCTCGGTGGCATTCCCGCCGAGGCGATAGGCGATGGCCGAACGCGCGAGCGAGGGATAGCCGCGCGCCTTGGGGATGCTGCCGACGAGGTCGGAGAACGCCTTGTAGTCGGACGCCGCTTCGAGGAACCGCCCATCGACGGCGCGGGCCGCTGCACGATCCAGCAGGGCGAGCGGGTAGGCGCGGCTGGCCTGATCGTAGACGACCATCTCGGCAGGACCGTAAGAGCGCGCCAGGGCAAGATACTGCAACGACGACAATTGCGCCTTGATGTCGAAGGGAGCCTGATTGGCCAGTTCGAGGCCGAGGGCGTGGGCACCGGCGAAATCGCCCTTGCCGGTCAGCGCCATGGCGCGCAGTTCGATCGCGGTCAGGCCGAGGCTTTGCTTGTAGGCAAGCGTGGCGGTGAGATCGGGCTGGTCGGTGCTGACCGAGTTGATATCGGCGATTGCGCCGTCCCAGTCCTGCATCTCCATGCGGTGGATCGCGCGGCCGAAGATCAGCTCGATGCGGCGGCCGCCGTCCTTGGCAGGTTCGGGGCCGGATAGCGCTTCGTCGCAGGCCTTCACGCCATCCGCGCCGTTTTCGCGCTTCTTCGGGTCATAGGCTTCACGTTGCGGCAGCAGCAGGCCGATCACTGCGGTAATGGCGACAAGGCGCGCAACGGTCCCGAGGGTGGAGGCCTTGTTGGGAAAGCCATCGCAACGCACGAAGGCCGAAGGGCCGACGGGGGCCTTAGCCGTCGTGGCGGGAGGTGGGGCATCTGCTGCCAGCGCGGCTACAGGTTGCAGAACCAGCGAGGCCGCAGCAAGGCACGCCAGACTATTCTTCAGCTTCATGAAAATTCCCCCTCACTCACGCCGACGAGTAACGGGATTTCCGGTGGGAACAATACAAATTGCCGACGATCTGGACAGTTCTGCGTGGACAGTTCTGCTTGTTCAGTTGGTACGCCAGACCGGCGGGCGCTTCTCGAGGAAGGCATTGATGCCCTCGTCGGTGTTCTCGTCCATCATGTTCTGCGCCATGACTTCGCAGGCGAGTTCGTAGGCTTCATGGCGCGGGCGTTCTCGCTGGGCATGGAACAGCGCCTTGCCGCGCCGAATGGCGTCGGGGTTCTTGGCGATGATCGTGGCGACAAGAGCATCGACGGCGGCGTCGAGGTCCTCGGGGGCGGCGACGGTGTTCACGAGGCCCCAGTCGGATGCGGTGCGTGCGTCGATGAACTTGCCGGTGACCAGCATCTCGAACGCGCGCTTGGCAGGCACGTTGCGGCTGAGGGCGACGGCTGGCGTCGAGCAGAACAGGCCGACGTTGATCCCCGAGACGGCAAAGCGCGCGGTCTCGGACGCGACTGCCAGATCGCAGGCACCGACCAACTGGCATCCGGCTGCGGTAGCAACGCCGTGGACGCGGGCGATTACCGGGACGGGGAGGGCGGTGATCGCTTCCATGACCTCGGTACAGGCGGCGAAGAGCTTGCGGTAGGCGTCGAGGCTGCGGTCAGCCTGCATCTCGGCAAGATCATGTCCTGCGCAGAACGCCTTGCCTGCGCCGGAGATGACAACGACGCGCGCGCCATCGTCTGCGGCGATGCTGGAGAGTTCCGCCTTCAGTGCGGCGAGGACGGAGACGGACAGGGCGTTGAACTTGTCGGGGCGGTTGAGCACGAGGTCGTAGCGACCCTCCGCCGTGCGTGTCGAGAGGATCGCTTCGCTCACAGTCTGCCCTCTGGAGTTCAGTGTTTCTTGCGGGTGAGTTCGCGCATCGCCCCATCGAGTCCCTCGAGAGTCAGGGGGTACATGCTGCCGCCGATCAGGTCCTTGATCATCTTCGTGGACTGCGAATAGGTCCACTGCTTTTCCGGCACGGGATTGAGCCAGACGGTGGCCGGGTAGGTCTGCGCCACACGGTGCATCCACACCGCGCCCGCTTCCTCGTTGAAGTGTTCGACACTGCCGCCGGGGTGGCTGATCTCGTAGGGGCTCATCGCCGCGTCGCCGACGAATATCACTTTGTAATCGTGGCCGAACTTGTGGAGGATGTCCCAGGTCTTGGTGCGGTCCGACCAGCGGCGCTTGTTGTCCTTCCACACGCCTTCGTAGAGGCAGTTGTGGAAGTAGAAGAACTCCATGTTCTTGAATTCCGCCGTGGCGGCGCTGAACAGTTCCTCGACCAGCTTGATAAACGGGTCCATGGATCCGCCGACATCGAGGAACAGCAGGAGTTTGACAGCATTGCGCTTTTCCGGGCGCATCCGGATGTCGAGCCAGCCTTGGCGTGCGGTGCCTTCGATGGTGCCGTCGAGGTCGAGTTCGTCGGCCGCACCCTCGCGGGCAAAGCGGCGCAGGCGACGCAGCGCGATCTTGATGTTGCGGGTGCCGAGTTCGCGGGTGTTGTCGAGATTGGCGAATTCGCGCTTTTCCCAGACCTTTACCGCGCGCTTGTGCTTGCTTTCGCCGCCGATGCGGACGCCTTCGGGGTTGTAGCCGGAATTACCGAACGGGCTGGTGCCGCCCGTGCCGATCCACTTGTTGCCGCCCTGATGGCGCTTTTCCTGTTCTTCCAGACGCTTCTTGAGCGTCTCCATGATCTCCTCCCACGAGCCGAGGGACTTGATCTTTTCCATCTCTTCTTCGGACAGGAATTTCTCGGCTATGGCTTTCAGCCAGTCCTCGGGAATGTCGACCGGGCGCTGGCCATAGTCGGTCAGCAAGCCCTTGAAGACCTTGTTGAACACCTGGTCGAAGCGGTCGAGCAGGCCCTCGTCCTTCACGAACGTGGCGCGGCTGAGGTAGTAGAACGCTTCGGGCGTCTGCTCGATCACGTCCTTTTCCAGCGCTTCCAGCAGCACGAGGTGCTCCTTGAAGCTGGCCGGGATGCCGGCGGCGCGCAGTTCGTCGACGAAATTGAAAAACACCGGGGGCCGCTCCTTTGACTTAACCGGATGATTAAGCGGTGCGAGGGCGATGGGCAAGGCCTGCTTTTGGGTGCAACGCGGCCACCAGCACGAAGGAAATGTACATCAGCAGATACCACGCGCCGAGCTTGGTGGGGGAGACGAGCGTCCAGCCCGCTTGCTGGCTGGGGTAGATCCAGGCGCGCGAGAAGGTGGCGATATTCTCGGCGAACCAGATGAACAGGGCGACGAGGAACCAGCCGACGAGCAGCGGCATTGCGCGGTCCTCGCGCCAGACGCGGAAAACCACCCGTGTGCGCCAGAAAAGCAGGCCCATCGCGGCAAAGAGTGCCAGCCGGACGTCCGGGAGCCAGTGGTGTGCGAAGAAGTTGACGTAGACGGCTACGGCCAGGGCGTAGGTCCATGGCGCGAGAGGATAGCCGGGAAAACGGAAGTCGAAGATGCGCCAGACGCGGGCGATGTAGCTGCCGACGCAAGCGTACATGAAGCCGGAGAACAGCGGCACGCCGCCGATGCGCAGCAGGTTCGGCTCGGGGTAGGTCCATGATCCGTAGGCGGTCTTGAACAGTTCCATGATCGTGCCGACGACGTGGAAAGCGAGGATCACCTTGGCCTCGGACAGCGTTTCCAGCCGGAAGGCGAGCATGGCGAGTTGGATCAGCAGGGCGCCGATGGTCAGTGCGTCGTAGCGGGCGATTGGTGCATGGGCAGGCCAGAACAGGTGCGTGCCGAGCAGCATCGCGAGCATGAGGCCGCCGAACAGGCAGGCCCAGCCTTGCTTGAAGCCGAACAGCAGGAATTCGTACAGCCACGCCATCGGGCCGGACGCGGGTTCGAACGCCTCAAGCCGCGCGCGGACCGCGGCAAAGCGGGTGTGAGTTGCGTTGTCAGGCAGCTCCATCGGCTGTCAGTTCGTCGGCGGGGCAGGCGGCTGTTGCGGCCAGCTTTCCAGTGCCGGATCGATCACGGCCCAGGCGGGCGCATCTTCGGTCCAGATCACTGCTTCGGGCTTCAGGCCGTGGCCTGCATCGAGAGCGCCGAAGCGGACTGTCTTGAGATGCAGGCGCGCCGAGCTTTGTCCGAAGATCTGTGTGCCGCAGGACGGGCAGAAGTGGAAGGTCAGCGTGTTGCCGCTGGCAGCGGGCCAGGCGTTGTGGGCCAGATCGCCGGAGATCGAGACGTCATCGGCCTTGAAGATGGCATTGTTGGTCGGGCCGCCGGCCGCGATCTGCTGGCATTGGCGGCACCAGCATTGGCGCGTGGCGATGGGCTCGCCGGTGATTTCGAGGCGGACGGACCCGCAAGCGCATTGGCCGGAGTAGGGCATGGGACAACCTTCCTTTGCGTCATTCTGCGATTGGGTATTGTTAGTGTTACATACAATTGTTTATGGTGGGTCCATTCGGAGAGGATAACGCCATGACGCTCAAGCTCTACAGTTTCGGACCCGCCGCCAATTCGATGAAGCCGTTGCTGACGGTGTTCGAAAAGGGCCTCGATGTCGAGAAGCATCGGCTCGATCCCGCCAAGTTCGAGCACCACACCGACTGGTTCAAGGCGATCAATCCGCGCGGGCAGGTGCCTGCACTTGTCGATGGGGACAAGGTCATCACCGAGTCGACGGTCATCTGCGAATACCTTGAGGACGAGTATCCGACCGAGGTCTCGCTACGGCCTGCAGACAGCTTTGGCCGCGCGCAGATGCGGATCTGGACGAAGTGGGTGGACGAGTACTTCTGCTGGTGCGTCTCGACCATCGGCTGGCACCGCTATGTCGGCAACATGGTCAAGGGCCTGAGCGATGCCGAGTTCGAGGAGAAGGTGAAGGCGATTCCGGTGGTGGAGCAGCAGGTGAAGTGGCGGCGCGCCCGCGAAGGCTTCCCGCAGGACATGCTCGACGAGGAAATGCGGAAGATCGGCTACTCGGTGCGCAAGCTCGACGACCATCTCGCCGATCACGAATGGCTGGTGCCGGGACAGTACACGCTGGCCGATATCTGCAACTTCGCCATCGCCAACGGCATGCAGTTCGGTTTTGCCGAGCTGGTCAACAAGCAGGACACACCGCACCTGGTGCGCTGGATCGAGCAGATCAAGGCGCGGCCGGCGGTGAAGGCAATGTTCGAGCAGGTCGAGCTGGAGCAGCTCGGACGGCGCGATTGACTTTGTGGCGTCCCCACCAAGAACAGTGGGGACGTACCAGGATCAGTTCCCCGGACGGCGGGACATGAAGGCGAGGCGTTCGAACAGCATGATGTCCTGCTCGTTCTTGAGCAGTGCGCCGTGCAGGGGCGGGATCGCCTTGGTCGGGTCGCGGTTCTGGAGGACGTCCAGCGGCATGTCCTCGTTGAGCAGAAGCTTGAGCCAGTCGAGCAGTTCCGACGTGCTGGGCTTTTTCTTCAGGCCGGGCACTTCGCGGATCTCGTAGAAGACTTCCATCGCCTTGCTGACCAGCGTCTTCTGGATGCCGGGGAAGTGGACGTCGATGATCGCCTGCATCGTCTCGCGATCGGGGAACTTGATGTAGTGGAAGAAGCAGCGGCGCAGGAAGGCGTCGGGCAGTTCCTTTTCGTTGTTCGAGGTGATGACGACGATCGGGCGTTCCTTCGCCTCGATGCGCTCCTGCGTTTCGTAGACGTCGAAGCTCATGCGATCGAGTTCCTGCAGGAGGTCGTTCGGAAACTCGATGTCGGCCTTGTCGATCTCGTCGATGAGCAGAACGGGGAGCTTGGGCGCGGTGAACGCTTCCCAGAGCTTGCCCTTCTTGATGTAGTTGCTGATGTCGTGGACGCGCTCGTCGCCGAGCTGGCCGTCGCGCAGGCGGGCGACGGCGTCGTACTCGTAAAGGCCTTGCTGTGCCTTGGTCGTGGACTTCACGTTCCATTCGATCAGCGGGGCGTTGACCGCCTTGGCGATTTCATGGGCAAGCACGGTCTTGCCGGTGCCGGGTTCGCCCTTGACCAGAAGCGGGCGGCGCAGCAGGACGGCTGCGTTGACGGCGACCTTGAGATCTTCGGTGGCGACGTAGTTGCTGGTGCCTTCAAAGCGCATCGGCGGTTCCTGTGTGCTTAATCGTTCGGTTAAGCGATAAGGCGGCCCGCCGCTCTGCGCAAGGGGGATGCTTTCCTGAACCTTGTGTCAGCTTTGGTGCTGGTAGATGACGTGGGTGTCAGGAACGGGGTGTTTTTCTGACGCTGGCGTTACTTTACATGGGTGTCAAATTGTCGCCGCAAGATCGCCAGCGGTCTTGGCGATTGCCGCCGCAATTAGGGGCGTGTAGCGAGGCGCGCAATGGTCGCATCGCGCAATCTTCTGGCAAAGCAGGGCTATCAGGCGTCTCCGCGCGAGCGGGCGGGCGCGATGGCCGTGGCCGCGGTCACGACCCTGCTGGTGTTCCTGATCATGTGGCGGATGGGAGCGGTCACGAGCTTCGGCGATGGCAAGGGTTCGCACCTGACGGCGATCGACCTTTCGGCTGACGGTCAGGACAAGAAAAAGGCCGAGAAGCAGGAGCAGAAGCAACAGAAGCAGGCGCAGAAGGCCGTGGCTGCTGCCGCCCAGCCCGTGACCGCGCCGCCACCGGTTCCGGTGCCGGGCAAGGTCGAATGGCCCGAGGGCTTCATCGAACTGTCGCGCAACGATTATCGCGCGACGGACGTCAGCAAGATGAAGCGGGCGGATTCCGGTGGTGGGCAGCAGGCGAGTGCAGGCGCTCCGGGCGATTCCGCCAGTGTCGGGCAGGGGCCGGGGGGCGTGAGGCTCTATGCTGCGCAATGGTATCGTGAACCGACCGATGCGGAGATCGGCCCCTATCTGCCGCAACGCCGGATGCAGGGCGACTGGGCCATGATCGCCTGCAAGACCATCGACAAGTACCATGTCGAGGATTGCCAGGAGCTTGGCGAAAGCCCGCCGGGATCAGGCCTTGCGCGGGCGATCAGACAGGCGAGCTGGCAGTTTCTGGTGCGCCCTCCGAGGATCAACGGGAAACCGCAGATCGGCGAGTGGGTGCGGATCAAGTTTGATTTTCGGGCGAAAAAGGCTGATCCTCTGCAACAGGCAGACGGTTGAGCGCGAATGCGCCGTGGTCCGGAACCGGACTTGGAGCAGCGGGTTTTGCGGTCGCATTGTAACTCGGAAGGATCGTTTCATGGCGGACGGTGGAGAGCGTATCGAGGACATTGGTCCCAAGGCTCAGGCATTCGACATCGAAGAGGCGACGAAGGCAAATCGCGATTATCGCTCCGTGGCCTGGACGGGGCGCTACTTGCAGGTCACGCTGATGTCGATCCCGGTTGGCGGCGACATCGGACTGGAAGCGCATCCTGAAACGGACCAGTTCCTGCGCATCGACGCAGGCAAGGGCCGGGTGCAGATGGGACCCTCCGAACACGAGCTGACCTTCGAGCAGGAGGTTTCAGACGGCTGGTGCGTGTTGGTGCCCGCAGGCACGTGGCACAACGTGACCAACACGGGCGACGAGCCGATCCAGCTCTATACGATCTATGCGCCAGTCCATCACGCCGCGGGTCGGGTGCATCCCACCAAGGATGCGGCGGAAGCGGACGAGCCCAACGACACGCCACCGGAATGGACCGTGCAACCTGAGAATCTGGCGCAGGACAAGCACGGCTGACGCTGCTTCCGGGATCGGGAAGCCTCGAGACTAAGCGTCAATCAACTCCGGATCGATCTCACTCGCGCGGTTCTGGATGAACATGAAGCGCTGGGCGGGATCGCGGCCCATCAGGCGGTCGACCAGTTCCTTCACCGCCGCGCGGCCTTCGTATTCGGGAGGCAACGTGATGCGGATCAGGCTGCGGGTGGTGGGCGCCATGGTGGTTTCGCGCAGCTGCTGCGGGTTCATTTCGCCGAGGCCCTTGAACCGGCCGACTTCGACCTTCTTGCCCTTGAACTTGGTGGCTTCGAGTTCGGCGCGGTGGGCGTCGTCCTTGGCGTAGGCCGAGGTGCTGCCGCTGGTCAGGCGGTAGAGCGGAGGCTGGGCGAGGTAGAGGTGGCCGCGACGGACGAGCTCAGGCATTTCCTGAAAGAAGAACGTCATCAGCAGCGTGGCGATGTGCGCACCGTCGACGTCGGCGTCGGTCATGATGATCACGCGGTCATAGCGCAGCGCATCGGGGTTGCAGTCCTTGCGCATCCCGCAACCGAGCGCGAGCGCGAGGTCGGCGATTTCCTGATTGGCGCGGATCTTGTCGGCCGTGGCGCTGGCGACGTTGAGGATCTTGCCTCGGATGGGCAGGATCGCCTGCGTCTTGCGGTCACGCGCCTGCTTGGCGCTGCCGCCTGCCGAGTCACCCTCGACGATGAACAGTTCGGTCTCGCCTTCGCCCTCGCCGGAACAGTCGGTGAGCTTGCCGGGGAGGCGCAGCTTGCGGGCGTTGGTGGCGGTCTTGCGCTTGACCTCGCGCTCCGCCTTGCGGCGAAGGCGCTCGTCCATGCGCTCCATCACCGCGCCGAGCAGGGCCTTGCCGCGCTCCATGTTGTCGGTGAGGAAATGGTCGAAATGGTCGCGCACGGCGGCTTCGACCATGCGCGCGGCTTCCGGACTGGTAAGGCGGTCCTTGGTCTGGCTCTGGAACTGGGGATCGCGGATGAAGACCGAGAGCATGATCTCGCTGCCGGTGATCATGTCCTCGGGCGCGATGTCCTTGGCTTTTTTCTGGCCGATCAGTTCGGCAAAGGCGCGGATGCCCTTGGTCAATGCCGCGCGCAGGCCCTGTTCGTGGGTGCCGCCATCGGGCGTGGGGATGGTGTTGCAGTACCAGCTATAGGAACCGTCCGACCACAGCGGCCAGGCGATGGCCCATTCGACGCGGCCGTTCTCCTCGCCGTTGGGGCCGAGCGGGAAGTCCTGCCGACCGGCGAAAGGCACCGACGTGACGCATTCGCGGCCCGAGACCTGTTCGGCGAGGTGATCGGCAAGGCCGCCGGGGAACTGGAACACTGCTTCGGTCGGCGCCTCGTCGCTGACCAGCGAGGCGGCGCACTTCCAGCGGATTTCGACGCCAGCGAAAAGATAGGCCTTGGAGCGGACGAGCCGGAACAGGCGGGCGGGCTTGAACTTCGCGTCTTCGCCAAAGATCTCGAGGTCGGGCACGAAGGTGACCTGTGTGCCGCGCCGGTTGGGGGCATTGCCGACCTTCATCAGCTTGGTCGTCGGGTTTCCGCGCGAGAACTCCTGCGCGTAAAGCTCCTTGTTGCGCGCGACTTCGATGCGGGTGAGCGAGGACAGCGCGTTGACCACCGAGACGCCGACGCCGTGCAGACCGCCGCTGGTGGCATAGGCTTTGCCGGAGAACTTGCCGCCCGAGTGCAGCGTGGTGAGGATCACTTCCAGCGCGGACTTGCCCGGATACTTGGGGTGTTCGTCCACCGGAATGCCGCGACCGTTGTCCGAGATGGTCAGGCGGTTGCCTTCCTCCAGCAGCACCTCGATGCGGTTGGCGTGGCCGGCGACCGCTTCGTCCATCGCATTGTCGAGCACTTCGGCGGCGAGGTGGTGCAGTGCGCGCTCGTCCGTGCCACCAATGTACATGCCGGGGCGGCGGCGCACCGGCTCGAGGCCTTCGAGGACCTCGATGGCGGAACCGTCATAGGTTTCGGCGGCGCTGGTGGCAGGGAGCTTGTCGAAAAGGTCGTCGGACATGCGAACGGGTATAGAACGCGGCCGAATCCGCGCGCAAGCGGGGATGCCGCCTTATCCGGCGAAATCCCCTCTTTTCGGCCCGTTCAGAACTTCGCAGGCGCGGGCGACACGGTCGAGAAGGTGCCTGCACCCACTTCGCGCACCTCCATCGCCCGTTCGGCCATCCCGCTGGCGGTGAAGCGGAATACGCCGTCGAGGCCGATGAAGCCTTGCGGGTCATAGAGCTTGGCTGTGGGGAAGGTCGTACCCGGCTTCCAGGTGCGGGCGACGTTCAGGGTGAGCAGGACGCTGTCATAGCCCAGCGTGGCCAGTCGCGAAGGCGTTGCCCCAAAGCGGGAGGTATAGCTCTTCTCGAACTGGCCGAAGCGACCGTCGGAGACTGCGGCGAACCACGCGCCGCGCATGGCGGGAGACTTGGCGATCGCGCCTTCGCCGCTCCACAACTCCGTGCCGAGCAGCTTTACGCCCTTGCCGGCGAGAGGGCCTGCCTGAAGCGCTATGCGGCTGCCGTCGGCGATAAGCAGAGCGTCGAACTTCGCCTTGTCCTTGGCCCGGCGGACGGCACTGGCCACCGAGGTGTTGCCGCGATCGTAGGTTTCGATGGCGGAAACGCTCACGCCATTCGCTCGCGCCGCCTCGGTGAGGCCTGCGGTGGCGCGCTGGCCATAATCGCCAGTCGGGATGATCGCGGCGACGGCCTTCACGCCCTTTGCCTTGGCGAAGCCCAGAACGCGGGCGATGGATTGCCCCGGAGCCTGACCCATCACGAACACATCGCGCGAGGCGACCGCACTGTCGTTGGAGTAGGTGATCATCGGCACCTTGGCCGGACGCGCTACGTTCGAGACTAGCACCACGTCGTCTGACAGCAGCGGCCCGAGGATCAGCTTGTTGCCATCGGCGATCGCGCGCGACGCAGCCGCGCCTGCGCCGGTGGCAGTGTCATAGGTGGTGATGCGCAGGTTGGCAGCGTTGGTGTCGAGGACCGCCATCGTTGCAGCATTGGCGATGGACTGGCCGACGGCAGCGTTCACGCCGGTCATCGGCACGAGCAGGGCAACGCGATGGCGTCCGGCGTCGGTCGGCAGAGTGTTGGCGTCGGGTGCCTTTTCAGTGGGTTCCGCGATCGGGGCAGTGCCTTTCGGGATAACGGTACAACCCGCGAGCAGCGCGAGAGTGCCCATGACCGCCCACCGGCGCGACAAGGCACCGCGCGACTGGCGAAGGCCCGAGATGCGGCTTTCGCCAGATTGTCCGTTGTTCATTCCAGCAGCACCCTCTTGTCGCTCTGCTCTGCCCGGTCCATTGGAAGCCCATGGACACGTCACCACTACCACCCGGTCTGTATATTGTAGCCACGCCGATTGGCAATCTTGGTGACATGACCCGTCGCGCGATCGAAACGCTTGGTCGCTGCGATCTGGTTGCGTGCGAGGATACGCGGGTGACCGGCAAGTTGCTGAATCTGCTGGGCTTGCACAAGCCGATGCGGCGCTATGACGATCATGCCAGCGAGGGCGCGCGCGAGGCGCTGCTGGCGGAGATGGCGGTGAAGGCGGTGGCACTGGTCTCTGACGCAGGTACGCCGCTGATTTCGGACCCCGGCTATCGTCTGGTGCGAGAAGCACGCGCGCGCGGCATTGCCGTCACCTCGCTGCCGGGAGCCAGTGCTGTCGTCACAGCCTTGTCGATGGCAGGACTTCCGACCGACCGGTTCCTGTTCGCGGGGTTCCTGCCCAACAAGGAGAAAGCGCGCGGCGACGTGCTGGCCGAACTGGCTGCGGTTACGGCGACGCTGGTATTCTACGAGACCGGTCCGCGTCTGGTCGCCTCGCTCGAAGCCATCGCCGAGCATCTGCCGGGGCGCGAAGTCGCCGTGGCCCGCGAACTGACCAAGCTGCACGAGGAGTGCCGTGGCGGCAGTGCAGAAGACCTCGCCGCACATTACTCTGCCCAGCCGGCCAAGGGCGAGATCGTGCTGCTGATCGGACCTCCCGGGGAGGCCGAGGCGCCGGCTGATGACGTGATCGATGCGGAACTGCGGGCGGCGCTGGCGGAGATGTCGACATCGCAGGCCGCGGGCAAGGTCGCCAAGGCACATGGGCTGGATCGCAAGGCGCTCTATGCGCGGGCCATGGAACTGAAAGCTTGAACAGATTCGAGGCCGAGCAGCGCGGTAGGCGGGGCGAGGCCTTGGCAGCTTGGTGGCTCAGGCTGTGCGGTTGGCGCATCCTGGCGCAGCGGGTGAAGGTCAAGGTGGGCGAAGTCGATGTGATTGCCCGCAAGGGCCGGACGGTCGCGTTCATCGAGGTGAAGTGGCGGCGCGAGGCCGCATCGCTGGGGGAGGCGATCGATGCGCACCGGCTGCGGCGTGTGGCGAGGGCAGCGGAAATGCTGGCCCCGCGCTATGCCAAGGCGGGGGATGATGTGCGGATCGACGTGATCCTGATGGCCCCGGGAAAGTGGCCGCACCGGATCGCCAATGCCTGGCAACCCGGCGCCTGAAGCCGGAGGTTGTTGGATAGGCTTGTGCTCGCCGTAGGGCGCGAGGCGAAAATGGTCGCGCTGCCGGTAAAGTGGCTTTAAGGCGCGGGTGAGAGAAACCCCTGAGGCCAAGTTCACGCATGACCCTTCGCGTCGCCGTCCAGATGGACCCGCTCCATTCGATCAACATTGCCGGAGATTCGAGCTTCGCGCTCATGCTGTCGGCGCAGGAGCGGGGACACGAGATCTATCACTACGATGTCGGCTCGCTGACGCTCGACGAGGATGACCGGCTGATTGCGCATGCGCATCAGGTGACGGTGCAGCGCGTGGCCGGCGATCACTATCGCGAAGGCGAGAAGCGCAGGCTCGATCTCGGCAAGGACATCGACGTGGTGCTGATGCGGCAGGACCCGCCGTTCCACATGGGCTACATCACCGCCACCCACCTGCTGGAGCGGATCGAGGGGGAGGCGCTGGTCGTCAACAACCCGCGCAGCGTGCGCAATGCGCCCGAAAAGGTCATGGTGCTCGATTACCGGCGCTTCATGCCACCGACGATCGTCACCCGTTCGGTCGAGGAAGTGCGGCTGTTCCAGAAGAAGCATGGCGCCATCGTCGTGAAGCCGATCCACGGCAATGGCGGCAAGGCCATCTTCCGCGTTGGGCCAGAGGGCGAGAACCTTGGCGCACTTTTCGAGGTTTTCAACCAGACCTGGCCCGAGCCGCACATGGTGCAGGCGTTCCTTCCCGAAGTGGCCAAGGGTGACAAGCGCATCGTGCTGGTCGATGGCGAGATCGCCGGGGCGATCAATCGCAAGCCGGGCGAGGGTGAGTTCCGCTCGAACCTTGCCGTCGGTGGCTATGCCGAGAAGACCGAACTGACGGCGCAGGAGCAGGAAATCTGCGCTGCGCTGGGGCCGGAGCTGAAGCGTCTCGGGCTGATTTTCGTCGGGATCGACGTGATCGGTGGCAAGTACCTGACCGAGATCAACGTGACCTCGCCGACCGGGATCGTCGCCATCGACAAGTTCAATGGCACGGACACGCCTGGGATGATCTGGGACGCGATTGAAGCGCGGCTTTAGCAGTCTATCCTCCCTGCTTTTCCGAAGGACAAGCGGGGAGGGGGGCCGCTCCGAAGGAGTGGTGGAGGGCCAATACCCCACCGTCAGCGCTGCGCGCTGCCACCTCCCCATTTGCGCTTGCAGCGAAAACGGGGAGGATCAGGAAGGCTCATACAGGCGTTACCCCACTCATGAATGACTGGATCGTCCACCTGATCGAAGGCGGAGGCTATTGGGGCGTTGCGTTCCTGATGGTTGTCGAGAACGTGTTTCCGCCGATCCCGTCTGAGGTGATCATGGGGCTGGGCGGCATTGCCGTGGCGCGGGGGCGGATGGAGTTCTGGCCCTTGATGCTGGCGGGCACGGTCGGTTCGACACTGGGAAACTACTGCTGGTACTTGCTCGGCCGCAGCCTTGGCTACGAACGGTTGCGACCGTTCGTGCACCGCTTCGGGCGGTGGCTTACGATGGAATGGGAAGATGTCGAGGCGATCGTCCGCTTCTTCCGCCGCCATGGGCAGTGGGTGGTCTTCGCCGTGCGCTTTGCGCCGTTCATGCGGACGATGATCTCCTTGCCCGCTGGCCTGACGCGCATGGGGCACGTGCGGTTCCTGCTGTTCACGTTCGCGGGAGCGGCGATCTGGAACGCAATTCTTGCCGGTGCAGGCTACTACCTCGGGCGCAACTTCGGCGAGATCGAGAAATACACGGGACCGATTGCGACCGCGACACTGGTTGCAGTGCTGGTCGCCTATGTCTGGCGGGTGATCGTCTGGAAGCCGCGCTCTTGACAGAAGTGGTCCGACGCGCTGCATGAACGGGCCCGATAGCGGCTTATCTTTCAATCTATCAAATCAAGGTATTCCAATGGCTGTCAAAGCGATGTGCATCGTTACCAAGAGCGAGGAAGGGCGCGGCGCCTATGCCGTGCGCATGGACAATGACGAGAACGTCTATTTTCCGCTGAGCGTGACCGACGCGCTTGAACTCGAGGAGTTCGACGAGGTCGAAGCGATTCTGGTGAAGAACGACCGGCCCGAACCGGCATGGCGGGCAATCCGCGCCAGATTGCCGGTCATCGATTGAGCACTGAACAGAAAAGCCCCCGCACTGCGGGGGCTTTTTGTTGGTGCCGTGGCCGGATCAGGCGTCCTTTGCCAGCCATTCCTCGAGCCACTTGATCGTGTAGTCGCCCGAGAGGAAATCCGGCTCGTTCAGCAGGCGCTGGTGCAGCGGGATCGAGGTCTTGGGGCCTTCGATGACCATTTCCTCGAGCGCGCGCTTCAGGCGCATGATGCAGCCTTCGCGGGTGCGACCGTAGACGATCAGCTTGGCGATCATCGAGTCATAGTACGGCGGGATCTTGTACCCGGCGTAGAGTCCGGAATCGACGCGGACGTGCATGCCGCCTGCCGCGTGGTAGCTCTTCACCAGACCCGGCGAGGGCGCGAAGGTGAACGGGTCTTCCGCGTTGATGCGGCACTCGATGGCGTGGCCCTTGAACTCGATCTCGTCCTGACAGACCGAGAGCGGCTTGCCATCGGCGATGCGGATCTGTTCGCGGACCAGGTCAACCCCGGTGATCGCTTCGGTGACGGGATGTTCCACCTGCAGGCGGGTGTTCATCTCGATGAAGTAGAACTCACCGTTCTCCCAGAGGAACTCGATCGTACCTGCGCCGCGATAGCCCATGTCAGCCATGGCCTTGGCGACGATGCCGCCCATGCGGTTGCGCTCTTCGGTGGAGATGACCGGCGAGGGCGCTTCTTCCAGAACCTTCTGGTGGCGGCGCTGCAGCGAGCAGTCGCGTTCGCCCAGATGGATCGCGTTGCCGTTGCCATCACCGAAGATCTGGAACTCGATGTGGCGCGGGTTGCCGAGATACTTCTCGATATAGACCGTGGCATCGCCGAACGCGGCCTTGGCTTCGCTGCCGGCCTGCTGGATCAGCGTTTCGAGCTGTTCCGGGCTGTTGCAGACCTTCATGCCGCGACCGCCGCCGCCTGAAGCGGCCTTGATGATCACGGGGTAACCGGCCGCTTCGGCAATCGCCTTGGCTTCGGCCAGGTCCGACACGGCGCCATCCGATCCGGGAACCAGCGGCAAGCCGAGTGCGCCAGCGGTACGCTTGGCCTCGATCTTGTCGCCCATCGTGCGGATGTGTTCGGGCTTGGGGCCGATCCAGGTGATGTCGTGCGCTTCGACGATCTCGGCGAACTTGGCGTTCTCCGAAAGGAAGCCGTAGCCGGGGTGGATCGCGTCGGCGTGGGTGATCTCGGCTGCCGAGATGATCGCCGCGACGTTGAGGTAGCTGTCCTTGGCAGCGGGCGGGCCGATGCAGACGGCATGGTCGGCAAGGCGCACGTGCATGGCGTCGGCATCGGCGGTGGAGTGCACCGCGACCGTTTCGATGCCCATTTCGTGCGCCGCACGATGGATGCGCAGCGCGATTTCGCCGCGGTTGGCGATAAGCAGGCGCTTGATGGCCATCAGCGGACCTTTACGCGATCACGACTAGCGGCTGGTCGAACTCGACCGGCTGCGCGTTCTCGACGAGGATGGCCTTGACCACGCCAGCGGCAGGCGCGGTGATCGGGTTCATGACCTTCATCGCCTCGATGATCAGCAGGGTATCGCCTTCCTTCACGGTCTGGCCAACCGAAGCGAAGTTCGGGGCGCCCGGCTCGGCGGCGAGGTAGCAGGTGCCGACCATCGGCGATTTCACGGCATTGGCGTGGTCATCTACCGGAGCGGCTGCCGGAGCAGCGGCAGGTGCGGCCACGGGGGCTGCAACCGGAGCAGGGGCTGCCACGGCCACTTGCGCGACGGGCGCAGCCGTCAGCTGGCGGGCGACGCGGATCTTGCGCTCACCGTCCTCGACTTCGATCTCGGACAGTCCGGTTTCGGCAAGAAGCTCTGCCAGTTCGCGCACCAGCTTGCCGTCGATTGCCATGTTTTCGGCCTTGTCGCCGCGTTCGTGACCCATTGGAATTTCCTCGCGGGGTATGAATTCAGACCGCGCGCCATGCCCCCAACATCATTGACTGGCAAGTGGCAGCGGCGAGTGAAAGTGGAAAAACGCCGATTTCAAAGGCGCGAGACGGCGTCCAATGCCACAAGATAGCTGTTCGCCCCGAACCCGCAAACCGTGCCGAGCGCGGCCATGCCGACATAGGACTTGTGCCGGAATTCCTCACGCTTGTGCGGATTGGACAGGTGGACTTCGATCACCGGGACCTTGATCGACTTGATCGCGTCATGGATCGCGACCGAGGTGTGGGTGTAGGCACCAGCATTGAGAAGCACCGCCCTGACGCCTTCGGCCTGCGCCTCGTGCAGCCAGTCGACAAGGTGGCCTTCGTGGTTCGACTGGCGCATGTCGATCTCGAGACCGAGTTCGCGGCCACGGTCCTCGAGCATCCCGGCAATGTCGTCGAGCGTCTGCGAGCCGTAGATTTCAGGCTCGCGCAAGCCGAGCAGATTGAGGTTGGGGCCGTTGAGCACGAACACGGTCGTGCCGGCTCCGGTAGGTATTGCGGTCATTGTTCCCCCGATCGCGATAGCGCAGCCGTGATAGCCGCTGGCAACAATCGTGCAAGCGCGCTGACGCGATCAACCGCCCGGAGCGACGGGTGGTCCGGGGGGGCTTTCGATGGTGTTGTCGTAAATGGCGCTGTCCGGGGAGTCGTCGGTGACGGCCCCGTTGTCGGCCGCTTCGCCATAGATCGGTTCGCCGCCGCTGTCGGCTGCGGGGGCGGGATTGCCGGTGGCTGCCATGCTCAAGGCCTGGCGCGATCGCTGTTCGGCAGCGTCGGCCTTGGCCTCGATCGCGGCGAGCCGGGCTTCGAGTTTCTCGTCGGAGCCCTTGCCGCAGCCGCCGAGCAGGGCGCTCAGAACAGCGAGCGCCGGAATTGCGGCGCGGAAAGCCCGCCTGCCGGTGAGGGGCAGCGATACAGTGGAGGTGGCCGACCTTGTTGTCATGGCCGCCTCAATAGCAGGCGGAAGTTACCAGAAACTAACCAAGATGATCGGCATGTAACGGCGCGCTACCTGTCGAAGCCGCGCACCTTGCCCCATTGCCGGGCGGCAGTGTAGCCGAGGTAACCGGTGCCGAAGAGGGCGTAGAGCGGCTCGGGCAGGCCATTGAGATAGGCGCTGATCCCGGCGGCGATGTCGTGGGCTGCCTGCGGACGGAACGCGGCGATCAGGCCGATCGGCAATGCGCACAGGATCATCGCGTACATCACGTAGAGAAAGGCCGGACGGGCGCGACGAGTCCAGGGATCGGCAGATCCTGCCTCGGCCAGAATTGCCGACATGCGCGCCTTGAGTTGCCTGAATTCGGCAGTGCCTTCGAGCTTGAGAAGTTCGAGCTTTGCCCGGTCGCGCGCATCCTGATCGGGGATCACCTTGTCGATGATGCCGGAAGCAGGGGAAACAAGTGCATCGAGAATACTCATTGCGGCGCCCTTTCGAGAAATTTGGACGCGCGATGACGTAGCCATACCGGTCGATGTAGGAAAACGATTTCCAGCAAAAAGGCCCGCGAGCGACGAGCGCCAGCGGGCCTTTTGAAATTGGTCGGGACGAGAGGATTCGAACCTCCGACCCCCACACCCCCAGTGTGATGCGCTACCAGGCTGCGCTACGTCCCGACCGGAAGCGCGCCTATAGGCAGCACTTTTCGGGATGGCAAGCACGAGATTGGCGAAAGGTTCCATGAGCGGGCCGTAACACGATGTCGCGTTACATTGCCTTGCCCATGCCAAACTGCTAACCGCGCCGCTTCGGGCAGCCGAGGCCGGGTTTTGCGGGATATTCGCAGACGGTGCGGTTGCAAAACGACTGTCGCGATCCCAGAAACGGACCCATGATGCTGAGCACTCTTTCCGCCGCCGCCGCCAATGCCGGTCAGCCGCCCGCCTGGATGACTTTCATGCCGCTGGTGGCGATGGGCTTCATCTTCTGGTTCCTGATCCTGCGCCCGCAGATGCGCCAGCAGAAGGAGCACAAGGCCAAGATCGCAGGCATGAAGAAGGGCGACATGGTCGTCACGGCCGGTGGCCTGATCGGCAAGGTCGTCAAGCTTGACGATCATTATGCGGAACTCGAACTCGGTCCGAACGTCCGGGTGAAGGCCGTGCGCGCAACCATCGGCGACATCGTGCCGCCGGCGGGTTCCGCGCCAGCAAACGACTAATGGCAAACGACTGATCCCACTTCCCTGAAAGCTGACCGCCCATGCTCGATTTTCCGCGCTGGAAGGTGATCTGGCTCTGGTTCATCACGCTGATCTGCGTGGCCTCTGCCGTTCCCTCGCTCACCTCCACCATGGGCCTCAACTGGCCGACCGCGCTGCCCGAACCCAAGGTCAACCTCGGGCTCGACCTTGCCGGTGGCAGCCACATCCTGCTCGAGGCCGATCCTTCCCAGGTGCGCCAGCAGCGCATCGAAGGCATGGAGGAATCGGTCCGCAACAAGCTGAAGCAGGATGGAAAAGACATCCGCATCAGCGACATCTCGAACCGTGATGGTGCGCTGACCTTCGTCGTGGCCGATCCCTCGCAAGTGGATGCCGTGCGCGAAGCCGTGCTGCCGCTGACCAACGGCGCCGGGCTGACCGGCCAGCGTGACTGGGACATCAACGTCGTCGACGGCAACCGCTTCGTGCTCGCGCCGACGGAGGCAGGGGTCAACCAGGCTGTGACCCAAGCAATGGATACGGCGGTCGAAGTCGTGCGCAAGCGTATCGACGCGCTCGGCACCAAGGAGCCGACGATCATCCGCTCCGGCCCGACCCGCATCGTCGTGCAGGTTCCTGGCCTGCAGGACCCGCAGGCGCTCAAGAACCTGCTCGGTCAGACCGCCAAGCTCGAATTCAAGCTGGTCGACACCTCGGCACTGCCTTCGGATGTCGCGCGCGGCATTGCGCCTCCGGGCAGCGAGATTGTGCCCTATGCCAATGCCAGCGAAGGCGGCGGCGTGCCGTCGATCGCGGTCAAGCGTCTCGGCGGCATTCGCGGCGACCAGCTGACCAACGCGCAGCAGACCAACAACCAGCAGACCAACGAACCGGTGGTGAACATCACGTTCAACACCGATGGCGGTGCCAAGTTTGCCAAGCTGACCACGCAGAACGTGGGCAAGCAGTTCGCGATCATCCTCGATGGCAAGGTGCTTTCGGCGCCGACGATCAACGAGCCGATCATGGGCGGCAGCGCGATCATTTCGGGCCGCTTTACCACGGACAGCGCCAACGCGCTGGCGATCTCGCTGCGCTCGGGTGCACTGCCGGTTGACCTGAAGGTCGTGGAAGAGCGGACCGTCGGGCCAGACCTTGGCGCGGACTCGATCCGCAAGGGCATGATCGCGATGGGCGTCGGTACGCTCGCGCTCGCAGTGTTCATCCTCGTCACGTATGGCCGCTTCGGCGTCTACGCGAACCTCGCCGTGATCATCAACGTGCTGATGATCCTCGGCATCATGGGCATCATCGGCACCACGCTGACCCTGCCGGGTATCGCCGGCTTTGTGCTGACCATCGGCGCGGCGGTCGACGCCAACGTGCTGATCAACGAGCGCATCCGTGAAGAGCGACACCGTGGCCGCAAGGTCGTCCAGGCGGTCGAGCTTGGCTACAAGGAAGCCAGCCGCGCGATCTTCGACGCGAACATCACCAATGTCATCGCCGCAGTGCTGATGTTCGCGTTCGGGTCGGGACCGGTGAAGGGCTTTGCCGTCGTGCTGATGATCGGCATCGCGACCTCGGTGTTCACGGCCGTGACACTGACCCGCATGTGGGTGACGCAATGGCTGCGCCGCGCGCGTCCCACCGAAATCGCCCTGTAAGAGGAGGACGGACCCATGAAACTCCTCAAGCTCGTACCCGACAACACCAACATCCACTTTCTCAAGTGGCGCGTGCCGTTCTACGTGATGAGCCTCGTGCTGATGGCGGCATCGGTGGGGCTGGTCCTGACCAAGGGACTCAACCTTGGCGTCGACTTCATCGGCGGCCAGATGATTCGCGTGACGTTCGAGCGCAGCGCCGAAGCGCCGGTCGCAACGCTGCGCGAGGAAGTCGGCAAGCTCGGCTATGGCGAGCCGATCATCCAGCGCTACGGCAAGCCGAACGAGATTTCGATCCGGATGAAGCTGCCGGAAGGTGCCGACCACGAGGCGGCGCTGGCTGACAAGATGGCCCGCACCATCACGGCCGACATCAAGAAGAACCACGCCGATGCGCGCATCGATGGCGTCGATTCGGTCTCGGGCAAGGTTTCGAAGGAATTGGGCTGGGATGCGTTCAAGGCGCTCGGCCTCGCGTCACTGGCGGTGGCCGCCTATATCTGGCTGCGTTTCGAATGGCAGTTCGGCGTGGGCGCACTGTTCGCGTTGGTCCACGACGTCACCTTGACCCTTGGCCTCTTCGCGCTGACGGGGATGGAGTTCGATCTCAACATCGTTGCCGCGTTGCTGACGCTGATCGGCTATTCGCTCAACGATACCATCGTGGTTTATGACCGCATCCGCGAGAACATGAAGAAGTTCCGCAAGATGCCGATGCCTGAACTGCTGGACCTCTCGGTGAACGAGACGTTGGCGCGCACCATCGTGACCTCGCTGTCGATGCTGATTACGCTGGTCGCGCTGCTGCTGCTCGGTCCGGATGTGATCTTCGGTTTCACCGCCGCGATCACGCTCGGCATCTTCGTCGGCACCTACAGCTCGATCTATATGGCCGCGCCGATCCTGATCTGGCTGAAGGTCAATCCGAACAGCTTCGTGCCGACCGAGAGCGCACTCGAAAAGCAGGAGCGTCTGGCGCGCGACGGCGCCTGAGCCAGCGTTCCGTGAATCAGGAAGCGGCAGTGAAGCTCAGCGCTTCGCCGCCGCTTCTTCGTACAAGGCAGCCAGCGAAGCGGCGTTGACATCCCAGCTGAAGCGCTCGGCATTGGCTGCAACCGCCTTTTGGCTTGGCGGATCCTTCAGCAGTTCGGACACGGCCTGTGCGATGGCTTCGGGCGAGCGCTCGACGATTCTGCCCGCGCTTGCATCCCGAACGACTTCTCGGGAACCGCCGATGTCGGGGATGACCACGGGCGTTCCGCAGGCGAGCGATTCGATCCAGGCGTTCGCCAGGCCTTCGCGCTCCGAAGGCAGGACCATCACGTCGGCTGCGCAGAGCAGGTGTGGCAGGATGTCGTGCTCTACCGATCCGAGGAAGTGAACGCGGGACTCCAGTCCCAACTGCTCGACCAGCCGTTTCAGAGGTCCTTCATCCGCACCGGTCCCGGCGATCGCAAGGCGGACATCGTCGGGCAGGGATGACAAGGCGCGGATCGCCAGCGCTTGCCCCTTGATCGCCAGCAGCGCTCCCACGCAGAGGAGAAGCCGACCCTCCGACCAGATCTGCAGGGAGGGCAGGGCGGATACCAGTTGCCTCGCCGCTTCGCGTTCCAATGGCCGGAAACGCTCACGATCAAGCCCGGTATAGTGCACCTTGATGCGGTCGCTCGGCATGCCGAGATCGACCATGTCGTTCGCCAGCGCCTGTGAAACTGCGAGCAACACTGACGACTGCCGCGCCGCTTCGATCATCTGTCGGCGCGGCCATGAACGGCTGCCCCACATGTGGATGTCCGACCCGCGTGCCTTTATTGCCAACGGCAGTTCCAATGCGCGCGCAACCTTGGCGGCGGCCGGGCCGTCGGGATAGAAGAATTGCGCATCGATCATGTCGAACGGGCGTTCGGCGTGAAGGCGCTTGGCCAGCGGCAGCACGGCATGCGCAATCAGTGCGGGATTGACCGGCCCGGAAAGACCGGGAACCAGCAGGAAGCGCGGATGGTGGATCGTCACCGGTCCTTGCTGCTCGCTCTCCGGCATCGCCTTCAGCGCAGCATAGCGCTTCATCGGCACGGGCGGCATGCCGATGGGATTGATGACCGTGACGTCCCAATCGCTCCGGGCGGCCAGCGCCTGCATCTGCTTGCCAACGAAGCGGCCGAAACCGGGACGGCCAATGGCTGGATAGAGTGTCGAGATCGAGAGCAGGCGCCTCACGTCAAAGTTTGCGCACGAGCATCTCGGCAAGCCCGAGCCACGCCGGGCGATCAATCACAACTTGTCGCTGTCCCGGGCCGGGCGGGAGCAGGGCGACGCGGCCATCGCGCTGGTCGATCAAGCGGCCAAAGGTGAAGCGCCCGCCGGGCCGCGGCGAGAGCACGTCGCGATTGAAGGCGCGGGCGAAGTCTTCCGGATCGATCTGCCGGAGCCAGACTTGATCGCCAGCGCGGTATTCGCCGGCGCTGGCGTCGACCATCATTGCCATGAGCCGCGCCGAGCCGTCCAGCGCCACAGGCAGGATGGCATCCATTGGCTTGGCCAGAGCCTCGGCACCTTGGGGCCCAAGCCGGGCAACCAGCCGCGCCGGGCTTTCCTCGTCGGCCTTGACCAGAAGTTGCGGTTCGACGCCGAGCGCGGCGCCGATGCGGTTCATCCACACCAGTGACAGGCTGCGCGTGCCGGTCTCGAGGCGCCCGATGGTCTGCGCCGTGGTCGGCGGATCGCATCGTGCGGCTACGTCGGCGAGCGTCATGCCCTTCTGGCGGCGGATATCGCGGATTCGGTTGATCATGGTGCGACCTGAGCAAGCTCCGTGCTTAACCGCAACGGTGATTTTTGCTTAACGGCAAAGGAAGGGATCAGGCAAGGCCTTTGCGCAATCCTACGGGGGTGATGATCGCGGAAATGATCTGACGAATTGCGTCAGCCCTCGACCATCTCCGCCAGCTCCAGCCAACGCTCTTCGGCAGCATCCTTCTCGCCACGCACCTTTTCGAGCGCGGCCATCAGCGAATCGAACTTCTTCGGGTCCTTGGCGTAGAGGTCCGGATCGGCGAGTTGCGCTTCGCCTCGGGCGATGGCGGCGTCCAGTTCCTCGATGCGCTTGGGCAGCAATTCGTAGTCGCGCTGGTCCTTGTAGGAAAGCTTGCCTTTCTTCGGCGGCTGCGGAGGAGGAGGGGGAGCGGCCTCGGTCTTTTCGGAACCGCCGCTTTTCACCACCGGCTTGCCCGCGAGACGCTGCTTCCTGATCTTCTCCCAGTCGGCATAGCCACCTGCCACGATGTCGACCTTGCCCGAACCGTCCATGCCGAGCGTGATCGTCACCGTGCGGTCGAGGAAGTCGCGGTCGTGGCTGACGATCAGCACTGTGCCATCGTAGTCGGAGATCACCTCCTGCAGCAGGTCGAGCGTTTCGAGATCGAGGTCGTTGGTCGGCTCGTCGAGCACCAGCAGGTTGGAGAAACGCGCGAATTCACGGGCGAGCAGCAGGCGCGAGCGCTCGCCGCCCGAAAGCGTGCCGACGCGCGCCTCGACCAGACCCGGATCGAACAGGAAGTCCTTGAGATAGCCCTGGATATGCTTGCGCACCCCGCGCACGTCGATCCAGTCGCTGCCGTCGGCCAGCACGTCGCGCACGCGCTTGTCCGGCGCCATCAGGCTGCGCTGCTGGTCGATCATCACGCCCTGCAGGGTCTTGGCGAGCGTGATGGTGCCGCTGTCGGGCTCCAGCTCGCCGGTCAGCAGCTTGAGCAGCGTGGTCTTGCCCGCACCGTTGGAGCCGACCACGCCGATGCGGTCCTTGCGGGTGATGCGCAGCGTGAAGTCCTTGACGATCGGGCGATCCCCGAACGACTTGTTCACATGGTCGGCAACGATCACTGCCTTGCTCTTGGCATCGTCACTGGCGATAGCGAGCTTGGCTGTGCCCTGCGGGCTGAGCATGGCAGCGCGTTGCGCCCGCATCTCCCACAGCTTCTCGAGGCGTCCCTGGTTGCGCTTGCGCCGTGCGGTCACGCCGCGCTCCAGCCAGTGCGCCTCGATCTTCAGTTTGGCGTCGAGCTTGTCCGCCGCGCGCGCTTCCTCGGCATAGACCTGCTCCATCCACGCCTCGTAGCCGCCGAAGCCGATGTCCTTGCGGCGCAGCGAGCCGCGGTCGAGCCACAGCGTCGCCTTGGTCAGCCGTTCCAGGAAAGTACGGTCATGGCTGATTACCACGAAGGCGCCGCGGTAGCGCTGCAGCCAGTCTTCCAGCCAGTCGATGGCGGCGAGGTCGAGGTGGTTGGTCGGCTCGTCGAGCAGCAGCAGATCGGGTTCGCTCGCCAATGCGCGGGCCAGCGCAGCGCGGCGCCGTTCGCCACCACTGGCGCTGTCGGCCTTGCGTGAAAGGTCGATACCAAGCTGGCCAGCGATGGCCTCCACCTCGTGCCGGGGCGGGGCGTCCTTGCCCGAGAGCGCGAAGTCCATCAGCGTGTCGAACCCGGTGAAGAACGGATCCTGCTCCAGCGTCACGATCTTCGTGCCGGGCTGGATTGAGCGGGTGCCCTTGTCGGCGTCGACCTGGCCACCAAGCAGCTTGAGCAGCGTGGTCTTGCCCGCGCCATTGCGGCCAATCAGCGCAAGCCGGTCGCGCTGCTGGATGTGGATGTCGAGATCCTGAAAGAGCCAGCCATTGCCCTGGACGAGGCCGAGGCCTTCCCAGCTGAGTATCGGTGCCGCCATGGCGTGCCGCTTAGCCGCACCGTTGCTCATGCGCAACGCCCGACGCTGAACGACAACGCCGCTTCGCATTCACGGCTTGTTCAATGCGCCAAGCTTATGCATGCGCACATCATGAACCGTGCCATTGCCCTTCTCGCCGCATCGCTGGCTCTCCTGCCCGTCACCTCGCATGCCCAGCAGCGCCCCGACGAGCAGAACGAGGCCCGTCGCGACTTGCGCGCCGGCAACGTGCGCTCGCTGCGCGACATTGAACGGCGGGTACTGCCGACCAAGCCGGGAATGCAGTACCTCGGCCCGGAATATGATCCTTCGGCAATGGTCTATCGCCTCAAGTTCATCCGCGATGGCAGGGTCATGTTCGTCGACGTTGACGCGCGCACCGGGCAGGTCCTCGGCGAAAGCCGCTGAACGGAAGCTTTCGCGCCAGTTCCTTGACCGTTCAGGTTTCCCGCCCCATCTAGCCGTTCAGGTTATGGCGCCAACGCGCGCAGCAAGGGGCAAGAGATGCGCATTCTGATCGTCGAGGACGAACCCACGCTCGGCAAGCAGCTCAAGAACACGCTCGAACAGAATGGCTATGCCGTCGATCTATCGGTGGATGGCGAGGACGGGCACTTCATGGGCTCGACCGAAGAGTACGATGCGGTCATTCTTGACCTCGGCCTTCCCGAAATCGATGGGCTGACCGTCCTTGGCATGTGGCGCAAGGAAGGCCGCAAGTTCCCTGTGCTGGTGCTGACCGCGCGGGACAGCTGGTCGGACAAGGTCGCGGGGCTCGACGCCGGGGCCGACGATTATCTTGCCAAGCCGTTCCAGACCGAGGAACTGATCGCTCGCCTGCGCGCGCTGATCCGCCGCGCTTCGGGCAATTCCTCGTCCGAACTGACCGCAGGCGACGTGCGCCTCGACACCCGCTCGGGCCGCGTCACGCTCAATGGCGAGCCGGTCAAGCTGACCGCGCAGGAGTACAAGCTCCTGTCCTACCTGCTCCACCACAAGGGCAAGGTGGTCAGCCGCACCGAACTGATCGAGCACATCTACGATCAGGATTTCGACCGCGATTCGAACACCATCGAAGTCTTCGTCACCCGCATCCGCAAGAAGCTCGGTCCCGACGTGATCACCACGATCCGTGGCCTTGGCTACAGCCTCGACGATCCGGCGGGTCCCGGACGTGGGTAACGCGCGCAGCTGACAGGTGCCGGAGAAGGGCAGCAAAGACACGCCGCAGCCAGCGCCGCATACCGGCTCGCTGGCGCGGCGCATGGTGCTCATCGCGGCAGGCTGGATCACGGTGCTGCTGCTCGGCGGCGGTCTGGCCCTGGACCAGACGCTGACCGGCCTCGTCACCCGCAACTTCGACGAGCAGCTCGGCTACATGCTGACCGCGATGGTCGCCTCGGCCGAGATCGGGCCGGACGGCGAGGTGTTCTTCAACCGGCCCCTCGGCGACCAGCGCTTCCTGGAGCCCAACAGTGGCCTGTACTGGCAGATCTCCGGGCAAGGGCACGAGGACTTTCCCTCGCGCTCGCTGTGGGACCGCTCGCTCAGGACCAACCTCGACAACAACTACGTCGACCCCAGGATCGACGACAGCGACCAGTTCGACGGCGAGCGCCTGCGTATCATCAAGCGCTCGGTTATCCTCCCCGGCAGCAATACGCTGTGGGAATTCCAGGTTGCTGCCAGCCGTGGCGAGATCGATGCGCAGATCAGCCGCATCCGTTCGATCCTGATCTGGTCGTTTCTAGCGCTCGGCCTTGGCCTTTTCACCATGGCGGGGTTGCAGACTTTCTACGGCCTTGGCCCCTTGCGCCGCGTGCGGCTGGCTATTGCACGCATGCGAGAAGGCGGGGCGAGCCGCGTGACCGACCCTTTGCCGCTTGAAGTCCAGCCGCTGGTGGTCGAACTCAATGCCCTGCTCGAACATTCAGAGCGGCAGGCCGAGGAAGCGCGCACGCATGCCGGCAATCTTGCGCATGCGCTCAAGACTCCGCTCACCGTGGTGATGAACGCGGCGACCGCCAAGGCCGACGATCTTGCCGATACGGTGATCCGCGAAGCCGCGGTCATGCGCCGTCAGGTCGATCACCACCTTGCCCGCGCCCGCGCCGTTGGACGTCGCGCCGTCGGCATGTCGCGCGCGCAGGTCTGGGAAAGCGCCGAGGCGGTGGAGCGTGCGGTGGTGCGGCTCTACCCGCAGGTGCGCTTCGACATGGACGGCAACCGCACCGCCGAAGTCTCGATCGAGCGGCAGGACCTTGATGAAATCCTCGGCAACCTGATCGAGAACGCGGCCAAATATGGCGGCGGATCGGTCTTCATCACCATCGATGCTGCGCCGACCGACCCCAAGTACTGCGAAATCTGGGTCGAGGACGACGGCATGGGCATCCCCGAAGAGGCACGCACCCGCATCTTCGACCGCGGTGCCCGCCTCGATACCGGCAAGCCCGGCACCGGCCTCGGCCTCGCCATCGTCCGCGATGTGGCCGAGATTTACGGCGGCAGCGTCGAGCTCAAGGAAAGCGAGGACCTCGGCGGATTGCTCTCGGTCCTGCGGCTGCCGCGTTCGGCCAGCATGAAGTAGCCTCGCTCGCGATACCCTTGCCAGATTGCCGCAAATGTTCGATCCAACGAGCGGGGCGGCGCGCAGGCCGTGAGAAGGGGATAGCGAAATGAAGGCAGGCATTGGTTTGGCGATGGCAGCGCTGTGTCTGGCGCAAGGGCAGGTTGCCATGGCGCAGGATGGCGCAACCGGGCCAGTTGTCGCACCGGCCGAGCCCGCAGCAAAGCAGGAATGCGAACTCCACGTATTCCCTACCGAAAACTACATCGGCTTCAACAGCGGCCTGCTGTCAGGCTTCGGCATTGTCGGCGCGGTGGCGGACCAGGAAGTCCACAAGGACAAGGTCGCTTCGGTCAACAGCCTGATGAAGGACTACCTCGGCCCGGACATCCAGTTGGCCGAACTCGAGAAGATCAACTACCGTACGCGCCTCGGCGTTCAGGACTGGAAAGTGATCATCGAGCCGCCGACGCCGTCCAACGAAGCGGTTAAGGCCGATCCGGCGCTCAAGGCCAAGATCAAGGCGCTCAATGCCGATCTCAAGGCGGGCAAACGCATCACCGCGTCAACCAACCCGTGCTATGCCGAGTTCCTGCTCGTAAGCGTGTTCTACTTCAAGGCGATGATGTACGGCAGCAACTTGCTCGTCGGCACGCAGTTTCGCGACTTCAGCAAGGGCGGCGCGCCGATCATCTCCATCGGCGCTGTAAAGAACCCGCTTGAGGTGTTCCCGCCGAAGACGGCCGAAAACGTCGAGGCGGCAAAGGCCGAGCTGCGCGATGCCTTCGCCAAGGACTTCATCGAGTGGACCGAGAAGAAGCTCAAGGATGACAAGGCAGCGCGGAAGTAGGCCGTTGGCGTCGCGATCTGCGGCAAGGGCATGGATCCCGGCCTGCGCCGGGATGACGAATGTGGAGTGGGGGCAATTGGTTTGCCCTCTTCACGCCCTCGGATGGGCATTCCTGTAAACATCCAGCAGCGTTGCCGCATCGACGCGGGTGTAGATCTGCGTCGATGACAGGCTCGCGTGGCCGAGCAGTTCCTGAAGCGAACGCAAGTCGGCCCCGGCGCTTAGCAGGTGCGTGGCGAAGGAGTGGCGCAAGGCGTGCGGTGTCGCCGTGGCTGGCAGGCCGAGCGCGGTGCGCGCCCTTGCCACTGCACGCTGGACCATGCCCTGGGCCAGGGGACCACCCTTTACTCCACGAAACAACGGCTTGTCCTTTGCGAGCGGCCAAGGACACTGCGCCACGTAGTCGGCAACGCCTTCTCGCACGATCGGCAGCAGCGGCACCACGCGTTGGCGGCCGCCCTTGCCGGTGATCACGACACTCTCGCCCAGTGGCAGGGCAGAGGCGGGCAGCGCCAATGCTTCGGCAATGCGCATTCCGGCACCGTAGAGCAGCAGCAGGACCGCGCGGTCGCGCGCAGCGATCCACGGAACGCTGGCATCGTCGGCAACAGTTTCTGCAAGATTGACCGCTTCATCCGGCGTTACCGGGCGGGGCAGACCTTTCTTGACGCGCGGGCCTCGCAGGCGCGGACGGCTGGTGTCGGCTTCGCCGGCTTGCTCGCGGGCGAAGGCGATGAAGGTCTTGAGGGCGGAGAGTTCGCGCGCCGCGGAGACATTGCCAAGGCCACCGGCACGGCGCTCGGCCAGATGGGTGCGCAAGGTCGCGGCGTCGATCCGTGCGAGCGTGGACCACGTCTGGCCTTCGTGCAGGGCATGGAGCAGCCGCGCGACGGTTGCGGCATAGGCGCGGACGGTATGGGGCGAGCGCCGACGGCCAAGGGCGAGGTAGCTGTTCCACGCCTCAAGGAATTCGGGCGTAGTCATGCACTTATGAGCGCAGCGGGCACGAGTTCCGCCAGTAGCGCTTCAAGCAACGGCGCGCCCTGCTCGGTCACGCGCAGGCGGTCGCCGTGTTGGGCGAGATGGCCGATGCGCAGGTAGAAGTCGCGCTTGGCAGGGTCGATCAGTTCGCCTGCCGTAAAGCCGAAGCGCGCAGCGAGCGCGGGCGGGGCGATACCTTCGGTCAGGCGCAAGCCCATCAGCACCGCCTCCATCGCCTGATCGCTTGGGATCAGGACCCGTTCCTCGGCAATGCCGTGGCGCTGTTCGTCCACTGCGCGCAGGAAGTTCTCGGGTTTCTTGTGCCGCACTGTCGCCGCGCCGAGCCTGCGCCCGTGCGCGCCGGGGCCGATGCCGACATAGTCGTGATAGCGCCAGTAAGTGAGGTTGTGGCGGCTCTCCTCGCCGGGGCGAGCGTGATTGCTGGTCTCGTAGGCGGGCAGGCCCGCTGCCGCCGTGATCTCGCGGGTCAACGTGAACAGGTCCGCGGCCTGATCGTCGTCGAGCGGAGTCAACTTTCCTTCGCGGACCAGCGTGGCGAAGCGGGTGCCGGGTTCGATCGTCAGTTGGTAAAGGCTGAGATGGCCGGTGCCGAAACCTAAAGCGCGCTTGAGCTCGGCTTGCCATTGCTCCGGTGTATGATCGGGACGCGCGTAGATGAGATCGAAGCTGACGCGACCGAAATTCTGTTGCGCAACGTCAAGCGCGGCAAGACTTTCGCTGACGTCATGCAGTCGGCCGAGGAATTTCAGTGTCTTGTCGTCGAACGCCTGCAAGCCGAGCGATACGCGGTTGATCCCGGCGCTTGCCAATACGCTGAAGTTGGCGGCCTCAACCGAACTTGGATTGGCTTCCAGCGTGATCTCGATGCCGGGCGCAAAGCCCCAAAGGGTCTCGGCCTCACGCAGCAGCGCTTCGACCAGCGCCGGCGGCATCAGCGAGGGCGTGCCGCCGCCGAAGAAGATCGAGCTGAGCTTCCGGCCCGAGGTCAACCGTGCTTCATGGCGCATGTCGGCCAGCAGCGCTGCAGCCCAAGCCGCCATGTGGGTCCGCTCACGGACGTGGCTGTTGAAGTCGCAGTAGGGGCACTTGGCGAGGCAGAAGGGCCAGTGGATGTAGAGGGCTAGCGCCATGCGCCAGCCTTAGGCGGAAAACTGGTCTGCCACCAGCTTTGCGAAGGCATCGGCGCGGTGGCTGATGGCGTGCTTCTCTGCCGGATCGAGTTCCGCAAAGGTGCGCGTGTCGCCTACCGGCACGAACACCGGGTCATAGCCGAAGCCCAGAGTGCCGCGCGGGGGCCATGTCAAAGTGCCGTGGGCGCGGCCTTCGTAGACGGCGTGGGAGCCATCGGGCCATGCGATTGCGAGCACGCAGGCGAAGTGGCAGCCCCTTTCCAACTCTCGCGGACTCTCCCCGGACTCTGCCGCAACTCTCGCGAACTGAGCGGTAACTCCGGCGAGCTTTCCCTCAACCTTGCCCATCGCCATGTACCAGTCGCGACCGGGGCCACCCTCGAACCTGTCCGCCTCGGCCCAATCTGCAGTATAGACTCCCGGCGCACCGCCAAGGGCATCGACGCACAGGCCGGAGTCGTCGGCGAGGGCGGGGATCTGCGAAGCTTCCGCCGCAGCCCGCGCCTTGATCAGAGCGTTCTCGATGAAGGTCGTGCCCGTCTCGGCAGGTTCAGGCAGGCCAAGCGCGCCTGCGGACAGGCACTCGATCCCGTAGGGCGCGAGCAGGGCCTGAATTTCCTTGAGCTTTCCGGCGTTGTGCGTGGCGATGACCAGCTTTCCGGTGCCGAGACGGGGCATGTCTTGTCCTTTTTTTCGTCATCCCCGCGAAGGCGGGGATCCATTCTGGCGTAGTGCTATTGGATTCCCGCCTTCGCGGGAATGACGAAGGGGTGGGGCGGGAATGACGACTTTTCTTGTAGTTAGCCGCGAACCGCCTTTTCCTGCGCCGCGAAAATCTCGTTGCAGCCGATGCGGGCGAGGCGGAGGAGGCGGAGGAGGCCTTCCTCGTCGTAGGTCGCGCCTTCGGCGGTGGCTTGAGCCTCGGCGATCTTGCCGCCTTCGATCAGGACGAAATTGGCGTCGGCATCGGCCGAGGAATCCTCGATGTAGTCAAGGTCGAGAACCGGCTGGCCATTGACGATGCCGCAGGAGATCGCGGCGACCTTTTCGGTCAGCGGGTCTTCCTTGATCGCGCCGCTGTCCATCAGCTTCTGCACGGCGAGGCGCAGAGCGACCCATGCGCCCGAGATCGAGGCGGTGCGGGTGCCGCCGTCGGCCTGGATCACGTCGCAGTCCAAGGTGATCTGGCGTTCGCCGAGCTTCTTGAGATCGGTGACGGCGCGCAACGAGCGGCCGATCAGGCGCTGGATTTCCTGAGTGCGGCCCGACTGCTTGCCCTTGGCCGCCTCGCGGCTGCCGCGGGTGTGGGTGGCGCGGGGGAGCATCGAGTATTCCGCCGTGACCCAACCTTCGCCCTTGCCGCGCAGGAACGGCGGCACGCGCTCTTCCACGGAGGCAGTGACCAGTACCTTGGTATCGCCGAAGCAGATCAGGACCGAACCTTCGGCGTGCTTGGTGAAGGCGGTTTCAATGACGATGGGGCGCATTTCATCGGGCGCACGGCCGGAAGGTCGCATGGATTTTCCCTCAAAAGTTTGGCCAGCCTCTGGCGCATCGGGCTTGAGCCTGCAAGAGCGTGGATTAGATTGTCACCATGCACGGCCCAACCCTCTCCGATCTGACCGACCGCGCACGGGAGATTTTCCGTCTCGTGGTGGAGGGTTACATTGCCAGCGGGCAGCCGATGGGGTCGAAGGCGCTTGCCGGTTCGGGGGGCGTCAATCTTTCGCCTGCCTCGATCCGCTCGGTCTTGCAGGAGCTGCAGGACGCTGGATTGCTGGCCGCGCCGCATACCAGCGCGGGGCGGATGCCGACCGAGGTGGGGCTGCGGCTGTTCGTCGACGGGATCATGCAGGTGGCCGAGCCGACCGTGGCTGAGCGCGCACAGATCGAGCACGGGCTGGCCCATGGCGGGACCATCGAGAATGCGCTGGCGGCGGCGAGTTCGGCGCTGTCCGAGCTTTCGGCGGGTGCTGCGGTGGTGATGGTGCCCAAGCGCGAGCCACGGCTGGTGCAGATTTCGTTCGTTCCACTGTCGCCGGTGCGGGCGCTGGCCGTGCTGGTCAGCGAGGATGGCGGGATCGAGAACCGGGTGATTGACCTGCCCGAGCCAGTGGGGGCGTCCGTACTCGAGCAGGCTGGCAATTACCTGACGAGCCGGTTGCACGGGCGCACATTGGGCGAAGCTTCCGGGCTGGTGCGAGCGGAGATCGACGGCGGGCGGTCGGCGCTCGATGCCGCGAGCGCCGATCTGGTGCAGCGCGGGCTGGTGGTTTGGACGCAGGATGCGGCGGCGCGGCCGGTGATGGTCGTGCGCGGGCAGGCCAACCTGCTCGACGAGGCGGCACTGAGTGATATCGAGCGGGTCAGGCAGCTTCTCGAAGAACTGGAAAGCGCCGAGGCGATCGTCCGGGTGCTCGATGCGGCGCGCGAGGCGCAGGCGACGCGGATTTTCATCGGTAGCGAGAACCGGCTGTTCTCGCTTTCGGGGTCGTCGGTCATCGCCTCGCCGTGGCGTGACAGCGAGGGGCGGGTGGTCGGTGTGGTCGGCGTGATCGGGCCAACGCGGTTGAATTATGCGCGCGTCGTCCCCATGGTTGATTTCACCGCCCAGACATTGGGCAGATTCATCGGACAAGACGGATTTTCGAGAAAATGAGCGATAACGAGACGCGCCCCACTGACGCTGAAGTCGAGGCGGAACTGAAGGGTGTGCCCGAGGACATGATCGACCAGCCCTCTGCCAACGATGAAGCGGCCAAGCTCCGTGAGGACCTGGAGGCGGCCAAGCAGGACGTGCTCTACGCCAAGGCCGAGACGCAGAACGTCCGCCGCCGTATGGAGAAGGACATCGCCGACGCCCGCGCCTATGCCGCGACCGGCTTTGCCCGCGACATCCTGTCGGTGGCCGACAATCTTGCCCGCGCGCTGGAGTCCATCCCGGCGGACCTACGCGAGGACGACAAGTTCAAGAACCTCGTCGCCGGGCTTGAAGCCACGGGCCGCGAGATCGAGAAGGTCTTCGGCAGCCACGGCATCACCCGCATCGCGGCGATGGGCCTGCCGCTCGACCCGCACCAGCACCAGGCGATGATTGAGATGCCTTCGGCCGACGCCGAGCCGGGCACGGTGATTTCGGAACTGCAGGCCGGCTACATGATCAAGGACCGCCTGCTGCGTCCGGCGATGGTGGCCGTGGCGAAGAAGCCGGATTGATTTTCTTTTGGGCGGGGGAGGAAGCGTCGATCCTGTCGTAAGGTTCGGGGACTTTGTTGGACCTCTCCTGACGATTCTGCTAATTGGATGGTTTGTCGTCACCGGCTCGAGGACACTTCGTCGCCGTAGCCAGAAGGACGCGGACGTCGTGTCTGACCGTCCTGACATGCCGTACCGAGTGTTCACGAGGGCTTTCGACGAAGTCGTTCGCGCAAGTGACCTCGGTCGGCTTCTTTCACGTACACCCGACGGTCCTTATTCTCAGGGCATCAAGGTTCCCGATTTCCAGCAACGGATTGAAATTGCCAAAGCAGCGCTGAAGGGCGTTGAGGATCGCTTCGATGGTTGCCTGTTCGATGGCCCTGCCGACGAAAGCTTGGCGGTTGCGATCCTTGTCGATCAGTCTGGTTCGAATCGGGATCGGATGCCGATGGTCGCCGGAGCCTTGCAATATGCCTCCAGTGTCCTGCAGGGACTTGGCTGCCAGCATGCCATTTTCGGCTTCACCACTGTTGGCTGGCGCGGTGGAGCAGCATTTCGAGCGTGGAGGGGGGCCGGGCAAGAGCCTTATCCTGGTCGGCTCTGTGCCTTGAGGCATATCGTCTACAAGGACTTTGATGATGTTACACTGGCCAGCGAAGACTGGTTCACTTTTTGCCATCCGGGCAGCATGCATGAGAATGTTGACGGTGAGGCCCTAGAGTGGGCTGAGGCGCAGTTGCTAGCGAGGCCGGAACGCAGAAAGCTGCTGATTCATTTGTCCGATGGCGCGCCGATGGATGATGCGACTGCCACCTACAACGGCCTCAACTATCTAAGCCGGCACCTTCATCAGGTGGCGGAGCGGCTCAAGTCTGAAGGGCATGTGATACTTGCCTCAATACTTGTCGTCGATACAGAGGAAGAAGCTCAGGCAGGGCATAATCGCGCGTCTCCAAATATGCTGCCAGATGTAATTTTGGCAGCTGCGGGTGTTCAAGCCGTTCGGAGCAACTTCACCACCTCGTCCGTCGAGTGAAGGTCGGCAAAGACGAACGCCATGTTGTGAAGCGTGGCGGCGTGTTCCTCGTCCGACAGGGCGGCGTTGGCGTCGGCGACCATGATCACACGGTAGTTGTGCTGCATCGCGTCGCGGGCGGTGCTTTCGCAGCAGCAGTTGGTGAGGGTGCCGGTGATCAGCACGGTGTCTATGCCCTTTGCCGTGAGGGCTTCATTCAGCGTGCAGGTGCCGGGGGTGAAGCCGCTGAAGCGGTGCTTGTCGATTACGGTGTCGGCCTCGCCCACGTCGAGTGTCGGCCAGAGCTGCCAGCCGTGGTTGCCGGGCGTGAACGCCTCCTGGTGGCCTTGCGCGGAGGCTCCCATGCGGACCATGAAGTTCGACCAGCTCGGGCCGCCTTCGGGCGGCGTGGTGTAGCGCAGGAACAGGTTGTGGCCGCCGCTGGCGCGCACGGCGGCGCTGATGCGGTTGATGTTGTCGACGATGGTGCGGGCCATCGGCACTTCGACTGGCGCCCCTTCCTCCATGAAGCCGTTCTGCATGTCGACCACGATGTGGGCGAGGCGCGTGGGGTCGATGTCGCGGAAGATGTTGCCATCGCCATCGCGCGAGGTGGCGAAGCGGGCGAGGATGGCGTGGTGGTCAACGGCGTGGGGCATGGCGGGCGTCCTTGGGTTCGGCGCATTGTGCCGCGTGGCTCGGGCCTTGTCCTCAACCGGGTTTGCCGGTTTCGACAGGCGAAACCTTCGTCTGCCTCGATTCATCGCAATATGCGGAACGCCTCGCCTGCCCGCTCGTCGTCTCCGGGAAACGGAGACACATCATGCGCAAGATCATCATTGCATCGCTAATCATGGGTTCGGCCGTCACGCTGGGCGGCTGCGCACGCAACTATGCGGGCGAAGGCGCCGCGGTAGGCGCGGCAGTGGGCGCCGGTATCGGGGCCGCGACCGGTGGCAACGTCGTGCAGGGTGCCGCCATCGGGGGTGCCGTGGGCGCCGTGGGCGGTTCGCAAATCCGCAAGCATGACAACCGCTGCTGGCAGGTCGATCGTTATGGTCGTGAGTACGAAGTGCGCTGCTGATCAGGCACTAGCGAAGGGAATCAGCGCTTCGAGCGCTGGCAATGACGGGGCGACCGGCGACGGTGCGCCCCGTTTCGCCATGAACCAGTGGCGAACGAGTTCGGCCTGCTGCTCGATGCCGTAGCGGTGGAACGGGCGGGCCGGATCGTAGGTATAACTGTAGCGGCAAAACGGGTGGCGCATCAGCGGCAGCCACCAGCGACCGCGGGTCTGGGTCTGCCAGACGTGGACCATTTCGTGGATGAACAGGCCCTGCGCGGGCAGAGGGGCCTGCGCGAAATCATGCTCGTAATGGGGGCTGGTCGGCGCGAAGTGGAGATGACCCATCGGGGCCATGACCGTGCCGGCTGGCTGGAACGGAAACCAGCGGCGGCGGCGGATGCGGACCGGGGCAGCATCTATCGCCATGCCGAAAACTTCGGCGACCAGTGCGCATTCCCCCGCCGTCAGCGCGCGCTCCCCGCCCGGCGGGCAGGGAGCGCATTCATCTCTCACATCTTGCTCATGTCGTGGCCGGACATGTCGTGGCCGGAGTGATCCATGGCTTCCATGGCCTCGCCGCTGCTACCGCCACTGCCACCGAGGGTTTCGACCCTGGCGGGGACGCTGGCCTTGTCGCCGTTGTCCAGTGTGATGGTGAGTTCGGTGGTGGTTCCGGCCTTGAGCGTGTCGGCCACGTCGAACAGCATGACGTGAAGGCCGCCCGGCTTGAACTGGACGCTCTTGCCCGCTTCGATCGGCACGTCCTTGACCTGCTGCATCGAGGAAATGCCGTTCTTGTCGACGGTTTCGTGCATTTCGGCCCGTTCGGCACCTTCGACATGGATTGCGGCGATCTTGCGCGGGGCGCCGCTGCCCTGCGAGACGGTGAAATAGGCTGCGCCGGGCGTTCCGGGGACGGCGGGCAGGCGCACCATGGCATCGGTCACCACTACGCCGGGGGCGCTTTCCGGGCCGGCGGCGGCGCTGCTGCTGGCCTGAGCCGTCGGATCTTCCGCCTTCTGGCCGCAGGCTGCGAGCGTCAGGGCGAGGGTGGAAAGTCCAATGATTGCAAGCTTGCGCATGAAGGGCGACTCCTGTTGCGGATATGTCTCCCGAGGTAAGCGCGCGGGGGCCTTGTGCCAAGAAGAACCCTACCTATATCGCCCTCAATCGAGCCGCACATGGCGGTCTGCCCGGCAGGGGGACCTTCAATCCTCGCGGTGTCTTGAATGGAAGGAACTGGGGAACTCATGGCTAAAGTTATCGGCATCGACCTTGGCACGACCAACAGCTGCGTTGCTGTGATGGACGGGGGCACGCCCAAGGTTATTGAAAACTCGGAAGGTGCGCGCACCACGCCGTCGATCGTCGCTTTCACCAAGGATGGTGAGCGCCTGATCGGCCAGCCGGCCAAGCGCCAGGCTGTCACCAACCCCGACAACACGATTTTCGCGGTGAAGCGCCTGATCGGCCGCCGCTTTGACGATCCGCTGACCCAGAAGGACACGGAACTCGTCCCCTATACCATCACCAAGGGCAAGAATGGCGATGCCTGGGTCAAGGCCGGTGGCCAGGACTACAGCCCGTCGCAGATCTCGGCCTTCACCCTGCAGAAGATGAAGGAAACCGCCGAGGCCTATCTCGGCGAGACCGTCACGCAGGCGGTGATCACCGTTCCGGCATACTTCAACGACGCGCAGCGCCAGGCGACCAAGGACGCCGGACAGATCGCAGGGTTGGAAGTGCTGCGTATCATCAACGAGCCGACTGCGGCGGCGCTGGCCTATGGCCTCGACAAGCAGGACGGCAAGACGATCGCGGTCTATGACCTTGGCGGCGGCACCTTCGACATCTCCGTGCTGGAAATCGGCGACGGCGTGTTCGAGGTGAAGTCGACCAACGGCGACACGTTCCTGGGTGGTGAAGACTTCGACACCGTCGTCGTCGAGTACCTGGCGGACAAGTTCAAGGCCAAGGAAAACATGGACCTGCGCGGCGACAAGCTTGCCCTGCAGCGCCTGAAGGAAGCTGCGGAAAAGGCCAAGATCGAGCTGTCGTCTGCCCAGACGACCGAGATCAACCTGCCGTTCATCACTGCCCGCATGGAAGGTGGTTCGACCACCCCGCTCCATCTGGTGGAGACGATCACCCGCGCCGATCTGGAAAAGCTGGTTGCCGGTCTGATCCAGCGCACGCTCGATCCTTGCAAGAAGGCCCTGGCTGACGCCGGTCTTTCTGCCAAGGACATCGACGACGTCGTGCTCGTCGGCGGCATGACCCGCATGCCCAAGGTCCGCGAAGTTGTGAAGGACTTCTTCGGCAAGGACCCGCACACCGGCGTGAACCCGGACGAAGTCGTCGCCATGGGCGCGGCGATTCAGGCCGGCGTGCTGCAGGGCGACGTCAAGGACGTGCTGCTGCTCGACGTGACCCCGCTGTCGCTGGGCATCGAGACGCTCGGCGGCATCATGACCAAGATGATCGACCGCAACACCACGATCCCGACCAAGAAGAGCCAGGTCTATTCGACTGCCGAGGACAATCAGCAGGCGGTGACGATCCGGGTCTTCCAGGGCGAGCGCGAAATGGCGCAGGACAACAAGCTCCTCGGCCAGTTCGACCTCGTCGGCATTCCGCCCGCACGGCGCGGCGTGCCGCAGATCGAGGTGACGTTCGACATCGACGCCAACGGCATCGTCAACGTGAGCGCGAAGGACAAGGGCACCGGCAAGGAGCAGCAGATCCGCATCCAGGCGTCTGGTGGTCTGTCGGACGCGGACATCGACCAGATGGTCCGCGATGCCGAGAAGTTCGCCGAAGAGGACAAGAAGCGTCGTGCCGAGGCGGAAGCCAAGAACAACGCCGAAAGCCTCATCCACGCGACCGAGCGCCAGCTTGAAGAGAACGGCGACAAGATCGACGCCTCGCTGAAGGCCGAGATCGAGGCTGCCATTGCCGAGGCGAAGGCTGCCGTCGAAAGCGGCAACGCCGACGAGATGACCGCCAAGACGCAAGGCTTGACCGACAAGGCCATGAAGATGGGCCAGGCGATCTACGAGAAGGAGCAGGCTGCTGCTTCGTCGCCGGGTGCGGAAGCGCCGAAGGCTGATGATGACGTGGTCGACGCCGAATTCTCGGAAGTCGACGACAACAAGTGATGTTGCGATGAAACCGGCCCGCCGCTTGCGTGAATTCGCTGGCGGCGGGTCTTCGCGTTAGGGAAGCGCAATGTCGGCCGAGATCGATTTCTACGAACTGCTCGAAGTTGAGCGGACTGCGGACGAGAAGGTCCTCAAGTCTGCATACCGCAAACTCGCCATGAAGTTCCACCCGGACAAGAATCCGGGCTGTGCCGAGAGCGAGGCCAAGTTCAAGCAGATCAACGAGGCTTATGCCTGCCTGTCCGACCCGCAGAAGCGGGCCGCCTATGACCGTTATGGCCATGCCGCGTTCCAGCAGGGCGGCGGTGGAGCCGGTGGCGGCTTCGGCGGCGGCGACTTCGGGGACATTGGCGACATCTTCGAGACGATCTTCGGTGGCGCGTTCGGTGGCGGCGGTCGTCAGCAGGCACGGCGCGGCGCGGACTTGCGCTACGACTTGGAAATCAGCCTCGAGGACGCGTTCCACGGCAAGGAGACCGAAATTGCGGTCGAGGTTTCGCAGAAGTGCGAACCTTGCAGCGGCTCTGGCGCTACGCCGGGTACTTCGGCGCGGCGCTGCAACCTGTGCGGCGGGCACGGCAAGGTGCGGGCGCAGCAGGGCTTCTTCATGGTGGAGCGGGCCTGCCCGAACTGCCATGGCCGGGGCGAGGTGATCGAGAGCCCGTGCAAGAGCTGCCGGGGCGAAGGCCGCGTCGATGCCGAGCAGCGGCTGCAGGTGAATATTCCGGCAGGCGTCGATACCGGTACGCGGATCAGGCTGGCGGGCAAGGGTGAGGCCGGGCCGTTCGGCGCACCTCCGGGCGACCTGTACCTGTTCCTGCACATCCAGCGCCACAAGGTATTCGAGCGCGAGGGCACGACGCTGCTGACGCGCTGCCCGATCAGCTTCACCACGGCAGCGCTGGGCGGCGAGATCGAGATTCCGGGGCTGGACGGCAAGGTCCATGCCATCGAGATTCCGGCAGGTATCCAGTCGGGCAAGCAATTGCGCAAGCGCGGGGCGGGCATGCCGGTGCTGCAAGGACGCGGGATTGGCGACCTTGTGGTCGAAATCCATGTCGAGACGCCGACGAAGCTTTCGGCGCGGCAGAAGGAATTGCTGCGCGAGTTTCAGGCGACCGAGACGGGCGAGGAATGCCCGCAGTCGAAAGGCTTCTTCGAGCGCATCAAGGATGCCTGGACGGATCTGACGGATTAAGGTTGCTGCGCCCCCGCGCAGGCGGGGGCCTCAATCGTGTACCGCTGCCGTTCCGTAACAACACTCAGGCCCCCGCCTGCGCGGGGGGCAGCTTTTTTGGTGCGAGCTACTCGAAAGCGGCGACAACTTCCGCGCGTACCCGCTCGACCAGTCCCGGTTCGGCAACCAGTCTTCCCTGTTCCTGCTCCAGTATCGCGAGGAAGGCGTCGCGCTTGAAGGCGGCGATGACCTTTGGCGCGAGCGGTTCCTCTACCGTCGAGCAGATCAGGTCGATCATGCGCTCGGCGCCATGGAGACGGCCCCAGAGGTAATCGTTCTCGCGATAGGCGCGGCTGAAGAAGGCGCCGAAGTTGAAGAACTCCACGCCGCGCAGGCAGGCGAACGTGCCGCCCTTGCGGATCGAGGTGGCGTCGTCGGGCGAGATGCGGTCGACCTTCACCGGATCGAACTCCCCCATGCCTTCGCCTTGAAGGAGGGGCAGGGTGGCGGTGTCGTAGAACGGGAAGCCGAGATAGGCGTGGAGGAAGCGGCGGCGTAGCGGCTTGTCCATCTTCTCGAGTGCGGCGACCAGCATCGTGTCGACCTGAAGATCGAGCCCGACCAGATCGCGCCGCGTCGCGATGGCATTGAGGACTGCGCCGGGATCTACGGTGGCGAGCGCAGCCGTTTCGGCAAAGCCGGGGCCGAGGCCTTCGGCGGTTTCGCGGCCCTGATAGAGGGCTTGCGCGCGGTAGACTGCATCGCGAGCGGCTTCGCGGTCAGCGGGGCTGACGTTCTCGCCCTCTTCCCAATCATGCGTAAGGCGGCGGGCGAGCAGTTTGAGGCGGCGGATGCGAAACGCGAGGTCGTGGGTACGGAAGAACACGATCGTCTTGTCGGTGGCTCCGCCGCGCAGGGCTGAAAGGCGATCCAGTCCCGTCTGCGAGAGGTGATCCCATAGCGCTGCTTCGACCTTGCCGACAGGCGCGGCGTCCGGCGCGGCTTCATGCACCAGGGCGGCCAGTTCGGCGACGATCCCCGCAAGCTTGATCTGTGCATAGCCATGGAAAGCAAAGCCTGCGCGCTCGGCTGCGGCCTGCTGCGCCTTGTTGCGCCACGCGGTGAGGCGGCGCTGGTTAGGGTGATCGAAGAACAGGGTTCGCCCGAACAGACTTTCGACGGTCTCCTCGATCTCCGGGCGCAGCGCATCGACAATGGCGCGCAGGCGCTGGCGCTGGCGCGACTGGCGTTCGAGGGATTCGAGATTGTCGCGGATCGGCTGTTCGCGCGGGATCGACGAGAGCGAGCCGAAGATGGCGGAGAAGAAGCCGATGGTGCGTCCGCCCTTGGGGGCGATGCGCATATGATCGGGGCTGGGATCGACATAGACGAAGCGGCGGTCGACCTCACGCCGCGCGGGACGGTCACGCAGGACGCCTATTGCCTGGGCGAAGGGGCGGTTTACCAGCACGGCACCATCGACGAGGGCGACCGCATCGACATCGCCGCGTTTCCAGTGGCTGGGCATGATGCGCTGCAGGAACTGCGCGCGGCCCGGCCATTTCTGGCGACGTTCGGCAACCAAGGCGTCGATCTCGTCGATCACCAGCGGTGGAAAGGCCCCGGGGAAACTGGCGGTGGAACGGGCGGCAAGGACCAGTTCGGGACAAGCGGCAAGATCGCGCTCGCCCAAGCGGGAGGTTGCCCGGCGGAAGCCGATGGACAGGCGGTGCTCGCTTTCGACCACCGTTTCCGGGCTGTTGAGGCGCAGTTCTTCGAGGTGGCCATTGAAGTCTGTCGCAGTGACGAGCAGGTCGATCGGGTGGCCTTCGGGCAAGAGCGGATCGCCCATCGGCGTTGCCGCCATGGCATCGAGCGCGTCGGCAATCATGCGCGAAAAGCCGATGCCGCTGAACGGCGGTGCGAACCAGCGTGCGCGGATCAGGCGCGAGACCTTGCGGCGGACTTCCGAGCGGGTTTCGGGCGCGACGGTGCTGCTGACGACGTTGCCCGGGCGCTTGAGCACGAACCAGACCAGCGGCTGGGCCCAGAACTTGGCAAAGCGACTCCACGGCTTGGCGTCGGGATCGAGCAGCACGTCGATGTCGGCGCGTTCCAGCCACATCGCGGTGAGGGGTTCCAGGCTCTGTCCGGTGGCAATGGCCTGCGCGAGGAAAACGCCATTGATGCCGCCCGCGCTCGCCCCCGAGATGATGTCGGGCAGAAGCCGCAGGCGCAGATCGCGGGTGAGGGCGATCTCTTCGAAAAGCCGCAGATAGACAGCTTCCACGCCCATGGAGTGCGCTTCATCAGGGCAGTGGAAGGCGCGGCTGGCACGGGTGGCGTGCCACAGTTCCTTGGTGACGCCGTGCATGTAGACGGCAAGGCTGATGCCGCCGTAGCAGACCAGAGCGAGGCGCAGTTCCTTCTGCCGCATGGTCATACTCTGGCACGGCAGCGCGGCTCCGACCAGTGGCTTTGACCAAGGGGCCAGCAAGATGAAAGGAACGTCATCTTTGGCAATGCGTTGGAAGACCAATCCAATTTCGCGAGGACATGCCATGGTCGAGGAACGTGTTGTCGAAGTGCACGAGCCAGCAGGCTCTACCCATACCCATACGACGGTCTACGACGATCGCCCGCGCAGTGGCGGCGGCGGCGGCTGGTTGATCGCGGTGATCCTGCTCATTGCCTTGGTCGTTGGCGGCTATTTCCTGATGAACATGTCCGACAGCCGCGCCAGCCGCGACAACGCCATAGAGCGTGCGGCGGACAACGTCGGCAGCGCTGCCAAGGACATTGGCGATGCGGCGAAGGACGCGACTGACGGCAAGTAATTCGCCCGCCCCGAAGCGCGGGAATGTAAGCCCTGCCGACAGATGAATTTCTGCGGTGGGGCTTTTTATTTTAGATTCAGTGGCTTGACTTAAGGACATTTCCCCTGCGGCGGTGTCAGAGTAACCGACGCTTTACCCTTTGCGCTGTAAGGCATCAGACCGAGGGGCCATTCAGGCCCCAAGGATGACGAGTGCCGGGCAAATGATCCGCCTGTTCAAACACTATATCCCGCACTCGGTCCTATTGCTGGGCCTGCTGGATTTCGCGCTGCTGATCGGCGCGGGCGAGATCGGCTGGCAATTGCGCGCACACCAGATCGGCATCGATCCGGGGCTGGTGCCGATGCGCGCGACGCCGCTGCTGCTGTTTGCCGTGCTGGTGCAGATGGCGATGATCGCCGTGGGGGTCTATGGCTCCGATGCCTTGCGTTCGATGCGCTACGCCACAGCGCGGCTGCTTGTGGCGGTAAGCCTCGGCATCATCGCGCTTTCGGTGGTGTATTTCCTGCTGCCGGGGCGCACTTTGTGGCGCTCGAACCTGTTCTACGCGATGTTCCTCGCGATGGGCTTCCTCGTGCTGATCCGGCTGCTGCTGGGCGGACTGCTGGGGACTTCCGCTTTCCGCCGTCGCGTGCTGGTGCTGGGCGCCGGGGCGCGGGCGGAGCGTCTGCGGCAACTGGGTGACCGGCCGGAGGCGGGCTTTGCCATCGTCGGCTATGTCGGCATGAGCAGCGCCGCGCCGATTGTCGTCGAAGCGATCCACCGCGATGCGATCAATAACCTGACGCGCTATGTCGAGAATCTCGGCGTCAGCGAGGTGGTTCTGGCGCTGGAGGAGCGGCGCAATGCCTTGCCGCTCAAGGACCTGCTGCGGATCAAGACGACCGGCGTCCACGTCAACGACTTCTCGACCTTCATGGAGCGCGAGACCGGCCGCGTCGATCTCGATACGGTCAATCCGAGCTGGCTGATCTTTTCGGACGGCTTTTCCTCGGGCCGGGCGCTTTCCAGCGCCGCCAAGCGCATCTTCGATGTGACCGCGAGCCTGCTGCTGCTGCTGCTGACGCTGCCTGTAATTGCGTTGTTCGCGCTGCTGGTGAAGCTCGACAGCAAGGGGCCCGCGTTCTTCCGCCAGACCCGCGTCGGGCTTTATGGCCAGCCGTTCGATGTGATCAAGCTGCGCTCGATGCGCACCGATGCCGAGGTGAACGGCGCGCAATTCGCGCAGGAGAACGACCCGCGCGTGACCAGGATCGGCCGTTTCATCCGCAAGGTACGGATCGACGAACTGCCGCAGACGTGGAGCGTGCTGAAGGGCGAAATGAGCTTCGTCGGCCCGCGTCCGGAACGGCCGGAATTCGTCGCCGAACTGGAAGAGCAACTGCCCTATTACGCCGAGCGCCACATGGTGAAGCCCGGCATCACCGGCTGGGCGCAGATCAATTATCCCTATGGCGCGTCGCTGGCGGATTCGCGGCACAAGCTGGAGTACGATCTCTATTACGCGAAGAACTACACGCCCTTCCTCGATCTGCTGATCCTCCTCCAGACCCTGCGCGTCGTGCTCTGGCACGAAGGTGCGAGGTAAGGAGGCGGCATGCAGAATCCCCTGACATGGGCAGGCTTCGGGCAGTGGACTTTCCTCGCCGCTGCCTTCGCTTTCCTGTTGCTGACCGGCTGGCGTTGGGAGCGGCGGCGGAGCGATCGCAACGGTTCGGCCCGCGCCGAGATCGCGGCCTTCACGCTGACGGCGGCATGGGCGCTGATCATTGCCGGGACGGGCCATGAAACGCTGGTGGGGCAACTGTTCGAGACGTTGCGCAGCCTGGCCTGGCTGAGCGTTGCCTTCGTCCTGTTCTCGCGCGATGGACGCCATACCAGCGTCACGCCGATCCGTCCGGTCATGGCGGCGCTGGTGTTTGTCGAGATGCTGCAGTTCCTGCTGCTGTTGATGAACCTGCGTTATGGCGGCAATCCGGTCGCGCAGGGCATGATCTTCCAGATTTCCGTGCTTTTCCGCCTGCTGGTGGCGACAGGCGCACTGGTGCTGGTGCACAACCTCTATGCCGGGGCCATGGCGCAGCAGCGCATGGCGCTGCGCTGGACCTGCGTCGCGCTGGCCACGATCTGGGGTTACGATCTCAACCTCTATACCATCGCCTATCTGTCGCACAGCCTGCCGGTCGAACTCGAGGCGCTGCGCGGCGTGGCCCAGGTTGCGGTTGCCGTGCTTCTGACCATCGGCGCGGTGCGTGGGCGTTCGGCGCTGCGCTTCTCGCCGTCGCGCGCGGTAGCGTTCCAGTCGCTCTCGCTGCTGGTGATCGGGGCCTACATGATCCTGATGGTCGGCGCGGCGCAGTCGCTGGCGTGGCTTGGCGGCAATGCCAGCCAGCTGGCGCAACTGGGCTTCGTCTTCGTGACGACGGTGCTGGTCGTTGCCATCCTGCCGTCGGGCCGCGTGCGCGGATGGCTCAAGGTCATGCTGGCCAAGCACTTCTTCCAGCATCGCTACGACTATCGCGCCGAATGGCTGCGCTTTACCCGGACGATCGGGCGGGCAAGCACAAATGCGCCTTCGCTCCATGAACGCGTGGTGCAGGCCGTGGCCGACATCACCGACAGCGCGGCCGGACTGCTGCTGACCCAGGCGGAGAGCGGCGAGATGGTGCTGGCCGCGCGGTGGCAGTGGCCCACGGCAGATGTCCCGGCCGAGGCCTTGTCGCCCGAAGAGGTGGCGTTCTTCGAGAAGCGCGGCTTCATCGTCGATCTCGACGAACTGCGGGCCGGTGTGGATCATCAGGGCGAGCGCAGCGCGGTGCCGGATTGGCTGATCGAGGAGCATTCTGCCTGGGCGCTGGTGCCGCTGCTGCATTATGACCGCCTGGTGGGGCTGGTCGTGCTGGGGCGTCCTCTGGTGGCGCGCAAGCTGGACTGGGAGGACTTCGATCTCCTCCGCGTGGTGGGCATGCAGCTTGCCAGCTACCTTGCCGAGCACGCCGGGCAGAGCGCGCTGCTGGAGGCGAGCCGGTTCGACGAGTTCAACCGCCGCATGGCCTTCGTCATGCATGACATCAAGAATCTGGCCAGTCAGCTCAGCCTGCTCTCGCGCAACGCCGAGAAGCATGCCGAGAACCCGGCTTTCCGCGCCGACATGCTGATTACCCTGCGCAACTCGGCCGACAAGTTGAACGCGCTGCTGGCGCGCCTTTCGCGCTATGGTGGCTCGGGCGGAGAGCGTGTCGAGGACATCGACGCGAGCGAGGTGATCCGCACGGTTGCCGCCCGCTACAATGCGCCGGGGCAGGTACAGGTGCATGTCACCCACGATGCGCCGTGTCATGTGCTGGCGAGCCGGGAACTGCTCGAGCAGGTCGTGCTGCATCTCGTACAGAACGCGATCGATGCCAGTCCCGAGGGCATGGCGGTGTTCCTGCAGGCCAATGTCGACGGCCTCTACGGCTCGATCGAAGTGATCGATACCGGCTGCGGGATGAGCGCGGAGTTTATCCGCAATCGCCTGTTCAAGCCGTTCGTCTCGACCAAGGCCGGAGGCTTCGGCATCGGAGCGTTCGAGGCGCGCGAGATGGTCCGCACGATGCGCGGCAAGCTTGAGGTCGAGAGCCGCGAGGGGCTGGGCAGCCGGTTCACCGTGCGCCTGCCGCTGGCAGCGGCGCAGGGCCTGATCGAATCCATCCAGGGAGACAGCAACCTCCCGGGCAAGAAGGTGGCATGATGAGCGAGTTGAAACCCGGCCAGCGGCCCGTGCTGTTGATCGTCGAGGACGATCCCGGCCTGCAGGCGCAGCTCAAGTGGGCCTACGAGGACTTCGAGGTGGTGATCGCCGGAGACCGGGCGAGCGCGCTGACGCTGCTGCGCTCGGAGGAACCGGCCGTGGTCACGCTCGACCTCGGCCTGCCGCCCGATCCGGACGGCACGACCGAGGGCTTTGCCGTGCTCGACGAGATCATGGCGCTGCGACCGCAGACAAAGGTGATCGTGGCAAGCGGTCACGGCGCGCGCGAGTCCGCGCTCAAGGCCATCGAGAAGGGTGCTTACGACTTCTATCAGAAGCCGGTGGACATCGATGCGCTTGGCCTGATCGTGCGTCGCGCGCTGCATCTGGCGCAGATCGAGTCCGAGAACCGCTCGCTCGCCACGCGGGCCTCGTCGGACAACAAGGTGCTCGGCCGCATGGTCACGGCAGCGCCCGAGATGATCAAGGTTGCGCGCACCATCGAGCGCGTCGCCAACACCAATGTCTCGGTCATGCTGCTGGGGGCAAGCGGGACGGGCAAGGAACTGCTTGCTCGCGGACTCCACGATTGCTCGGGCCGGGCGCGCGGCTCGTTCGTGGCGATCAACTGTGCGGCGATCCCCGAGAACCTGCTCGAAAGCGAGTTGTTCGGGCACGAGAAGGGCGCATTCACCGGTGCGGTCAAGACCACCGAGGGCAAGATCGAACTGGCCAGCGGCGGCACGTTGTTCCTCGACGAAGTGGGCGACATCCCGCTGCAGTTGCAGGTCAAGCTGCTGCGCTTTCTGCAGGAGCGCACGATCGAGCGCATCGGTGGGCGCCGGTCCATCGAAGTCGACACGCGCATCGTCTGCGCCACGCACCAGAATCTGGAAGCGATGATCGCCGATGGGCGTTTTCGCGAGGATCTGTACTATCGCCTCGCCGAAATCGTCGTGCGGATTCCGGGTCTTGCCGAACGTCCCGGCGATGCGACGCTGCTCGCCAAGACGTTCCTGATGCGCTTTGCCAAGGAGATGAACCCTTCGGTCAAGGGCTTTGCGCCCGACGCTCTCGCCGCCATCGACGGGTGGAACTGGCCGGGAAACGTGCGCGAACTGGAGAACCGGGTGAAGCGCGCGGTGATCATGGCCGATGGCAAGCTGGTCAGTGCCGCCGACCTCGACCTGCCGACAGGAAATGCCGAGGAAAGCTCGCCGCTCAACCTCAAGACCGCCCGCGAGGTGACCGACCGCAAGGTGATCCGTCACGCGCTGGCGCGCAGCGAGGGCAATATCTCCAGCACCGCTCGCCTGCTCGGGATCAGCCGGCCGACGCTTTATGACCTGCTCAAGCAGTACGACCTTCATAACTAGGCTTGCCGCCGCAGCATTGGCCGCGCTGGCACTGTCGGGGCCGGTGCGTGGCGATGTGCCGGCGGACTTGCTGGCCAAGGCGCAGACAGCCTTGGCCAAGCGCGACGGTATTGCCGCCGAGGCACCTTTGCGTGCGGCGATGCGACAGGGCGCTTCGATTGACGATGTGCGCGTGGAACTGGGCGAGGCGCTGTTGCTACAGGGCGACCGGCGCGAGGCGCGCAAGGTCCTTTATGGTGGAGACTTCCGCGCCGGGAGTTCGGCTCACGGCTGGCAGTTGCGCGGACGGATCGAGCTAATCGAAGGGCGCCTTGCGGCAGCGGGGCAGGCATTCGACCAGTCCTTCCGCCTGGCGCCGGACAATGCCTCGCTGTGGGTCGACATTGCGCGCCTGCGCTTCAGCGGGGGCGAGCAGGCCCAGGCGATCGAGGCAGCGGAACGGGCGGTGAAGCTCGATCCGAAGGACCCGCGCGCGCTCGAACTGCGCGGGCTGCTGGTGCGTGAGCAGTTCGGGATGCAGGCGGCGCTGCCGTGGTTCGAGGCCGGCTTGCGCGTCGCCCCCGACGATGTCGGCCTGCTCGGCGAATATGCCGCAACGCTTGGTGACATGGGCCAGTACCGGGCCATGCTCGTGGTCTGCCGCAAGCTTGCCAAGCTCGATCCTGGCAACGTGCGGGCTCTCTATCTTCAGGCTGTTCTGGCGGCGCGGGCGGGGCAGACCAATCTTGCCCGCAAGATCCTGCTCCAGACCGGCACTGCGCTGCGCGACATGCCTGCCGCAATCCTGCTCAACGGCATTCTCGAATACCGCGCAGGCAATGCGAACCTTGCCGTCGGGCACTTCGACCGGCTGCTGCGCATGCAGCCCGACAACCTTCAGGCACGCATGCTGATGGTGCGCGCTCTTGAGCGGCAGGGATTGCACCAGCAAGCAAGCGAGATGGCCGCTGGGTGGGTTCGGCAGGGTTTTGCGCCGCCCTATCTGCTGACGCTCGCCGCTGATATAGAGGCAGGGCTGGGGCGCAAGGCTTCAGCGGAGGCTTTCAGGCAGAGGGCGCAGGCTGTCGGGCAGCGTCCGGGACTTCCGATTGCAGCGGGCCAAGCGCTGCCCGTGCTGGCGCTGGCCTATGGCGATGCGCCGAACTTTGCAGCCAATGCGGTGCCCTATATCCGTGGCCTCATCGAGGGTGGCAATGCCGGGCAGGCTGTGGCTGTTGCGGATCGCCTGAGACTCGCCAATCCCGGTGCTGCCGAGGCCTGGCTGCTGGCAGGTGATGCGAGGTTGATGGCGGGGGAACGCGTGGCTGCGCTTGATCAGTACGGCCGCGCTGCGCTGATCCGCTTCAACCTGCCGACGCTGCAACGGATCGATCATGTCCTGCGGCTGCTGGGCAAGCCCGCGGAGGCCAATGCGATGGTCGCCCGCTATCTCAGGCAGAACCCCGGCAGTCCGCAGGCGCTGAAGCTGCTTTCGGCGGGGCGTGCCGCAATTGGCGACAGCGACGGGGCGGGCCAGATCGAATCCGTGCTGGCCGGACGGGGCTTGCGCAATTCGTCATGAACTCTGCGCTCGACATGCGCCGCTCCGCAGCTTAATCGGAATTCAATCGATCGATTAAACGTGGAGAATATCATGGCAGGCGCGCTCGAAGGGCTGACGGTACTCGAATTCGCAGGAATCGGCCCGGGACCCTTCGCCTGCATGATGCTGGCCGACCACGGTGCGCGCGTGATCCGGATCGATCGCCCGTCCAAAGGGGATCGGGTGGGGGACAGCGGCAATCGCGACATCCTCAACCGCAATCGCGAACGGATCGAACTCGATCTCAAGGACCCCGCAGCGATCGCGCAGATCCGGGAACTGGTGAAGCAGGCCGATGCCCTCATCGAAGGCTACCGCCCCGGTGTGATGGAGCGGCTCGGTATCGGGCCTGATGTTTTGCTGGCCGACAATCCGAAGCTGGTCTTTGGCCGGATGACCGGCTGGGGCCAGGAGGGGCCGATGGCGCCACTTGCGGGCCACGATATCAATTACATCGCTCTGGCAGGCGCGCTTCACAGCTTCGGGCAGGCGGGTGGCAAGCCGCAGTTTCCGGTCAACCTCGTCGGTGACTTCGGCGGCGGCGGAATGCTGATGGCGTTCGGCGTGATGGCCGCGGTGTTCTCGGCGCAGCGTACCGGCAAGGGGCAGGTCGTCGACTGCGCGATGGTCGATGGCGCGGCGATCCTCTCGGCCATGACCTACACTTTCCTCGGCAATGGCCGCTGGAAGGACGAGCGCGGGGTCAACATGCTCGATGGCGGAGCGCACTTTTACGACACTTACGAAACCAGCGACGGCAAATTCGTCTCCATCGGTTCGATTGAGCCGCAGTTCTATGCGCTGCTGCTCGAGAAGACCGGCCTCAAGGAGGATCCTGCCTTCGCTCCGCAGATGGACCCTCGCGTCTGGCCGCAACTCAAGGAGCGCCTGACCGCGCTGTTCCTGACCAAGACGCGCGACGAATGGTGCGCGATCATGGACGGCACCGATATCTGCTTTGCCCCCGTGCTCAGTCTGCGCGAAGCCCCGCAGCATCCCCACAACGTGGAGCGCGGGACGTTTGTCGAGGACGACGGCATGGTCATGCCGGCGCCGGCGCCGCGCTTCGTGGGAACGCCTGCGCCCAAGCCTTCGCTGGCCGGACGCGGCTGAGCGTTCAGTCAGCGCGGACCGCTGCGTCCAGTTCTGCGTCGGGGTACTTGCGCTTGTGGCGGATCGACCACCACAGCGACAAGGCGATCAGGGCTGCGCCGACCAGGCCGGTCACGGTCTCGGAAATGTGGAACTGTGCCGACAGGATCATGATCGCGGCCAAGGCTATGATCGCCCAGAATGCGCCATGCTCAAGGTAGCGGTATTCTGATAGCGTGCCCTTCTGCACCAGCATGATCGTCATCGAACGCACGAACATCGCGCCGATCGAAAGGCCGAGCGCGATGATCACCATGTTGTTTGACAGCGCGAAGGCACCGATCACGCCGTCGAAGCTGAACGATGCATCGAGCACGTTGAGATAGAGGAAGCCGCCGAGGCCGGAACGGACAACAAGGCCCGCTGCCTTCTGCGCTTCGTCCCGCATCTCGAGGATCGTGCCGAGGGCCTCGACGCCGATAAATGTGACCAGGCCCAGCACGCCCGCGACGAGGAAGGTCATGCCCTCTTCTTTGGGCAGGAGGAAAGTCATGCCGTAGAGCGCCAGCAGCAGCAGCGCGATCTCGGCTGCCTTGATGTTCGAGACGACTGCCAGCTTCTCCTCGATCCACTTGATCCAGTGGACTTCCTTCTCGCCGTCAAAGAAGAACGAAAGGCCGACCATAGCGAGGAAAGCGCCGCCGAAACCGGCAATGCCGACATGAGCGCTGCTGACGATTTCCTCGTAGCGCTTCGGATCATTCAGCGAGAGTTTCAACGCTTCCATGGGGCCGAGTCCGGCTGCGATGGCGACGATCGCCAGCGGGAAGACGATGCGCATGCCGAACACGGCGATGACCATGCCCCACGTGAGGAAGCGCTTCTGCCAGATTTCGTCCATATCTTCGAGGACGGCGGCGTTGACCACCGCGTTGTCGAAGGACAGCGAGACTTCGAGGATCGAGAGAACGAACACGATCCACACCAGCGACATCGTGCCGCTGGCCGTGCCGGTCTGCATCCAGCCATAGGCCACGGCAAGCGCCAGACAGACCAGTGTGAAAAGGATCGAACCCTTGTAGAAGCGGAGCAAGCGGAATTCCCCTGTTGAGCCCGAGTGCGCTTACTTGGGCTGGTAGGTCTGTTCAATCCCGGGGAACGCACGAGAGCGCACTTCGGCTGCATAAGTGGCGGCAGCACCGGAAATCGTGTCGGCGATGTTCTCATAGATCTTCACGAAGCGGGGCACGCGTTCGAACATGCCGAGCATGTCCTCGGTCACCAGCACCTGACCATCGCACTGCGCCGAAGCGCCGATGCCGATCGTGGGGCAGGGCACCGCTTGCGTGATGGCGATGGCGATGGGCTCGACCACGCCCTCGATCACGATGGCGAACGCACCAGCCTCGGCCAAGGCCTGCGCATCGCCGACGATTTTGGCCGCTTCCGCCTCGCTGCGGCCACGCGCGTTGTAGCCGCCGAGCACGTTCACCGCCTGCGGGGTGAGGCCGACATGGCCCATGACCGGAATGCCGCGCTTCGTCAGGAAGGCCACGGTCTCGGCCATGGCTTCGCCGCCCTCGAGCTTCACTGCTGCGCAGCCGGTTTCCTTGAGCAGGCGCGAGGCGCTCTCGAAAGCCTGCTGCGGCGAAGCCTCGTAGGAACCGAACGGCATGTCGACCACGACGGCTGCGTGGTACGAGCCGCGCACCACCGCCGCACCATGCGCTGCCATCATGTCGAGCGTGACCGGCACCGAGGATGGCAGGCCATAGATAACCTGACCCAGCGAATCTCCCACCAGGAGCAGATCGCAATGGGCATCGAGCAGCTGCGCCTGCCGTGCGGTATAGGCGGTAAGCATCACCACCGGCTCCTTGGTCACCCCATCCTTCTTGCGCTGGCGGATCGCCGGGATCGTCAGCCGCTTCATCGGCGCGGGCGTGGGGTTGGCGCGGCTGGTGGCGGTGTCGAGCTGGAAGGTCGTGGACATCGTTGCGCATCCTCTGAGGCGGGCAGTCGCTTCTACTTGCTTGGCAAAAACCCGCAAGGTGGCCCGATGTGCGGCACATCTTTGATGCAAGTCTGGGGAAAAATGGCTTGCGCGATAGGCCGTTCCCGCTAGCGTTGCGGCGCATAACCTGGTTTCCGGCGCAACCGTTTTGGTTTCAGGTGCCGGACCAAGGCGGGAGAAATTCATGTTCGGTCGCGTCAAACCGCTCGACGCCATTCTTGCTACTGCAGAAAAGAAATCGCTGCATCGCTCGCTGGGCCCGGTCCAGCTTACCCTGCTCGGCGTCGGCGCCATCATCGGCACCGGCATCTTCGTGCTGACGGCCGAGGCCGCGCAGAAGGCCGGTCCTGGCATGATCTGGAGCTTCGTCATCGCCGGCTTCGTCTGCGCGGTGGCGGCGCTGTGCTACTCGGAACTGGCATCGATGGTGCCGGTCTCGGGCTCGGCTTATACCTACACTTATGCGGTGATGGGCGAGCTGCTGGCCTGGATGGTCGGCTGGGCGCTGATCCTCGAATATGCGGTGGCGGCATCAGCCGTCTGCGTGGGCTGGTCGGGCTATTTCGTCGGGCTATTGCGAGATTACGTGGGGCTCGAGATACCGCAAGCACTGGCCAACGGCCCGTTTGCAGGCGGTGTGGTCAACCTGCCGGCGCTGGTGATCGGCCTGCTCGTTACCTGGCTGCTGATGATCGGCACGTCCGAAAGCGCCAAGGTCAACGCGGTGCTTGTCGCGATCAAGGTCGGGGCGCTCACGCTGTTCGTCTTCGCCACGTTCAAGTACCTGAACAACGGTCCGAACTTCACCCCGTTCACCCCGAACGGCTGGGGCATCATCGGCGTTGGTGGCGCGGCGGCTTCGATCTTCTTTGCCTATGTCGGCTTTGACGCAGTTTCGACTGCGGCGGAGGAAACCAAGAATCCGCAGCGCAACGTGCCGATCGGCCTGATCGGCAGCCTTGCGATCTGCACCGTGTTCTACATCCTCGTCGCTGGCGGCGCGATCGGTGCGATCGGCGCGCAGCCGGTCACCGGCCCCGGCGGCGAAGTGCTTGCTCCGGGTTCGACTGCGCTGGCAGATCAGTGCGCTTCGCTGCTCGCCATCGGCAAGGAACCGCTGGCTTGCTCGAAGGAAGCTCTGGCGCACGTCCTCAAGGAAATCGGCTGGACCAAGCTTGGCGGCGTGATCGGCCTTGCTGCCGGCCTTGCCCTGCCTTCGGTCATCCTGATGATGCTGTTCGGCCAGACCCGCATCTTCTTCGTGATGGCCCGCGACGGCCTGCTGCCTGAAAAGCTCGCCACCATTCACCCCAAGTGGAAGACGCCGCACATCGTCACCGGCATCACCGGTGTGTTCGTTGCGGCTGCGGCAGCGTTCCTGCCCGTCGGCAAGCTGGCCGACATCTCGAACTCGGGCACGCTGTTCGCGTTCTTCATGGTCGCCATCGCCGTGCTGGTGCTGCGCCGGACCGAGCCCAATCGCCACCGCCCGTTCCGCACGCCGCTGATCTGGGTGACGGCACCGCTCGCCATTGTCGGCACTTTCGCGCTGTATCTGCTGCTGCCGTTCGACGCGAAGATGGTGCTGCCGGTTTGGGGTGCGCTCGGCCTGCTGATCTACTTCGGCTACAGCCGCAGCCGGAGCCATGTCGGTCGTGGCCTTGTGGAAGTGCACGAGGAAGACGCTGACGCGCCGCCGCAGCCGGTGCCGCCGATCAGCTGATCGGGCGAAAGCGCAAAAGAACAAGGGCCGCTCCTTCCGGGGCGGCCCTTTTCGTTTTGTGGGACAGGCAGTCTTACAGCTTGGTATCGGTATAGCCGCCCTTCACGTTATCTTTCACGTTCATGCCCAGTGCCATCTTGGCGGTGCCGATCAGGCCGAGTTCGCCTGCCCAGATCGAAGCGTCGCCAAGGTTCATGCGCAGGAACAGCAGGTTGGGTGAATCCGGGCCGCCGGGAAACCATGCCTCCACGAAGTTGTTCCAGTGCTCTTCCAGCACGGCGCGGTCGGTTTCCTCGACCAGCATGCCATGGAAGCGGGCGAACACGTCATGCCCCTTGGAGGAGAACGTGGCGGTCGCGCCACCCATCTTGGCAAAGCGGTTGTCTCGGCTGGTGAAGAACCAGATCGCGCTGTTGGCCTCCTTGTCGAGCTGCGCGGTCATCGGCGCGGCCGAATCCGGATCGTCGTCCAGCTGGAGCATGACGTAGGGCGACGATGACATCGCCTTCCAGAATTTTTCGCGCAGCTCTTCGGGATTGCCCTGATCGTACTTCATCGCAGGAATGTCCTTTGCTTGTCGGGAGTTGCCTGATGAACGGGAGGGGGCAGGGGAGGTTCCCCCCAGACTTTTCCCCAAGGCTGTGCACAAAAGGGAAATCCGGGGTGGATTGCGCGTTTCGAAAAACGGAACATAATAAGAACAAAGGAACGAATCGCATGATCGATCACGCCCCCGTTCGCGATCCTGTCGCCCCCCTTATCGCTCTGGCTCCCGGTCTGGTGCGCGGCATCGGCGCGTCTGCGCGCACGCCGCGCTGGCAGCCGGGGCTGGCACTGGATTGCCCCCATGCCGAACTGTTCGCTCCGGCCCGTGATGCTTGCGGGGCGGGGATGGCATTGGCGCTTGCCCGCGATGCTCTGCGCCTGCAGCAGACCGCAGAAGTGCCCGATCGCCGTCCGTTCCTGTGGGTGCAGGACAAGGCGGCGCTGCGCCTGTCCGGCCGGCCTTACCTGCCGGGCCTGCCTGCGGACCTGCGCCATCGCCTGATCCATGTTGCAGCCGCCACGCCCGAAGATGCCCTGTTCGCGCTGGAAGAGGGGTTGCGTTGCCGTGACATGGCTTTCGTGATTGGGGAGATGGGAGGCAATCCTCGCGCGCTCGATTTCACCGCCTCACGCCGCCTCAGCCTTGCCGCAGAGAAGCACGGCGTGCCTTTATGGCTGGTGCGGCTCGGCGCCCGGCGCGATCTCGGCGCGGCGCGGATGCGCTGGGAAGTGGCGCCTGCACCTTCATTCCAGCCGCGCTGGAACGCCCATGCCCCGGGCGCGGCAACATGGCGCGCCGATCTGTTCCGCGCCCACACCTTCCACCCCGGACAATGGACCTTGCGCGATGACGACGCTCTCCTCGTCGCCGAACCTGCTCTCCCGGAATCTGCCACGCCGGATCATGGCGATCTGGTGCACGGATCTGGCGATCGATCGCTGGCGGCTGGTTGAGGGGACCGCGCGGGGGGAGGGACTCGACGCAGCCCCGCTGGCCTTGATCGAGGATACCGCGCACGGTCCTCGTATTGCCGCTGCCAATGCCGCTGCCCGTGCAGCCGGAGCTGCGCCGTCGATGCGACTCACCGATGCACGCACGCTCTGCCCAGCCCTTGTCGTACGCCCTGCCGATGCTGCGGGCGACCTTGCCTTTCTGGAAAACCTTGCCCTGTGGGCGCAACGCTGGGGGCCGTGGAGCGCGCTCGATCCGCCCGATGGGCTGCTGGTCGATACCAGCGGCGTGGCGCACCTGTTCGGTGGTGAGCGAGCGCTGATCGCTGACGCGTTGGCCCTGCTGGAGAAGCGCGGCCTTGCTGCCCACGTCGCGCTCGCCCCTACGGCAGGCGCGGCTTGGGCACTCGCCCGTCATGGACCGGTGGCTGCGATCCAGCCTCCGGAGGCAGACCCGCGCACTTTTCTCGCCGATCTTCCTGTCGCCGCGCTGCGTCTCGATGCCGATGTGATCCTGCTGCTGCGCCGCCTTGGCCTGAAGCGCCTGGGCCAGATCGAAGGGCTGACGCGCGAGAACCTTGCCCGGCGCTTTCGCAATCACCGCTCGGCCGCCGCCAATCCACTGCTGCGGCTCGACCAGATCTTCGGTCTGCGGCCTGAACCGCTGCTGCCGGTCGTGGGCGTGCCCGCGCCGCTGGTCCAGCGCCGGCTGATGGAGCCGATCCGCCACCGTAGCCTGCTCGATCGCGTGGTCGAGGACCTCGCCGCCGACATGGCGCGCTTGCTCGAAGGGCTGGGGCAGGGGGCCCGTCGCCTTGAGCTGGGAATGTGGAAGGTCGATGGCGAAGTCATCGTCCGGCGGCTGGAGATGGCCGCGGCCTCGCGCGATCCGGCCCATATCTGCCGCCTCTTTGCCGCCCGGCTCGACGATATCGATGCGGGGTTCGGCATGGAACTCGTGCGCCTGCGCGTACCCTGGGCCGAGCCCTTGCACTTGTCTCAGGCCGATCTCGATGCTGCGGCCGAGCGTCACGGCACCAGCCTTGCTGCCTGCATCGATCGCCTGACCGTGCGCCTTGGACCAGAGGCGGTGCGACGTCCGGTCGCCCACGCCAGCCACTTGCCAGAACGCGCCCAGCGCTGGCAGCCGCCACTGGCTGACTTGCCATCTTCACAGGAAGAATTGCGTTTCCATCACAGGCCGCTGAAACTTCTTGATAAACCTGAGGCGGTTGCGGTCGTTTACGAAACCCCGGATGGCCTCCCCCGGCAGTTCCAATGGCGCGGCCAGTTGCATAAGGTTGCCCGCGCCGAAGGGCCCGAGCGCATTGCGCCCGAATGGTGGCGGGAACGCTCCACCGTGCGGCTGCGCGATTACTACCGGATCGAGGACGAGACCGGTCGCCGTTACTGGATCTACCGCCACGGCGTGATCGGTGACGGACGTGGTGGAGCCCCTGAATGGTTCATCCAGGGGCTCTTTGCGTGATCAGATAGTGGGCGCGACAATGGTCTGGGCGGTCATGGTGTCGATCACTTCCTGCGGCATTGTCTCGGGCGGACGGCCGGAGAGGAAATCGAGCAGGTCCTTGGTCAGCCGCTCGGTCTGTGTCGCGAACAGGCCATGCGGCTCGCCATCGTACTCGATCAGCGTGGAGTGCGGCACGGCCCTTGCCACGGCGCGTCCCGTTGCCTCTATCGGCACGGTGGCGTCCGAAGTCCCATGGATCACCAGCGTCGGTACCCCGAACGAGGGCAGGTCTCCCCGGAAATCGGTGGTGGCAAAGGCCTTCGCCGAAAGCAGCGTCGGTCTCAGGCCCGCCTGCATCGCTATTGCCCAGGACAGCTTCAGCATCTCGTCGCTCACCGGCCTGCTCAGCACGCCCATGCCATAGAAGTCGCGGAAGAAGCCGGTGAAGAACTTGGCGCGGTCCTCCAGCATGCCGTCGGTCATCTCATCGAAGGTCGATTGCGGTACACCTTCGAGATTGTCGTCGGTCTGGAGCATGTAGGGCACCACCGAAGACACCAGTGCCACCCGCGAAACGCTGCGTCCTTCGTAGCGCGACATGTAGCGGGCAATCTCGCCGCCACCCATCGAGAAGCCGACCAAAGCCGCACCATCGCTGACATTCATTGCCGCCATGACGTCAGCCAGATCGTCGGCAAAGGTATCGTAATCATAGCCACCCGAAGGCTGGTCGGAGCGCCCGAATCCGCGCCGGTCATAGGCAATCGCACGGAAGCCTTCATCGGCCAGCGCATGGCTTATTGGGTCCCAACTGTCGCCCGACAGCGGCCAGCCATGGATCAGCACCACCGGCGGCCCGTCGCCCCACGACTTGGCATGGAGGCGGGTCCCGTCACGGGTCTCGATCATCGGCATCAACTGTCTCCTCGGGTCCCGCCCGTGTGATGCCTGAACGGCTCGTCCCGTTTCGCGTTCCGCTTTCCCGTCTGCCCACAGGTACGGGCTGGCACTGGATGTCGAAAGAACATATAAGGAACGAATGTCGCAGCTTACCGTCCTCGAACGTCTCGAAATCCTTGCCGATGCCGCCAAGTACGATGCGTCCTGTGCCTCGTCGGGCACTACCAAGCGCAACAGCACGGGCGGAAAAGGCATCGGGTCGACCGAGGGCATGGGTATCTGCCATGCCTATGCGCCCGATGGTCGCTGCATCTCGCTGCTCAAGATCCTGCTGACCAACCACTGCGTGTTCGATTGCCACTACTGCGTGAACCGCAAGAGCTCGAACACCCGCCGCGCCCGCTTTACCCCACAGGAGGTGGTGGACCTGACGCTGTCGTTCTACCGCCGCAACTATATCGAGGGGCTGTTCCTCTCCTCGGGCATCGTCAAGAGCTCCAGTCACACCATGGAGCAGTTGATAGAAGTCGCCCGTATCTTGCGGGAAGAGCATGATTTTCGCGGGTATATTCACCTCAAGACAATCCCCGAGGCCGATCCCGAACTGGTCGCCCAGGCAGGGCTTTACGCAGATCGCGTCTCGATCAATGTCGAATTGCCGACGGTGGCAGGCCTGACCCGTCTCGCGCCAGACAAGTCCGCGCCGCAGATCGAAGGGGCGATGGGGTCGCTGAAAGAAGCGATCGTCGAGGCCAAGGACGCCCGCAAGCGCTTCCGCCACGCGCCGAAGTTCGCCCCCGCCGGCCAGTCCACCCAGATGATCGTCGGCGCCGATGCCGCGACCGATGCCGATATCGTCGGCCGCGCCAGCACGCTTTACGACCGCTTCCGCCTGCGCCGCGTCTATTACTCCGCCTTCAGTCCGATCCCCGATGCCAGCGCGGTGCTGCCGCTGAAGCGTCCGCCCTTGATGCGGGAGCATCGGCTCTACCAGTCCGACTGGCTGATGCGCTTCTACGGCTTTGCCCCGCACGAGGTGCAGCAGGCCGCAGGTAACGATGGCATGCTTCCGCTCGATATCGACCCCAAGCTCGCCTGGGCCTTGCGCTTTCGCGGTGATTTCCCGGTCGACGTCAACCGCGCCCCGCGCGAGAAGTTGCTGCGGGTGCCGGGGCTGGGGGTAAAGGCGGTCAACGCTCTCGTCGCCGCGCGCCGCCAGCGCCGTTTGCGCTTGGCCGATGTTGGCAAACTCACCGTTTCGCTCGCCAAGGTGCGCCCGTTCATCGTCACCGAGGACTGGCGTCCCGTGCTGCTGACCGACCGGGCCGACCTGCAAAGCCTGCTGGTGCCGAACGCCAAGCCCACGCAGATGGAACTCTTCGCATGAAGCCGTTTCGCGACATGCGTCTGGCAGAAGCGTTCCGCATCCGGCTTGCCGCGCCGGACGATTTCGAAGGCTGGCGCGATGGCGCCCGGCGCATGGTTCGCGCCGACGTGCCGCCTGACCGGATTACCTGGGAATCCCCCGCCGATCAGGGAGCGGACCTGTTCGCCCACGGCGATCGCTGCCTGCCATCGCCGCCTGCCGATGCACCACAACCGCGCGTTTCGCGGGACTTCCTGCAACTTGCGCAGAGCGTGATCCTTCATTCTGATTCAAAGCGGTTTTCTCTGCTCTATCGTGCGCTGTGGCGATTGCAGTCACGCCCGTGCCTGATGGACGACAAAGCCGATCCTGACGTCCGCGCGATGGAAGATCTCGCCCGACAGGTGCGGCGTGACATTCACAAGATGCGCGCCTTTGTCCGTTTTCGCGTGATGGAGAGTGAAGGGGGCGAACACTACGTCGCCTGGTTCGAGCCCGAGCACCATATTCTGCGCGCTAACGCCGGGTTTTTCGTGCGCCGCTTCACCACCATGCGCTGGTCGATCCTCACCCCGCGCGGGACGCTGCACTGGGACTGCGAGGCGCTGCAGGAAGGCCCGCCCGCCACGCGTGCCGATGCGCCCTCGGGCGATCCGGTCGAGGCGCTGTGGCGCAAATACTATGCGTCGATCTTCAATCCTGCGCGTTTGAAGGTTGGGGCCATGCTCAAGGAAATGCCCCGCAAGTACTGGAAAAATATGCCCGAAGCGGCGCTCATCCCCGAGCTGATCGCAGGCGCACAGGCACGCGAGGCGCAGATGGTGAAGGCGGGCGAACAGGACTTCGGCGAACGACCGCAAAGCCTTGGCACGATTGGCGAGGGTATCCTTGCCTGTCGCCGCTGCGAGATCGGCTGCAACGGCACCCGCGCGGTAATGGGCGAAGGGCCTGCATCCGCCGCGCTGATGATTGTTGGCGAACAGCCGGGTGACACCGAGGAGGAGCAGGGACGTCCGTTCATTGGCCCGGCCGGACGCTTGCTACGCTCGCATCTCGAAGAGGCGGGCATTTCCGACGAAGGCACTTACGTCACCAACGCGGTCAAGCACTTCAAGTTCGTTCCCCGCGGCAAGCGCCGCCTTCACCAGAATCCCACCGCCAAGGAAATCGACGTGTGCCGCTGGTGGCTGGATGGCGAACGCGCGCTGGTGCAGCCCCGGCTCGTCCTCGCGCTGGGTGCAAGCGCGGCGCGCAGCCTGCTGGGCAAGACGGTCAGCGTGCAGAAGGTGCGTGGCCAGCCCCATCTGCTCGAAGATGGCAGTGAATTGTGGATCACCACGCATCCCAGCTATCTCCTGCGTCTGCATGATCACGGCCGCGACGAGGAAGAAGCCAAGTTCGCAAATGATTTGCGTCGGGTAGCGCAGAGACTTTCGGAACTTTCTGGCGCAGTCTGATGCCCGAACCCGCGCTGACGCCGCCGCGGCGCCATGTCGCGCCATTCGAAGGGCCGCCACCGTCACCGGCGGCCTTTGTCGAACTGGGGCTGGCGACCTGCTTCTCGTTCCTGCGCGGTGCCTCGGATGCCCGGGACCTCGTCAAGGTGGCACGCGAACTGGGCTACGATGCGCTGGGCATTGCCGATGCCAATACCCTGGCTGGTGTCGTGCGTCTGCATACCGAAGCCGACGGTGCCGGCATGCGTCCCGTCATCGGCTGCAGGATCGAGACCGTGGAGGGACTTGCCTTCCTCGCCTATCCGCAGGACCGCGCGGCCTATGGCAGGCTGTGCCGGCTCATCTCCACTGGACGAATGCAGACGCTGGCGGGGGAATGGCAGGCCAAGGGCGTCTGCGAGATCGATCTTGCCATGCTTGCCGCCCATGCCGAGGGCATTCATCTGATCGTCGTACCGCCTCCTCATCTGGATCAAGCATTTACGGTCGAAAGTGAAAGTAATGTCTACGCCTTTCCCGGTGGAGAATCCCCAGCTCTTTCACCGGTCCCGAACAGTATTTCCCTGCCTTTTCCCGAGTTTCTCCCCCGCCTTGTCCACAGCCTGCCGACCATGCGTCATCTGGCGGCGAGCTATCTTTATGTCGGCGATGATATCGCTCGGATCGAACGGCTGAACGGTCTGGCGCGGAGCAATGGCCTCGGTCTGCTGGCCACCAACGAGGTGCTCTACGCGACGCCAGATCGTCGCCCGCTTCAGGACGTGATGACGGCAATCCGCCACAAGACCACCGTGGCCAAGGCCGGACACTTGCTCGAACCCAATGCCGAGCGGCATCTCAAATCGCCGGAAGAGATGGTGCGACTGTTCGAACGCTGGCCTCATGCGATTCACGCCACGCGCGAGGTGGCGGACTCCTGCCGCTTCAGCCTAAAGGAGCTAAGCTACGAATACCCTGAAGAAATCTGCCCCGAAGGCCACGATCCGCAGTCATGGTTGGAAACGCAGACCTGGGAAGGGGCAAGGGGGCGCTACCCCGATGGCATACCCGACAATGTTGCCGACACTCTGCGCCGCGAACTTGATCTGATCGGCAGGCTGGCCCTCGCAACTTACTTTCTGACTATCAAGGATATCGTTGATTTTGCACGTAATTGCGATCCGCCGATCTTGTGCCAAGGTCGCGGTTCGGCCGCCAATTCCGCCGTCTGCTATTGCCTCGGGATAACCGCCGTCGACCCCGCCAAACACGCGCTGCTGTTTGATCGCTTCATCTCCGAAGAGCGCAAGGAGCCGCCCGATATCGACGTCGATTTCGAGCATGAGCGGCGCGAGGAGGTCATCCAGTATATCTACCGCCGCTATGGCCGTGCGCGGGCGGGGCTTTGCGCGACGGTCATTCACTACCGCCCGCGCATGGCCATCCGAGAAGTGGGCAAGGCGATGGGGCTGTCCGAGGATGTCACAGGCGCGCTGGCTCGCACCGTCTGGGGCAGCTGGGGCACCGAGGTGGGGGAGAAGAACGTCAACGAAAGCGGGCTGGACGGCACCGATCCCTACCTCAGGCGGGTTATTGCCATTGCCCAGCAAATGATTGGCATGCCTCGGCATCTTTCCCAGCATGTTGGCGGTTTCATCCTGACGCAGGGACCGCTGACCGAGACCGTGCCGATCGGGAATGGCGCGATGGCCGACCGCAGTTTCATCGAATGGGACAAGGACGACATCGACGCGCTCGGCATCCTCAAGGTCGATGTGCTGGCATTGGGTATGCTCACCTGCATCCGCAAGTGCCTCGACCTGCTGGGCGCGCATCACGGTCGCGAGCTGACACTGGCCACGGTCCCGCGCGAGGACCCGGCGGTCTACGACATGCTGTGCAAGGGCGACTCCCTCGGCGTGTTCCAAGTGGAAAGCCGCGCGCAGATGAATATGCTGCCCCGCCTGCGACCAAGGCAGTTCTACGATCTCGTGATCCAGGTCGCCATCGTCCGTCCCGGCCCGATTCAAGGCGATATGGTCCATCCCTACCTCAAGCGCAGACGAGGCGAGGAGAAGGTGGAGATACCCGCGCCCGGCCCCGAACATGGTCCGGCCGACGAACTGAGCTCTATCCTGAATCGCACGCTGGGCGTGCCGATCTTTCAGGAGCAGGCGATGAAGATCGCGCTCGATGCGGCACAGTTCTCCAGCCTCGAAGCCAATCGCCTGCGCAAGGCCATGGCGACGTTCCGCTCCCGAGGTATGGTGCACGAGCTGGAAGACATGATGGTCGGCCGCATGGTCAAGCGCGGCTATGATCCCGATTTTGCCGAGCGCTGCTTCAACCAGATCAAGGGCTTTGGCGAATACGGCTTTCCCGAAAGCCACGCGGCGAGTTTCGCCCACCTCGTCTATGTCTCGTCATGGCTCAAGTGCCACTACCCGGCGGCCTTCGCCTGCGCCCTGCTCAACTCCCAACCGATGGGCTTCTATGCGCCTGCCCAGATCGTGGGAGATGCGGCGCGGCATGGCGTGCCGGTGCTGCCGGTCGACGTGAACCATTCGGACTGGGATTGCACGCTGGAGCAGGAAGGGCGCGCGCTCCGCCTTGGCCTCAGGCAGATCGATGGGTTTCCCGAACATGCTGCGGCCATGCTGGTCGCGGCGAGGGGCGAGGGCGGCGCCTTCACCGATGCCGCCAGCCTCAAGGAGCGGGCAGGACTTTCTCCGGCGCTGGTCGAACGGCTTGCCGCCGCCGATGCGCTGGGCTCGCTCGGCCTTTCGCGCAGGCAGGCGCTGTGGGATGCGCGAAGCCTTGTCGCGCCGAAGGAATTGCCGCTGTTTGCCGCCATGACGTCACGTTCGGAAGGCGAAGAGCGGACCCGCGCCGTCCTGCCGATGATGCCGCTGTCGGAAGAGGTCGTGGCCGATTACCAGACGCATCGCCTGTCGCTGAAGGCCCATCCGCTGGCGTTCCTGCGGCCGATGCTGGGCGAACGCGGCTTTGTCCGGGCAGCAGACCTCAGGAGCCACAAGTATCGCGCCACGGTGCAGGTGGCTGGCGTGGTGCTGGTGCGTCAGCGTCCCGGCAGCGCCAAGGGCGTCTGCTTCATCACGCTCGAGGACGAAACCGGCGTGGTTAATCTGGTGATCTGGCCTGACCTGATGGAGAAGCAGCGCAAGGTCATCATGGGCGCGCGGCTGATGGAAGTGCGCGGGCGGGTCGAGTATGACGATGAGGTCATCCACGTCATCGCCATGCACCTGACCGACGCCAGCGCCAGTCTGGATGCGCTGTCCGATGCCGACCGGCTCATGCCGCCGATTGCGCGGGCAGACGAATGCAATCGCCCTATCCCGGAACGCGCCGGACCGGGGGCCCGCACCCACCCGCGTGACGTGAGGATCATCCCCAAGTCACGCGATTTCCATTAGGTCCGCAGGCGTTCGATCCCCTGCGCCAAGGCAACGTAAAGCTTGCCCATGTCAGAAGAGAGTAACGTAACGCCCAGCGCGTTACCGTCACGCGTGGAAAGCAACTGGCGCAGCATCGATTCGAAGTCGTGAATGTAGCGGTTTACGTGTTCGCGGAACTCGCTCTCTGCCTCGTAATGCGCTTGCACGGCCTTGGCCTCGGCGCTTTCCAGCAGCGACACCGCGCGGCGGGTGAAGATGCCGCGATCCCCGCGCAGATACGACGCCCAGGCAGTTTCCGAGACATCGGTCGAGAGTGCCTTGGCGATATCGATAGCGGAGGAATTGAGCGATTCCGTGATGAGCGCGGCACGACGGGCAAAGTCGTTATCGACCTTCTCCTCCGCCTTCTCGCGCACCCGCTCGACCCGCGCCTCGAGATTGCCGGCCAGTTCGTCAACCTTGGTGAGCTGGTCACGCATCTGGATCGCGGTGTCGCGGCTTGCAGCAGCTGCAGCATCGATCGCCTCCTCGAGCCGTCCGACAAGCTCAGCCGCGCGGCCCTGCAGGACCCGCGCAATCGCTGCACTGCTCTGCTCGCCCAGCTTTTCCGCCAGGCCTTCGATTTCGCCGGCAGTGCTGGCACGAAGGTCGTCGCCCGCTTTGATGGCGGCGTCGCTCAAGCTGCCAATTGCGCCAGACAGTCTGCTTTCGATCTCCTGCGATAGCGCATCGCTCTCGGCGCGCACTCCGGACAGGACTTCGCGCAAGACCGCGAGTTGCTTCTCACGTTCGACAGCTTGTTCAGAAAGGGTCTTCTGAGCCTTCTGCAATTCCTTGATCGTGCCGGAAACTTCGCTGCGAGCAGTGCTCACGGTCTCGGACAGGCCACGACCGCCATCGCCCGCCTCGCGCAGGGTATCGCGCAAGGTGAACACGCGGTCTTCCAGCCCCTTCAGCCCCGCTTCGGTGCTGCGCAGCGCCTCGGGAATCTGGGTGCGGGTGTGGTCGCCACCGGCCTGGATCAGTTCGAGCAGGCGCACGGCGGAATCTGTGAGTTCGCCGATCTGCAGGTCGGTGCCGGACAACGCGTGGCGCATTTCGCCAAGGCGGCCGTTGAGATCGGCCATGGCCTTGTCTACCTGCGCCGCTGTTTGTGCACCCTGTTCGCCCGACTCGCGAAGAACCTTGGAGAATGCACTGACCTTGGTGCCGATTTCCTCGCAACGAGCCGCCAACTTTTCCGCCTCCGCAGCCTGCATGCGACGCTGCGCCTCGATCGCATGATCCATCTCGGCAAGCTTTGCAGCAAGCGCTTCTGCGGCTGAGGCAGCGGCATTTTCGATCGCCGAACGACGCTCGGCCACTGCTTCGTCAATCTCGGCAAGGCGCTGTTCGAGCGCAACGCGCTGTTCGGCGGCGCTGGCTTCGGCGGATGCTCGGCGACGTGCGAGTTGTTCCTCAAGGTCGCGACCTTGGGCTTCAAGCATGGCTGTCAGCGAGCGGGCCGCTTCCTCGAAACGTGCCAGACGCCCGGCGGAGTCTGCCAGGAGTACCTCGTGCGCCTCGCCGAGTTGGGCCAGAGTCTGCTGGAGTGCAGCGGCTTGCGCTGTGCTGCGTTCGCGCCATGAAGCGAGCGCGGCCTGTTCGGCCTCGGCGGTCAGCGCGGATTGCTCCGAAGTCCGCTGAACAAGCGCGTCGAACCGGGTTTCGGCAAGAATACCAAGCTCTTCCGACGCCTTGGCAAACCCTTGCAGTGCGGTATCGACCCGGTCACGGAAGGAGACCACCTGTCGCTCGCTGGCAAGTCCGAACTCATTGAGCCTCTGGAAACCGGAGACAAGTTCTTCCAATTGGAGATGTGCGGTGCGACCGGCATTGCCGATGTTGTTGGTTACATCCTTCGCGGCGTTGGCGATGACCGGCAGTTGACCGCGCAGCTTCTCCATATTGTCGAGCGCCGCCGAGGAAACCTCGGCAATGCGGTCGATCTGCGTGCCGTTGCGGCTGATCAGCCCGTCAAGCTGCGAAGCGCTACCGGACAGGCGTTCGACGGCGACACGACCCAGCGATTCCAGATCGCGGCTTTGCGCGGCGATGAAATCACGCGCCAGCGACAACTCGGTGTTTACCGAAACAAGCCGCTTTTCCAGATGCGCGGATTCGCGCGAAAGCAGCAGCGCAGCATCAGCGAAGCGCGAAGCCTCGCGCTTGCTCGCCCGCATGGCCACCAGCAGAATCACAAGCGCCAACAGGACCGGCACGCTCCACTGCGTGGTCCACCATGCCCACTGTTCGGCCACAACCGGTGCGGACTGCGGCAGGATCACGGCCCAGACGAAGAACGCCGTCCATGCCAGGATTACCACGCCCACAAGTGCGGGCGCGATCCAGCTCCTGTCACGAGCAGGACTTTCCTCTACATCCCAATCATTTGCCGATGCTTGTTCAAGAAATGCCGGAGGTGTGTAGACCGTGTCCGATTCGTCCGGCGCGCTGGCTCCGGCCATGCTTGCTCCTGCGGCGTCCTCGTCGGCGCCATCGATCGGAATGATCCGTCTTCCCCCGTTCATGCACCTGTCATATCACGATTTGATCCGCTCCATAAACCCTGCCTTAACGTTTCGGCGCGTAGCGCGGTCACATGGCCTACGAAGGCGCTTCACTCGACGCCAATCTTGCCGCTGCCGCCGGGCACGATCCCGACCTCGTGCGCGAACTCCGAGCAGCCTTCATCGAAAGCGCTGAACGGCAAGTGGATCTGCTGGGGCGTTCGCGCTGCGACGGCAATTGGCACGTTGCTGCGATGAGACTCAAGGGACTGGCGGCCAGCTTCCATGCCGATGGGCTGCTTGCTTTGGCCGAGGAAGCGCTGGACACGGTGCCAGGCGATCCGGCGGTCCTGCGCCGCCTGCGCCAGATGCTGGACGATCTCGCGGTCGAACCCTGACAAGCGTTAGACTCTCTTAACGCCTGACAAGTCGCTCCGCCTCCTTGGCAGCACGGCCCCCAATCCCTAGGATGGCGCGTCAGGAGGCCAATTCTTGCGGGTCGTAGTTCTATCGTTGATTGAGGCCGCCGGTACCGAGCCGGGAGGCCTGCGAGGATATCTGCCGATCGGCGGACGATCGCTGCTGCGCCACCAGATTGGCCTTGCTCTCTCGCTGGGCGCTCGCCGGATCGTCGTCATGGCCGAAGGGATCAGCGGCGAACTGGTCGCTCTCCAGCATGTCGCCGAGGCGGGTGGGGCGCAGTTCCATGTCGTGGCAACGGCCCGCGCGCTCGTGCCCTTGCTGCCGCCCGAGGACGATGTGATCGTGCTCGGCGATGGCCTTCTGGCAATGCCGGAGGCCATGCGCGAACTGATCGAAGCCGGTCCCGTCGTTCTGACGCTCCCGGTCGAGGCTGGCCTTCCGCTGGGTTTCGAGCGGATCGACATCAACAATGCCTTTGCCGCTGCCATGCGCTTTCCCGGCCGGATCGCCGCCGGTCTCGCGGACTTGCCTCCTGAGTGGAATGCCCAGTCCGCGCTGTTGCGTCTTGCCGTGCAAGGGCGAGTTGCCCAGCGTGGCATTCCTTCGGCCCTGCTCGATGATGGCCGCTGGAGCATCGTGCGCTCCGAGGATCAGGCCCATGTTGCCGAGCGGCAATGGCTGCGGCTCCATACCAGTTTCTCTGCCAATGGTCCCGGTGCGGGATCACCCGGCGAGCTACTGGCAATGGCAGTGGTGCGGCATTTCGGACCGGCGCTGCTTCACGCCGGGACCCGCCCGGCGCTGGTGGGTCTTGCTGCAGGCATTGTCGGCCTGCTTGGGGGTGGCCTTGGCTGGCTGGGGAATTACGCGATTGGCTTCGTCCTGCTCGGCTTTGCATGGCTGATCGAGCGTGTCGCCAGTCTGCTCGGCCAGGTCGAACGCGATTCGCTGCTGGCCTCCGGGCTGGCGCAGCGGGCCGTTGGCATTTTCCATCTGCTGATCGATCTGGGACTGGTGACGCTGGCAGGCTGGCGCAGCGAATTGCCCGCATCGCCTGCCATCCCGTTCGGTCTCAACTTTTTCGCGCCCTTGCTGCTTGTTGGCGGCGCTCGGCTTGTCAGGTTGGCGCTGCCTGCCCGGGTCGGCAGGGGGTGGCTTTCCGACCGTCTTCTGCTCGGTCTCGTCCTGGCCCTCTTCAGTGTGGCGCTACCGTTCGACGCCGCCATCGGCCTTTCGGTTCTGGCGCTTTTCGGGATGTGCCTGCTGGCATTGCAGTTCGCCGGAAGCGAACGCCCGGCACAACCGCCTAACCCGCAGTTAACCAGTCGGCCTTAAGAGCGTGGCATGGCATTGACCGCATCCATCGGCAGCGATCCCGCAGCGATCGAGGCACTCCTGCGCGACGATCTGACCCATGCGGACCAGGCGCTCGTTCACATGGGCCCGATCCTCAGGCACCTTCTTCAGAACGATGACAGTTCGATCTTCAGCGACGAAGTCATTGCCCGCGTGCGAGGCATGCTCGCCGACATAGCGCGTCAACTGGTTCAGGCGCTGGGCGAAGCTGCCGGGCATGACGATGCCGCACAATGGGCGCGCGAAGCAGGACCGGGTCTTGCCGCCATGCTGTCGGGCAATCAGCCCCTGCTCAATCATCTGCACATGCTGGCTGTCGAGTGGCAGTTGACCGAAAGATTGCAAGGTCGGCTCGGGCTTGATCCCGTGCTGACCCCGCTGGTGCAGGATCTCATCGCCTCGCCAGATCCCGACGTCGCCGCGCGAGGCATGAACCTGCTGGCGGCGCAGGCGCGCTTCGGCCAGTCGCTGCGCCGGATGCAGATTCCACTGGCGGAACTGCCGGGTGACCTGCACCATCTCTCACTGATGACCATGCAGGCTTACATCGCCGAGGACCCGTCCGGAATGTCGGCGGCCGGTACGGCGGAAACCGCGCTGCGCAAGGCACGGTCCGTGTCAGTGTCGCGGCTCGAGCTGCTCGATCACCTGACCGCTCTGCTCGCGCCTGACCTGCCTTTGGTGCTATCGATCGAGAACGCGGGCGTGGCGCTGTTCCTTTCGGCGCTGAGCTTTGGTGCAGGACTTTCGCGCGAGACTGCCATCATGTGCACCACCGAGAGCCAGTTGGCGCGCCTTGCGTTGTCGCTTGCGGCCGCTGGTGCAGGTCGGGATGGCGTGGTTTCGGCATTCGTGGCGCTCCATCCGGAAATCGCGCTGCCCGACGGGATCGAGCGACTGGAGCCTGATCGCGCCGCGGCGCTTCTCGCGCGTTCGCTGGCGGGGCTGGGACAGTGAGATGACAGCCGCAGGGCCGATCCATGCCCGCTGCGATGGCTCGGACCGGCTCGTCGAGGCGGACGAAGTTCTCGCTGCGCTGCAGGTCCGGCTCGGCGGAGCCTATCCCGGTGCATTGGCGCTGCCGGGCCTGCTGGCACTGGTCCGCCGCTCACGCACCGCCAGACTGACATTGTCCGGCCAACTGACGATTGCCGACACCGAACAGCCGCTGTCCTTTCGCGCCTGCGCGACGCCGGACGGCGAAGGTACCAAAATAGAGATCACCGAATGGCGCCTGGCGGCCGATGCTTGGGCTGGACAGGATGGCAGCTGTACCGATCAAGCGCTGCTGCGCCAATTGGCCGAAGCTCACATCGTGCTTGATGCCGAGCAGCGGGTCGTGTCCGGGATGGTCCAAGGGCCCGATCTTGCCTCATTCGCCGTCGCGGTGCGTCAGGGCTTCGGCCGCTACTGGACCGATCTTGTCGAAGTGGATGGCAGTACCCATCGTCAGCCCTTGCACTGGCGCCTGCTCGATGGCGCTCGCCTCAGGATTCAGGGCTCCGCGCGTGAATGGAAGGCCTGCATCCTGCCGCTGCGGAGCGGCGGCTTCGAACTGCTGCTGATTGCCGAAACGGTCCTGCCAGCTTTTGCGGCCACCTCTGCCGATGCCGCTGCTGCAGTGGCGGTGAAAGTGGCGGATTGGAAGGGCCTGCTCGGCCGTAAGCTGGCGCCGGCGTTGCGGCAGCCGATAAATCGGATCATCGCCAATGCCGAGACGATTCGCACCCGGCTTGCCGGCCCTCTGCCCGAGCAATACGTGGCCTACGCCGGGGACATCGCCGAAGCGGGACGTCATCTTGCTTCGCTAGTCGAGGACCTTGCCGACCTCGAGACAGTCGAGGCTGAGGGCTTTGCCCCGGAACCGGATCACATTGACCTTGCCGACTGCGCGAGGCGCGCCGCCGGCATCCTCGGCGTGCGCGCGCGCGAGCGAGGCATCGTGCTGGCTTTGCCGTCGGTTGACGAGCATGTACCCGCCATCGGGGAGTTCCGGCGGGTGCTGCAGGTCCTGCTCAACCTGATCGGCAACGCCATCCGCTATACCCGCAGCGACACGACTGTGCGCATCGAGTGCGGAGGCGACGATGCGCTGGCTTGGATCTCGGTCAGCGACGAAGGCGAGGGGATTGCGCCCGAACAGGCCGAGAAGGTGTTCGAGAAGTTCGAACGCCTCGGCCGCAGCGGTGATGGCGGAAGCGGGCTTGGCCTCTACATCTCGCGCAGGCTGGCGCGGGCGATGGGTGGTGAACTCGTCGTCGGCACTTCGCCGCAGGGCGGGGCAAGGTTCGTGCTGTCACTGCCTGCGGACAATGCCGCTCAGGCCAGCGCTATCGGTTAGCGGCTGCGTCTCGCGGCGCGCCACAGCGCCACCACGCCAATCAACATCAGGCCTGCGCCGATATAGGCCCATTGCGTCTGCGCGAGCATGAAGCTCGACGATGGCCACATGATCAGCCCGAGGCCCTGGCCGACCCACAGGCCGCCCATGAGAAGGGCGACGATGCCGAAAATCCTGAGAACCATCGTCATCGTCGCCTCTCCTTTGTTTCGATCGATCAATGCTCGCTCAGCGGTTGCTGAGCGGCACATAATCGCGCTCGGTCAGGCCGGTGTAGATCTGGCGTGGCCAACCGGTTTCTCTTGAAAAACCGGCACGAAAAGACTCGGCCGCGCCTTTTATTGCCTCAGCGGCTGCTGAGCGGCACGTAGTCGCGCTCGGTCGGGCCGGTGTAGAGCTGGCGCGGACGCCCGATCTTCTGGCCTGGATCGCTGATCATTTCGTTCCACTGCGCGACCCAGCCCACGGTGCGGGCGAGGGCGAAGAGCACGGTGAACATCGTGGTCGGGAAACCGATCGCCGAGAGGATGATGCCCGAGTAGAAGTCGACGTTCGGGAACAGCTTCTTCTCCGCGAAGTACGGATCGCTCAGCGCGATTTCCTCGAGGCGAAGCGCGGTCTCGAACAGCGGATCGTTGACCTTGAGTGCGTCGAACACTTCGCGCACGGTCTGCTGCATAACGGTCGCGCGCGGGTCGTAGTTCTTGTAGACGCGGTGACCGAAGCCCATCAGGCGGAACGGATCGTTCTTGTCCTTGGCGCGATCAATGTAATGCTGGATGCGATCGGGCGTGCCGATTTCCTTGAGCATGTTGAGCGCGGCTTCGTTCGCGCCGCCATGCGCCGGACCCCACAGACAGGCGATACCGGCCGCGATGCATGCGAACGGGTTTGCGCCCGACGAGCCAGCGAGGCGCACGGTCGAGGTCGAGGCATTCTGCTCATGATCGGCGTGGAGGATGAAGATGCGGTCCATGGCCTTTTCGACGGCGGGGATCACTTCGTATTCCTCGGCCGGGACGCCGAAGGTCATCTTCAGGAAGTTGCCGGTGTAGGACAGCTTGTTGTCCGGATAGACGAACGGCTGACCCACCGAGTACTTGTACGCCATTGCCGCAATCGTCGGCATCTTGGCGATCAGGCGGTGCGAGCTGATCTTGCGATGCGTCGGATCGGCGATGTCGGTGCTGTCGTGGTAGAATGCCGACAGAGCGCCGACGACGCCGCACATGATCGCCATCGGGTGCGCATCGCGGCGGAAGCCACGATAGAACGTGGCGAGCTGCTCGTGCAGCATGGTGTGACGGGTGATCGTCCGCGTGAAGTCTGCAAGTTCCTGCTGGCTCGGCAGTTCGCCGTTGAGCAGCAGATAGCTCACTTCCATGAACGAGGAATGCTCGGCCAGCTGGCCGATCGGATAACCGCGATGGAGCAGCACGCCTTCGTCACCGTCGATATAGGTGATCGCGCTGTCGCAGCTCGCTGTCGAGGTGAAGCCCGGGTCATAGGTGAACATGCCCGTCTGGCCATAGAGCTTGCGGATGTCGATGACGTCCGGACCGATGGTGCCGCTCTTGATCGGCATGTCCACGCTGTTGCCGCCCGCGGTCAAAGAAGCCTGGTTTTCGCTCACGCCTAAGCCCTCCTGTTATTGTCTGTTTACAGTTACCTGCCCCGGATCAGGCCGCCTGGTCGCGGATACGCGACAGCGACTCGTCCTTGCCGAGCAGTGCCAATACGTCGAAAATTCCCGGCGAGGTAGTCTGTCCCGTCAGGCTTGCGCGCAACGGTTGGGCGATCTTGCCCAAGCCTATCCCAAGCTCCTCGGCCATTTGCTTCACGGTGGCCTCGAGACCCTCGATTGTCCAGCCGTTTTCAGCTTCGAGCACGCCTGCAAGTTTTGCCAGCAGCGCGCGTGCCTCGTTGGTGAGAAGGGCCGCAGCCTTCTCGGTCATCGGCAGGGGGCGCTGCGCGAAGAGGAACACCGCACCTGCTGCCAGTTCGTTGAGATCTGCCGCACGCACCTTGAGCACGGGCATGGCGCGCGTAAGCAGATCAAGGCCTGCATCCGCGCTGAACCCCGCCTCGAGCGCCGCCAGCTTGGGTGCGACGAGCCCGGCCAGCCGCGCATCATCGGCCTCACGGATATAGTGCCCGTTGAGGTTCAGCAGCTTCTTGAGGTCAAAGCGCGATGCGCCCTTGTTGACATCGGCGATATCGAACCATTCGACCGCCTGATCGCGACTGATGATCTCCTCGTCGCCATGTCCCCAACCGAGCCGCAGCAGGTAGTTGAACACCGCCTCGGGCAGCAGGCCCATTTCGTCACGATAGGCATCGACGCCCAACGCGCCGTGACGCTTGGAAAGCTTTGCCCCGTCTGCGCCGTGGATCAGCGGGATATGGGCATAGATCGGGTCCGGCCAGCCGCCTTCGATGGCGTCCATGGCGCGGACGATCACCAACTGGCGGAAGGCATTGTTGATATGGTCGTCGCCACGGATCACGTGGGTAACGCCCATGTCGTGATCGTCGACCACCACAGCGAGCATGTAGGTCGGCGTGCCATCGGAGCGCAGGACGATGAAATCGTCGAGTTCGCTGTTCTGCACGGTAATCGAACCCTGCACGCGGTCGGGGATCGTTGTCTCGCCTTCGCGCGGGGCCTTCATGCGGACCACATAGGACTGGTCGGCCGGCCACTGATCCGGTGTCGCATCGCGCCACTCGCTGTCGATGCGGAAGGGGCGGCGCTCGGCCTGTGCTTTCTCGCGCCGCGCCGCCAGTTCTTCCTGCGTCAGGTAGCAGCGGTAGGCATGCCCAGCTTCGAGCAGCTTGTGCGCCACTTCGGCGTGGCGGTCGGACCGGGCGAACTGGAACACCGGTTCCTCGTCGCCGCCAAGGCCCAGCCAGTTGAGGCCGTCGAAGATTGCCTCGATCGCAGCATCCGTCGAACGGGCGCGGTCGGTGTCCTCGATGCGCAGCAGGTACTTGCCGCCGTTGTGGCGGGCATAGAGCCAGTTGAACAGCGCGGTTCGCGCGCCGCCAATGTGCAGGAAGCCGGTGGGCGAGGGGGCAAAGCGGGTGACCACGCCCTTGGCGGCGGTCGATCCTGCAGAAACGGTGTCAGTGGCGCTTGCCATTGGCCGCGCTATCCTTCCTTTGAAATCCATGGCGTCTTCGGCGACAGTTGGGCCAGCGGCAGGCGATCCTGCCACCGATCCGGGCAACTCGCCGGTCCGACGCGCGCGGCATTGGGACATCCGCGCGCGATTGTCCAGCATGCTTGCGAAGGGCAGTGACGGGGCAGAGGCATTCCTCGAGGCCCGCCCGTTCGAACGTGGATTATGGCTGGTGGTTGCCTTTGCCACGGGCATTGTCCTCTGGATCGTTCTGCCAGTACCGGCGCAATGGATTGCAGCGCTGCTGGGGTGCTTTGCAATCGCCATTCTGGCCTTCGCCGCCCTCGACGAAAGCCGCCACCCGCACTTGCGGCATGCGGCTATCGGCGTCGCAATCATGGTTGCAGCAGGGCTCGCGACGATCTGGACACGCTCGGCACTGGTCGGGCAGCCAGGCATTGGCGGCCCGCGCGTCGTATCGATTGAGGGTGAGGTTCTGGAGCGGCGCGAGGAGCCGGCCAAGGCCCGTGCCCGCCTCGTGATCGAGACCCGGCTCGCAGACTTTCCCGGACCAGTGCAGGTCCGAGTCAATCTTCCCCGGGACAAGGACGTGCCGGACCTCGTCGAAGGTGCCAAGGCTCGTATGCGGGTGCGGCTCATGCCCCCGGCAGAGCCGATGCTTCCCGGAGCCTACGACTTCGCCCGCGCCGCCTGGTTCGACGGGTTGGCCGCCACCGGAAGCGTAATCGGCGGGGTGCAGGTCCTCGCGCGGTCCGGCCATGGCGCAACACTGCGCGGATTGCAGAAGAGCCTTGCAGATCACGTTCGCTCACGGCTCGCCGGCTCTGCCGGAAGCATCGCAGCCGCATTCGCCAGCGGCGACCGTGGCGCCATCGCCACCACCGACGAGGACGCCATGCGCGATGCCGGGCTCACACACCTGCTCTCGATCAGCGGGCTCCATGTCAGCGCTCTGGTCGGCGCCGTCTATTGGATCGTCGCGCGGTTGCTGGCCCTGTCGCCATGGATTGCCCTGCGCGTCCGGGTGCCGCTCGCTGCGGCCTTTGCTGGGGCACTTGCGGGGCTGGCCTACACCCTGCTTACCGGAGCCGAAGTGCCAACGATCCGGTCGTGCATTGGTGCTTTGCTGGTTCTGGCAGCCCTCGCACTCGGGCGCGATCCCTTGTCATTGCGCATGGTCGCCGTCGGCGGGCTGGTCGTGATGCTGTTCTGGCCCGAGGCGGTGCTGGGACCCAGCTTCCAGATGAGCTTTGCCGCCGTGATCGCGATCATCGCCTTTCACTCCAGCGCGCCGGTGCGTGGGTTCCTGACCGGCGAGCATCACGGGCCGGTCGTGCGCATGGCGCGCAGCCTGATCCTTTTGCTGATCACCGGTGTGGTCATCGAACTGGCGCTGATGCCGATCGGCCTGTTCCACTTTCACCGCGCCGGGGTCTACGGCTCGCTTGCCAACGTTATCGCCATCCCGCTTACGACTTTCGTGACCATGCCGCTGATCGGCTTGGCACTGCTGCTCGACCTTGCAGGCGCCGGCGCACCCGTCTGGTGGCTGGTCGGCCAGTCGCTCGACTTGCTGCTCGCGCTGGCGCACTTCGTCGCAGCGCAGCCCGGCGCCGTCACCATGCTGCCCCCGGTCGCTCCATGGAGCTTCATCGTGTTCATTGCCGGAATGCTCTGGCTGGCACTGTGGACGGGACGGGTCAGGCTGTGGGGCATGGCTCCGGCAGGCATTGCCCTTGCCGCGATGATACTGACACCAACGCCCGACATCCTCGTGACCGGCGATGGCCATCACGTCGGCATTACCGGAGAAGGTGAAGACCTCATCGTCCTGCGCATGGGGCGCGGGGACTACATGCGCGACAATCTGCTTGAACTGGCTGGAATGGAAGGCGATTTGCGCCCGCTTGACGGGTGGCGCGGTGCCAGATGCAACAACGATTTCTGCGTGGCGCGTATGCAGCGAGATGGACGGCGCTTTACCGTCCTGATCGCACGCAGCCGCAACTACATCGACGACCTGGCGCTGGCTGCGGCCTGCGAACGCGCAGACATCGTCATTGCCGACCGCCGACTACCATTCTCCTGTCGACCGGAGATGCTGAAGGCAGACCGGACCTTTCTTTCATCTACCGGCGGCTTGTCGATCAACCTGACTACCGGGCGCATCCGCACCGTGGCAGAAACGCAAGGGCAGCAGGGCTGGTACCGCTGGCCCGTTTCCGACTCGCGCTTCAGGATGGAACAGCGCGACGGTAGAGGTGCCAGGTCGCATGGGCGAGCACCGGAAGCGCCACCAGCAGTCCGAGAAACAACGGCAGCATCGCGACGAAGAGAATAGCGGCAATCACGATAGCCCAGCCGATCATGACCACGCGGTTTGCACGGACGGTGGCGATGCTGGTGAAGATCGCCGTCAGAAAATCCACCTCACGGTCGACGAGCATCGGCAGGCTGATCACCGTGATCGCGTAAAACGCAAAGGCCATGACCGCCCCCACGGCACTGCCGACCAGCAGCATGGCAACGCCGGCGCGAGTGGCCAGCCAAGCAAGCGATTCCGCTGAAGAGCCACTCTCGGCAAGGAAAATGGCGAAGATGCCGTGGGCAACCATCAGCCAGAACCCGAAGGCAACAAACACGATCACCCCCATCGAGATGATCTGCTCGTCGCCTCGCCCCTTGAGAGCGAGGAGTACTGTGCGCCATCCGATCGGCAGCCCGGCCTCGCTACGGCGGCTTACCTCGTAAAGGCCGACTGCGACGAAGGGGGCGACGAGGGGAAAGCCCGCTGCGGCCGGGACGAGCCAGGCCAGTTGTCCACCCTTGAAAAGCACCGCCCAGATCAACAATCCGGCGGCGACATATGTCGCCCCGAAGAAGAGGCCGAACTGCGGGAACGCTCTGAAGTCCTGCCATCCAGCAGCCATTGCAGCACGCAAATCCGAGAGCGTGAGCTCCTGGCTCCGGGCTGGGCTGGTGGCCGCTTGGCTGATCTGCTCGCTCAAGGGATGAACTGCATCGCTCATGTCTTGATCCCCGTCTTGCCCGCTCGGAACAAAGAGTGCGGCAAGTCGGTACATTGATCAAGGGAGCGCAGGTGCGAACAAACGGCTGACGCTGCCAAGGCACCTGCCAGTGAGCGGGGCCTGCCTGCCGGGGCAGACCCCGCGATCAGATTATGGCAGGACCCAGCGCACCGAGCCGGTGTAACTACCAGTTGTTGGCATGCCATCGCCGCCCAGGGCAGGGACGAAGCGTGCGCGCGTACTGACCTTGGCGCAGGTTGCGGCATCGAGATCGGGCGATCCGCTCGATCCGATGATCTCGCATCCCGTCACCCGCCCATCGGCGCCGATGCTCAGGCGGAAGCGGGTGAGGCCTTCGCGCTCCTCGCGGATTGCGGCGCTCGGATAGTCGCGGTCCGAGACCCACGATCCAGGCGACCCCTTCGGCGCGGCGGCACGCATTGCGAAGCTCGCGGATGGAGATGGCTTGACCTCGGGCGGCGTGAAGGGTCCGATTTCCACAGGTGTGATGGGAGTGATCTCGACCGGAACGATGCCGACGCCGGGATCAACCGGACCGAGTGTGATGTCGGAACGAGGCGCGACCAGAGGGCGGCTTTCCGGCTTGACGGCGGGTTTGATGTCAGGCGGCGGTGCTATTGGCGTCACCTTGACCTCTTCGTCCTTCCACTGCTGTGCGACCAGGCGGTCCTTGAGCACGTGGACCATCCCGCTGGCAAAGCCCGAAGCGATGGCCCAGATCGCCACACCATGGAGCAGGCCTACCGCGATGAAGGTCTGCGTCTGTCGGCGTCTCGTATTTTCAACTGCATAAGCCATTGGCAACACCTCTTCCGTTGCCGACGCCCCATCTACTGGCAGGCCGTCCCGGAAGGGGCGCCCCGTGTGGGGCATTCGGTAACATTGGAAACTACACCGGAGGCGGTCCGCGCGCCAGAAAAATCTCAACCAAATTGATTGATATTTAGTATAACCGACTGTGCACATGAAGAAAGCCGCTCGAAGACCATTCCCCGAGCGGCTTGTTCTATTTTGAAATCAGAGTGATGCAGCCTGCTGGCGGCCGGCAGCGAAGTCAGTGATAGCGCCGCAGAAGTCCGGCCAGCTTGCCCTGCACGGCCACTTCGTCGGGACGATAGAACTGCGGATCGTACGCCGCGTTGGCCGGATCGAGACGGATCATGCCCTTTTCGCGGTGCAGGTACTTGAGCGTTGCTTCTTCGCCCCGCACCAGCGCCACCACGATCTCGCCATCGCGGGCAATGTCGGTCTTCCGCACGAGAGCGTAATCGCCGTCGAAGATACCGGCCTCGACCATCGAGTCGCCGGAAACCTCAAGCGCATAGTGTTCGCCAGCACCAAGCAGCGCGGCCGGTACGGGCAGGGTGGCAGTTGTCTCCAGCGCCTCGATCGGCACACCGGCCGCGATCTTGCCATGGAGCGGCAGTTCGATCACGTCGTTCGCCGGAGCAGGCGTTACCTTTGCCGGCGGGCGCAACGGCGTGACAACTGCGCTTGTCGCTGCAGGTTCACGCGCAGGGGCGGACTTGCTTACTGCGCTGTCAGGCTGGCGCAGCACTTCCAGTGCGCGAGCGCGGTTGGGCAGACGGCGGATGAAACCGCGTTCCTCAAGCGCCGAGATCAGGCGATGCACGCCAGACTTGGACTTGAGATCGAGCGCTTCCTTCATTTCCTCAAACGAGGGGGAAATGCCGGATTCCTCCAGACGGACCTGGATGAAAGAGAGCAGTTCATGCTGCTTGCGCGTCAACATTGGCGGTTCTCCGCGAGTGAACGAATGCGGAACGGATAAGCAACCAATCACGACTCGTCAAGCAATTCCGCCATTTTCGAGCAGGTAAACCGGAACATCTGTTCCGGTGGCTTTCGCTGGCGCGCCTGCTTCGCGAACGACCAGCGCATTTGCCCGCGACAGCGGCGAAAGCGCGCCCGAATCCTGCAGCGGGTCAAGACTGACCTGCCCGCCGTCCCAGTGCGCCCGCAAAAATTCCATGCGACTGCCGCCCGGTGGCATTGCCGTTGCAAGACGGGAAGGGATTGCACGCGGCAAGGGAGCGCTCGCACCAAGCCCTGCGCGCAGCAGAGGCAGCAGGAACAGGAATGCAGTCACATAGGCCGAGGCGGGATTGCCGGGGAGGCCGAGGATAATCTGTTCTCCGCGCGTCGCCACGAGCAGCGGCTTGCCCGGCTTGATGCCGACCCGCCAGAAGTCGATTGATGCGCCAACTGCTTCCAGCGCCGGACGGACCAGATCGTGATCGCCGACCGACGCCCCGCCGCTGGTGACGATCACGTCGGCTTCGGCGGCGGTGTCCAGCGCATCGGCAAGCGCTGCGAGATCATCCGCAACCGGACCCGCGTGGCGGATGTCGCATGGCAGCCCTGCCGCCATGGCGCAGAGCATCGGGCCATTGCTCGCGGGTAACTGGTGGAGCGCGGGCAAGTGGCCGGGCGCAACCAACTCGTCGCCGCTGTCGATCACTGTCAGCCGCAGGCGGCGGCGCACGGGCATGTGAGCGTGGCCCCCGGCGATGGCCAGTGCGATCTGCGCCGGGCCGATGCGCTCGCCAGCCTCGATGAGCACCGCCTGCTCGGCAAAGTCCATGCCTGCTGGCCGGACGTGGCGGACGGGCGGGACGGGGGGCGCACCGGTCAGTTCGAGAACGTCGCCAACGCGTGAGGCGTCTTCCTGCAGCAGCACCATGTCGGCCCCGTCCGGTACGACGGCGCCAGTGCTGATGCGCACGGCCTCGCCCGAGCCGACGATGCCCGCGAAGGGATGGCCCGCAGCGCTTTCTCCGATCACCCGCCACGGTCCGGACAGATCCGCGCTACGCAGGGCATAGCCGTCCATCGCCGATACCGGAGCGGCTGGCTGGGTACGGCGAGCGTGGAGTGGGGCGGCGAGATAGTGGCCGAGACATTCGGTTACCGCGCGGTGCTCGACAGCGAGGGCCGGTGCCAGTGCGAGCAGGCGCGCCTGCGCCTCGGCGAGCGGAAGCGGTGGCGTTCTCACTGTTCTTCCGCGCGCCAGGTGCCCGACTTGCCGCCGCGCTTCTCGATCAGGCGGACTGCTTCGATGACCATGCCCTTGTCGAGCGCTTTGGCCATGTCGTAAATGGTGAGCAGCGCGAGACTGACGGCGGTCAGCGCTTCCATCTCCACCCCGGTCCGCCCGGTGAGCGAGGCAGTGGCGGTGCACTCGATACCTTCTGCCACCAGCGCAAAGTCGACATTGACGGAATCGAGGGCCAGCGGGTGGCACAGCGGAATGAGATCGCCAGTCTTCTTTGCTGCCATGATTCCGGCGATGCGGGCGGGACCGAGGACGTCGCCCTTGGGCGCATTGCCGGTGCGGATCGCTTCGAGCGTGGCCGCTGACATCCTGATGAAGCCCCGGGCCACAGCGACCCGGTGCGTCTCGGCCTTGCCGCCGACGTCGACCATGCGCGCTGTCCCGGCCGAATCGATATGCGTCAGGTCGTTCATCCGGGTCCTCTGAAATCTGAACAGGGGTTTACGGGGTTTACACAGTCCTGAGAGAAACGCGTAAGCCCCCTTTTCGCGCGCGGCAATGGCGTGGAAAGCTGCGCATTTCAAGGCGGGGCAACGAGTTCGCGAGCATGGGCGAATGTTGGCAGATAGTGGTCCTGTAGGACAGCAATTTGCTCCGGGTCGGTGGTTTGTTGGGAATTCGTTAGCCTTCCCACGGAATAATGATGGTGATGACTGATAATGCCGAGCACCACCGCATCGCACTACTTGTCGATGCCGAGAACATGCGACCGGCATACATGGCCGAGGTTTTGCTGGAAGTGTCCAAGCTCGGCAGGCCGATCATCCAATACGCGTTCGGTGATTTCAGCCATCCAGCAGCCAAGCCGTGGGTCGAGTTCGCGTTGCAACGTGATCGAGGCTCGGCAAGTAACGCCAGCTGAATCCGGCAAGAATGCTGCGGACCTCGCTCTCGTTGTCGAGGCGATGCAACTTGCGCTTCGCGGCAAGTGCGATTCCTTGTGCATCGTATCCAGCGACCGGGATTTCGTCGCTTTGACCACCTTCCTCAAGGCGGAGGGGATTGCGGTCTACGGATTTGGCAGGGCGTCGACGGACAACAAGTATCGGCAGTCCTGCGCCAAATTCTTCGAGATTTCGGTTCCCACAGCACCTTCGCAAGCGAAGCCGGCATCACAACCGAAGCCCGCCGCGCAAGCGAAGCCTACCCCGCAACCTACGCCCGCAGCGAAACCGAAGCCTGCCTTGCAAGCGAAGCTTGTGCTGCCGGCGGGACCGCCGACCGGCACGGGAATGGGACCGAACTTGCCGGTAATCCTGCAGGAGATTGCGCGCCTCGCTGACAACGAGGGCTGGATAAGCCTGCAGACGCTCAGTGCAGAACTCGGCCGCCGAGGCATACGACCGAAGGACAACGGCGGGGCGAATTGGGCCAAGGTGTTCGCTGCACTCGGCGGTTTCGAGACCCGCAAGGACGAGAAGGGGCGGCGCAGCGTTCGCGTGGCTATGGCAAGCCAGGCCGCAGCCTGACGATTAACCTGCCAGTAGCCCCCGCGTCGCCGCTTCGACGTCGGCCTGACGCATCAGTGCTTCGCCCACGAGGAACGTGCGCGCGCCGCATTGTTCGAGGCGCAGCAGATCGGCATGGGTGTTTATTCCGCTCTCGGCGACCAGCAAAGTGCCTTCCGGGGCGAGCGGGGCAAGGCGCTCGGTCGTGGAAAGGTCGGTCACGAAGCGCTTGAGGTCACGATTGTTGACGCCGATCAGGCGGGACTGGAGGCGGCTCGCGCGCTCCATTTCCTCTTCGTTGTGTACTTCGACCAGCGCGTCCATGCCCTGTTCGCGCGCGGCGGCTTCGATCTCGGCCATCTGCTGGTCCGACAGGCATGCGGCGATGATCAGGATGGCGTCGGCCCCGATCGCGCGGGCTTCGAGGCACTGCCACGGATCGACCATGAAGTCCTTGCGGATCACCGGCAGAGCGCAGGCAGCGCGGGCTTCGACGAGATAGTCCTCGTGACCCTGAAAATAGGGTGCGTCGGTCAGGATCGAAAGGCACGCAGCGCCTCCGGCCTGATAGGCGCGGGCGTGATCGGCCGGTTTGAAGTCTGCGCGGATCAGCCCTTTCGAGGGGCTGGCCTTCTTGATCTCGGCGATTAGCGCGAAACCCGAGGCAGCCTTGGCGCGCAAGGCCGCTTCGAAACCGCGCGGGGCGCTCTGCCCGGCAGCGCGATCGGCCAGTTCGGCGATGGTAACGGCTGCCTTGCGAGCGGCAACTTCGCCGCGCTTGGTATCGCAGATCTCGGTGAGCTTGTCGGTCATGGCGGCGGCCTTAGCGAGGTTGGGCGCTTGGGGGCAAGTGTGTCCTTCGACCAAGCCCACCCCGCTGCGACTAACTTCACTGCGTGCAGCAAGTCTCGCGGCCCTCCCGCAGGCGGGAGGGGGTGGGGGTGGGGGTGGGCAGGCGCTTTACCTGAGCGCCGCAATCCAGCAATCGAGCAGGGCATTGGCGAGGCCCTTGTCGAGCGCTTCGGCCGCTTCCTCTACGCCTTCATGCCAGTCAGCCGCTTCGCCTGCGACGATCAGCGCGGCGGCGGCGTTGAACAAGACGGCGTTGCGGTAGGGGCCTTCCTCGCCTTGTAACAAGGCGCGCAGGGCGCGGGCGTTGAATGCGGCATCACCACCACGGATCGCGTCGACTGGTGCGAGTGGCAAGTGGGCATCGGCGGGCGAGACGCGGCGCATGAGGACTTCGCCGCCACGCACTTCGGCCAGTTCGTTGCCGCCTGCCAGGCTGAGTTCGTCGAGGCCTTCGTCGCCCGAGATGACCATGCTGTGGTCGGTGCCGAGGCGGCGGATGGCTTCGGCATAGATCGGCACGTAGGCGGGGCGGGCGATGCCGACGAGCTGGCGGCGCACGTTTGCGGGATTGGCAAGCGGACCCATCAAGTTGAAGATCGTCCGACGGCCGAGTGCCTTCCGGATCGGCATGATCCGGCCCATCGAGGGGTGATGGCGCGCCGCGAAAAGGAAGCAGATGCCGAGATCGTTCAGCGTGTCCTCGGCAGTTTCGGCCGCGCGATCAAGGTTGAGGCCAAGCGCTTCCAATGTATCGGCCGCGCCTGCCTTGGAACTGGCGGCGCGGTTGCCGTGCTTGGCCACGGGCACGCCGCAGGCTGCGACGACGAGGCTGACGGCGGTGGAGACGTTGAGCGTGTGATGGCCGTCGCCGCCGGTGCCGCAAACGTCGATGGCGTTGGCAGGCGCACTGACCGGGATCATCCGGGCGCGCATGGCGCGGGCGGCTCCGGCAATTTCGCTGGCAGTTTCGCCACGGTCGGAAAGCGCCGTGAGGAACCGGGCGATGGCATCGTCAGACACGGTGCCGTCGAGAATCGCGGCGAAGGCGGCCTCTGCCTCGGCTTCATCGAGCGGGTGAGTAACGTCTGGAAGGCTCATGCCGGGAGCGGGTTGGTCTTGATGCCGCACAGCTTGAGGAAGTTCGCGACCATCGCATGCCCGTGTTCGGTGGCAATGCTCTCCGGGTGGAACTGCACGCCGTGGATCGGCAGCGACGTGTGACGGAAGCCCATGACGTGCGTGTCGTCCGACTGCGCGTTGACCGCGAGGCAGTCAGGAATGTCGGTGACGATCAGCGAGTGATAGCGCGTGGCGATGAACGGCGAGGGCAGGCCCTCGAACACCCCGGTGCCATCATGCGTGACCGGCGAGGTCTTGCCGTGCATCAACCCGCCGCGCACGACCTTGCCACCGAAGTACTGCCCGATCGACTGGTGCCCAAGGCACACGCCGAGCAGCGGCACCTTCGCATCCGCCGCCGCGCCGACGAGATCGAGGCTGACCCCCGCCTCGTTGGGCGTGCATGGGCCGGGCGAGAGCAGGAACCCCTGCGCGCCCGTCCTGATCGCCTGATCTGCGGTCAGCGCATCGTTGCGCACGACCTCAACCTCCGCGCCCATCTCCATCAGGTAGTGGACGAGGTTCCAGGTGAAGCTGTCGTAGTTGTCGATGACGAGGATCATTGGCCAAACTTCGGTTCAGTGGCGACTCGGACAGCTTCGCGCGCCGCTGCAAACAGGGCGCCGGACTTCAGCTCGCATTCGCGCTGTTCGTATTCGGGATTGCTGTCGGCGACGATGCCTGCGCCTGCCTGGGCGTGGAGGACGCCGTCCTTGATCACGCCGGTGCGCAGGACGATGCAGCTGTCGACCGAGCCGTCGGGGGCGAAGTAGCCCACGCCGCCGGCGTAGGCGCCGCGGGTTTCGGGTTCGAGTTCGGCGATGATCTCGCAGGCGCGGACCTTCGGAGCGCCGCTGACGGTGCCTGCGGGGAAGCCTGCGAAGAGCGCGTCGACGCTGTCAGCCCGGTTCGTGTCAAGCTGGCCGACCACGTTCGAGACGATGTGCATGACGTGGCTGTAGCGCTCGACCGTGTAGCTCTCGGTGACCTTGACGGTGCCAGCCTTCGCCACGCGGCCGACATCGTTCCGACCGAGATCGAGCAGCATGAGGTGTTCGGCGCGCTCCTTGGGATCGGCGAGCAGCGATTCCTCGTTGGCGCGGTCTTCCTCGGCGGTCTTGCCGCGGGGACGGGTGCCGGCGATGGGACGGATCGTTACTTCGCCATCACGGATGCGGACGAGGATTTCCGGGCTCGATCCGGTCAGTGCGAAGCCCGGCATGTCGAGGAAGTAGAGGAACGGCGAGGGGTTGATGCGGCGCAGCGCGCGGTAGAGCGCGACCGGCGGCAGGGGGAAGGGCGCGGCGAAACGCTGGGCCAGCACGACCTGGAAGATGTCGCCCGCCTCGATGTAATCCTTCGCGCGGGTGACCATCTGGGCGTAGTTGGCTGCCGACATGACCGGCTGAGGCGTGACATCCACCGCTTCGGCGAGGCGGGTGTCGGCGGGAACCGGGTCGGCCAGCTTGCGCAGGGCGTTGTCGATGCGCTCGGCTGCGGCTTCCAGCAGCCTTGCAGGCTCGCCGCCTTCGGCCCAGACCGGGGCGATGGCGAAGAGTTCGTCGGACAGGCGGTCGAACACCAGCACCACGGTCGGGCGGGTGAACAGCATGTCGGGTAGGACGAGGTCGCTCTGTTCGGCGCGGGGCAGCTTCTCGACGAGGCCTATCGTTTCGTAGCCGAAGTAGCCGACGAGGCAGGCCAGCGCCGAGGGCAGCGCGGCAGGCACGTCGATCCGGCAAGAGGCGACCAGCGCGCGCAGTTCGGCCAGAGCGTCGCCGGGCAGAGGTGCAAAGGCAGCGCGATCGTGCCGCCAGATGCGGTTGATTTCGGCACTGCGGCCGGTGGCACGGAAGACGAGGTCGGGGTCGATGCCGAGCAGGCTGTAGCGCCCGCGCACTTCGCCGCCCTGCACGGATTCGAGCAGGAAATCGCCACGCCCGCTTTCCATCAGCTTGAGCGCCGCGCCGACCGGTGTTTCGGTATCGACGATCAGCTTGCGCCAGACGAGGGCGGGCTTGCCCGACGAGAGCTGGGCAAGCGCGGCCTGATGGTTTTCAGGAAGGGCGGTGGCGGGTTCTGCCAGGATCGTCATCGGCTTACTGCGCGTTCGCGCCGGTCAGCTGGTTGCGGACAGCCTTGATACCCGCCTCGTTGCGTTCGACGCCGACGTCGTTGCGAATGGCGATGCGCAACTGGTCGGCAAGTTCGCTGCCGGCATCCTGTGCGAACGAGGCGGCGGCCTGCTTGAAGATCGCATCGTTGCGCTGAACCTGACCGAGCACGATCTCCTTGAGCGAGACGACGTACCAGCCGGCGTTGTTCGGCCCTTCGAGTCGCTTGTTGCTGCCCTTGGCCATTGCAAACATCAGGGCGAGCGGTGGGGGGACCTTGCCCTGCATCTGCGTGAGCGCCTGACGCGGCAGATCGACCGGTTGCGGTGCGGGGAGGGCAACGCCTGCCAGCTTCATCGCTTCGGCCAAGGGCGTGCCCTTGTTGACTGCTGCGAGGATCTTGTCGGTCGCGGCCTTGGCCTTGGCCGAGCCTTGCTGCACGGCCCAGTCGCGGGCGACGGTGCCCTTGATAAGGTCAAGCGGAGCGGGCGTGGCGGCGGTCAGCTGACCGACGTCGTAGATCGCGAAAATCTCGCCGGGCTTGATCTCTGCCAGCTGCGCTTCGCCTTCGCGTTCCATGGCGAAGGCGGCCTGGACCAGCGGTGCGATTTCGGCCGGAGCCTTCTCACCCTGCTTGCCGAATACGCTGCCATCGGCAGTGAGGGCGGGGGTCGAGGCCACGGTGAGGTTCAGCGTCTTGGCAATGTCGGCAAGGCCAGTGCCATTGTCGATTTCCTGCTCAACCTGTGCGGCAAGGTCTGAAAGTGCGGCGCGGCGCTTTTCGAGCGTGATCGCCGCAGTGATTTCTGCGCGCGCCTGGTCAAGCGATTTGCCGACATTGCGCTTGATCGTATCGACCTTGAGGACGTGCCAGCCGAGGCCCGACTTGGCGGGAGCCGCGAGCGTTCCCGAGGCAGCGGCAAAGGCTGCGTCGGCCACGGCACGGGAGGTCTGGCCGGCAAGTGCATCGCGGGTCTGGTCGGCGAGCTTGCTGGCCACGAGTCCCTTGGTCCGGGCAGCATTGTCGAGCGAGCCGCTGGCTCCCACTTCTGCAGCAAGCGCCTTGGCGGCGGCTTCGGTCGGCACGATCACTTGCGTGAGGGAGCGCAGTTCCGACGGTGCGTAGACTGCGGCGTTGAGCTTGTAGCGGGCGGCTATTTCCGCCTCGGTCGGGGCGGGCACGGTCTTGAGGCTGGATTCGCTGACCAGCGCATAGCGGATCGTGCGGCGCTCGGGCTGCATGTAGCGGCCCTTGTTCGCGTTATAGTACGCAGTGAGCGCTGCCGCATCGGGCGGCGAGGTGGGAGCGAAGGCGAGCGCCGGAACCGAAACGATCGTGCCGATACGCTTCTCGGTCAGCAGGGCAGCATAGCGCTGCACGGCTTCATCGGCCATTTGCGCACCGAATGCTGCGGGCAGGAGCAACTGGCGGGCGATCAGTCCCTGACCAATGTCCTTGCGGACCTGCTTGTCGGTAAGGCCGCGTTGTGCCAGCAACTGTTCATAGGCGGACTGGCTGAACTTGCCGTCGGGACCCTGGAACGCCGGGATCTTGACGATCTCGCTGTCGATCAGGCGGTCGCCGGCAACGACGCCGTGCTTGCGGGCCCATTCGGCCATGGCCAGGCGGTCGGTCAGCCCGGTCAGCACCGAGTCCATCGCGCCTGCAGCCAGGAAGTCCTTCATGGTCATGCCCGCCTGCTTCTGGCGCTCCTGCTCGAAGGCATTGGTCAGCGCCTTGCCGAGTTCGGCGGTGTCGACACGGGCCGATCCGACTTTTGCAGCGCGATCGCCGCCGGCGATGCCACCGAAGCCGTTGCCGGTCACGTCCGCACTTGCAAAGGCAAGTGCGATCAGGCCGAGGAACACGAGCGCAAGGGCAACACCGATGCGGGACTTGAGGAACGAGCGGAATAATCCGAGCATTTGCGGGTGTTCGTCTCTTGTCTGGGCGCAAGTGCGCCCGCTGGGTCGATTTTGCTGTGCCTTAGGAGCCAAACGCGTTTCCCGCAATGGTCGCGTCGCGCCACACCGCTCTTATGTGCGCGAGCGCACCGTCTGCGTTTCCGCGGTTATGCGATCAGGTGTTTTGCAGAATCGGTCCGGGTTTGATAGCGGCCGCTCGACTCCTATGCAGTGCAGCTGACGGGCGGCGCCGCAAATGTCGAGTGCATCAGGGAATTTTTAGGGGAACTGGCCGAACATGCCGCATCGTCCATACATCGTTGGCAACTGGAAGATGAACGGGAGCCGCGCCATGCTGGCAGAGGCTCGCGCGATCGACCGTGCTGCCGGACGCTATCCAGACGTGCAGGTCGCACTCGCTCCGCCGTTCACCCTGATCGGTGCGCTGCGTGAAGCCGTGAGCGCAATGGGCGTTGGCGGGCAGGATTGCCATGTCGCTGCCAAGGGGGCTCACACCGGTGACGTCTCGGCGCCAATGCTGGTGGATACTGGCGCGGACTTTGTCATCGTCGGCCACAGCGAGCGCCGCAAGGACCATGGCGAGAGCGATGCGGTGGTCAAGGCCAAGGCCGAAGCCGCGCTGGCCGCGGGGCTTGGGATTATCGTCTGCGTTGGCGAAACGCTGGACGAGCGCGATGCCGGCAAGGCCGAAGCAGTCGTTTCGGGGCAGGTCGATGGCTCGATGCCCGCAGGCGACGCCGCGAACGAGGCTGTCGCCGCAGGCAAGGTTGCCGTGGCCTATGAGCCGGTCTGGGCAATCGGCACCGGCCGCGTGGCTGAAGTGCCCGATGTCATCGCGATGCATGCATCCATTCGCGCCCGTCTGCTGGCGCTCTATGGCGAGGCCGGTGCCAAGGTCCGCATTCTCTATGGCGGTTCGGTGAATGCCGGAAATGCTGCTGAACTGCTGGCCGCCGACGGTGTGAGCGGAGCGCTGGTGGGCGGAGCGAGTCTCACCGCTGAAGCGTTCCTGCCGATCGTGGCTGCAGCCGGTTCGGGCGAGGCCTGAGCGCTTAGCTTCAGGAAGCCATGCAGCGGGTTGCGCCGAGGCGCATGCGCGCCTACATGGCCGGAGTTCCTGCGCGGCTTCGCGCTGAAGGTAGAGATTCATGTCGCTGTTCATTTTCCTCACCGTGGTCCAGGCGATCGTTGCGGCACTGCTTGTCGTGGTGATCCTCATCCAGAAGTCCGAAGGCGGCGGTCTCGGCGTGGGCGGCAGCCCTGCAGGCTTCATGTCGGCACGTGGCGCGGCGGATTTCATGACCCGGCTGACGACTGCACTGGCGACCGCTTTCGTGGTGCTGAGCGTGGTGCTGGCGGCGCTCGCTGTTGGCACGACCTCTGGCCGCAAGATCGATACCTCGCTCGAACGGGCAACTCCAGTGCAGAATGTTCCGGCCGCTGATCCCCTGGCGCCAGCGCAGGGTGGCCAGCCTGCTCAGGCGCCTGCTGCCCAGCAAGCTCCTGCTCCGGCAAATGACCCGCTGAAGGGCGCCGCCGGACAGTAATCCGTTTATCGCTTCGCGAAGGGCCGACCCGCTTCCGACAGGTTGCGGGCCGGTTTTCGTGTTGCGTTCGATCATGGCCTGTGGATTGCGACAAGATTGCAGTCGCAACCGCTTGCCTATTTGCAACCTCTGACGCTAAGGCCCGAATCCCATGGCGCGGTACATATTTATCACCGGCGGCGTGGTCTCCTCGCTCGGCAAAGGACTCATGGCGGCGAGCCTCGCGGCTCTCCTGCAGGCTCGTGGATTTCGCGTGCGAATCCGCAAGTTCGATCCCTATCTGAACGTCGATCCCGGCACGATGAGTCCCTATCAGCACGGCGAGGTCTATGTGACCGATGACGGGGCCGAGACTGACCTCGACCTCGGGCATTACGAGCGCTTCACCGGCGTTTCGGCGCGCCAGGCTGACAACATCACCTCGGGCCGCATCTACCGCGACATCATCGCCAAGGAGCGCCGTGGCGATTATCTCGGCGCGACAGTGCAGGTGATCCCGCACGTTACCGACGCGATCAAGGACTTCGCCCAGGCCGAAACCGAGGATCTCGATTTCGTGCTGTGCGAGATCGGCGGCACCGTTGGCGACATCGAGGGCCTGCCGTTCATCGAAGCGCTGCGCCAGATGCACAATGAACTGGACCGTGAGCAGACCTGCTTCGTCCATGTCACGCTGGTGCCCTACATCGCTGCGGCGGGTGAACTGAAGACCAAGCCGACCCAGCATTCCGTTCGCGAGCTGACCGGCCTTGGCATCCAGCCCGACATCCTGCTCTGCCGCTGCGAGAAGCCGCTGCCCGAGAGCGAGCGCGCCAAGATCGCGCAGTTCTGCAACGTACGGAAGTCTGCCGTCATTCCGGCACTCGACGCCGCCAGCATCTATGCCGTGCCGCTGCAGTATCACGCCGAGGGTCTGGACAGCGAAGTGCTGCGCCATTTCGGACTGACTGCGCCCGAACCGGATCTGACGCGCTGGGACGACATCGTCGATCGCCACCAGAACCCCGAAGGCGAAGTCACTATCGGTGTGGTTGGCAAGTACGTCGGCCTGCAGGACGCCTACAAGTCGCTGAACGAGGCGCTGGTTCATGGCGGCATGGCCAACCGCGTCAAGGTGCGGATCAAGTGGCTCGATGCCGAACTGTTCGAGAAGGACGACGCGGAAATTGCGGCGCATCTCGAGCCGATGCACGGCATTCTGGTGCCTGGCGGCTTTGGCGAGCGCGGCACCGAAGGCAAGATCGCCTCGGTGCGCTTTGCCCGCGAACGCAAGGTGCCGTTCTTCGGCATTTGCCTCGGCATGCAAATGGCCTGCATCGAGGGCGCGCGGAACACCGCCGGAATCGCCAATGCCTCGTCGACCGAGTTCGGCCCGACCGACGAGCCGGTGGTGGGCATCATCACCGAATGGATGACCGCCGAGGGCCTCGAGAAGCGCTCCGAAGGCGGCGATCTTGGCGGGACGATGCGGCTTGGAGCCTATGATGCAAAGCTCGCTGGCAACAGCCACGTCGCCAACATCTATGGCGCGACCGAGATCAGCGAGCGGCACCGCCATCGCTACGAAGTAAACGTCGCCTACAAGGATCGCCTCGAGCAGGGCGGGCTGGTGTTCTCGGGCATGTCGCCCGATGGCCTGCTGCCCGAAATCGTCGAACGTCCGGACCACCCGTGGTTCATCGGCGTGCAGTTCCACCCGGAACTCAAGAGCCGTCCGTTCGAACCGCACCCGCTGTTTGCCGGGTTCATTGCTGCGGCTGTAAAGCAGGCTCGATTGGTTTAAATCCCCCTAAAGGGACTGGTCATTGCGTGGTTTCCCTGATTATCTGCGCGGCAGATATTGGGGGACCTTGTGATGGATGCGGCAAAGCTTGCCGAAGCACTTACCGCGCAAAGCCTGTTCGCCGATTGCGAGCCTGCCGAGCTTTCGGACATCATCGCGCGGGGGCAGGTCCGGCAGTTCAAGCCGGGCCAGGAACTCATGGCGCAGGGCGAGGAGGGCAAGACGCTCTTCATCGTGCTCAAGGGCCTTGCCCGCGTCAGCATGGTTGCCGCCAACGGGCGCGAGATCATTCTCGATTACGCCGAACCGGGCCACGTGCTGGGCGAGATCGCGTTTCTTGATGGCGGGGACCGCACCGCGACCGTCGAGGCGATCGAGCCGGTCGAGGCGCTGATCCTGACGCGCGGGGCCTTTGCCGACATCATCGAGAAGCATCAAGGACTCGCCCTGCGCCTGCTCAAGGCCATGGCCCGCAGGCTTCGGCAGAACAACGCGGTGATCGAGGCCGATCGTGCCTATACCTCCGGCCCGAGGCTCGCCCGCTTCCTCTTGCGTCTGATGATGGGTGACAACACTGAGGCCGGGAACCAGCTGAAGATCGCATTGAGTCAGGGCGAGCTCGGAAACTTTGCCGGCATGTCGCGCGAGCAGATCAATCGCCAGCTTTCGGCTTGGGTCGACAATGGCATCGTCGCGCTGAAGGGCGGGCGTGTCACGATCCTTGATCGCGAGGCGCTGGTGGACGTGGCCGAGGCCTGGTGATGCAAGAAGAGCGGACCCGGCGGGGCCCGCTCTTCGAAATTTACCTTACAGCGATCAGGCGGCGGCGGTGTTGTCGCCCTCGATCACCTTGAGCTGGTTCTGGGCGCCGATCAGCACCTTCTTGGGCTTCATCGCCTCGGGCACTTCACGCACCAGGTCGATGGTCAGGAGGCCGTCGGCAAGGTCGGCGGCTTCCACCCGCACGAAATCGGCGAGTTCGAAGCGGCGCTCGAAGCCGCGGTTGGCGATGCCGACGTGCAGGTATTCGCGATCCTGCGGTTCGGGGCGCTGGCCCTTGACCACGAGCAGGTTCTGCTGGGCGGTTATGTCGATATCCTCGGGCTTGAACCCGGCGACGGCCAGCGTGATGCGATAGGCATCCTCGCCGCTGCGCTCGATGTTGAAGGGAGGATAGTTGTCGCCGGCATTGGCGCGGGCCTGGCGTTCGAGCAGGTCGAACAGGCGATCGAAGCCCACGGTGGTGCGGCGATAGGGGGTGAAATCGAAACGGTTCATGGCAATATCCTCTTGATGAGCAATCTGCACTTGCCTTTGCGAACCCGGAACCCGGCGTGCGCATTGGCGGTTTTACGGTCCTCTTCGTGATCACGCCCGACTTGCGGCGCATGACACGAAAACCCATGTGTGTTAGCGAAAACCGCATTTCAAGACCCCAGTCAGAGGTACCCGATGTCCGATACGCCCAAGGTCGAAGTCTATACCAAGTGGGGTTGCCCCTATTGCTCGAGGGCCAAGCAGCTGCTCGACAGCAAGGGCGTGGCCTACGAGGAGTTCGACGTGACGATGGGCGGGCCGAAGAAGGCCGAGATGCTCGAACGCGCACCGGGACACACGACGGTCCCCTCGATCTTCATCGATGGCATCCATATCGGCGGTTCCGATGATCTTGCCGCGCTCAACGCGCAGGGCAAGCTGGACATGATGCTCGGCAAGTGAGTGCTGCCGAAGACCGGGCAGCCAAGGTTGCGCTATTCCAGATGACCAGCGGGATCGGTCCGCTGGCCAACGCGCAGGCGATTGTCGATGGGGCGCGCAAGGCGGCCGAGGGCGGGGCGGCGATGCTGTTCACGCCCGAGATGTGCGGGCTGCTGGACCGGGACCGGGCTCGTGCGACGCCGAACATTGTCAGCGAGGCGGAGAACCCGGTGCTGGCAGCAGCGCGCAACGCGGCGCGGGAGCTGTCGATCTGGATCGATCTCGGCTCGCTCGCGGTGCTGCGCGAGGATGGCAAGTGGGCCAACCGTGGCTTCGTGATCGATGCCGATGGCGAGATTGCCGCGCGTTACGACAAGATCCACATGTTCGACGTCGATCTGGCGACGGGCGAGACCTGGCGGGAATCGGCGGCCTATACGCCGGGTGAGCAGGTGGTGACGGTCGATACGCCGGTGGGGCGGCTTGGCATGGCGATCTGCTACGATGTCCGGTTCCCCGCGCTGTTCGAGGAACTGGGGCGCCGTCGCTGCGATGCGATCCGGATACCGGCAGCGTTCACCGTGCCGACCGGCAAGGCGCACTGGCACCTGATGCAGCGCGCCCGCGCGGTCGAGGCGAGCGCCTGGGTGATTTCCGCAGCGCAAGGCGGGCGGCATGAGGATGGGCGCGAGACCTACGGCCATTCGCTTGTGGTCGATCCGTGGGGCGAGGTGGCCTATGATGGCGGTGAGGGCACGTCCCTCGGCTTCGCGGTGATCGACCCTGCCCGAACAGGCGAAGTGCGCGGCCAATTGCCCAGTCTTGCCAACAAGCGCGAAATCCCTAGATCGGCGGCATGATAGTCTTCGATCTGCAATGTTCACCGGCAGGGCACCGGTTCGAGGGGTGGTTCGGCTCCTCGCAGGACTATGACGACCAGCAGGCGCGCGGGCTTGTCTCGTGCCCCTCGTGCGGCTCGGCCGAGGTGGGCAAGGCGGTGATGGCACCCAATGTCGGGCGGAAGGGCAACCAGATGCCGGCGCCTGTCGCCATCGCTCCTACACCTGCGCCGGCACAACCGGTGGCAAATGCTCCGCTGCCGCCCGAGGCAGTCGCCATGCTCAAGGCCGTGGCGGCAATGCAGGCGGAGGCCATCAAGACTTCGACGTGGGTTGGCGAGAAGTTCGCCGATGACGCGCGTGCGATGCACTATGGCGAGAAGGATGCAGCGGCGATCCATGGCAAGGCGACGCTCGATGAAGCGCGCGAGCTCATGGAAGAAGGCATCGCGGTCGCCCCGCTGCTGATCCCGGTGGTGCCGCCCGAAGAGGCGAACTGAACGCGGGGACGCAAACCTCGTTGCCAGCAGCGCATGGCCTGCCTAAAGGAAGCGCAGGCGCCCGTAGCTCAGCAGGATAGAGCACCAGATTCCTAATCTGGGGGCCATGGGTTCGAATCCCGTCGGGCGCACCACAACCATTTTTTGTCCTGTTTCGTCGGTGCTTTGTGGACCGCTGGCCCGGCTAGTAGGGTACCGCCGTCACCCAGAGGCAACTGAGCTAGTCAGCCGCGCAGCTGACAACAGGGTGAGACGTTCCGCGTCACCCCGGGACGGTACAAGCCGTCTCGCTGATGCTCAGGATGACCACCGAACGCATGCGCAAGTTGCCTGCCTGGCACACGGAGTCAGGGCCAGCTTGGGAGCCCATACGAGGCGAGGGCAGGTGACGCGCGAGAAAACGCGCCTCCTGCCGACAATCGCTACAGCCGAATGCGGTCTGCTGCGGCGACTTGCGCCTGCTCAGGCGCCCGTAGCAGGCGTGAATGAGATCCTCACATCGCCAAGCCCCTGATCAAAACGGGCGACGACTTCATCACCTGCCTTGACCGGCATGGCCCGCACGAAGGAGCCGGTAAG
>JBKBUD010000039.1:0-19927 GCA_046290865.1 Novosphingobium sp. | reverse complement strand
CCGGCGGTGAACTCGAAGACACCCGTCCACCCCGCGAACCGCGTGAACCGCGTGGTGACCGTGGCGATCGCGGTGATCGCGGCGACCGTCGTGGTCCGCGCGGCAACGACCGTGGTGGCCGTGGCGACCGTGGTCCCCGTCGCGAAGGCGGCGATCGTCCGCGTCGTGACCGTGAAGACGGTCCGGCTCCGGACCACATGCCGGCGTTCCTCAAGTCCGACGACTGAGGATCGGCCAGCAGGCCAGACAGAAAGGGGCTCCACCGCAAGGTGGGGCCTTTTTCTTTTGCGGTAGAATTGAAGCCGCCGGGAAGGGGGGCGAAGGAAAGACTGCCTTTCCGTTTGCTATTGCCGGCTTCAGGGTCCACTGCCGGTCATCGGTGTAACGACCATTGTAGGCATCGCCGGCTGAGAGACCCATGTGCTCCCGCTTACGCAGTGCGGGCAAATTGCCCGGACCAGACCGGAGTGCCAATCATGAGCCGTGCGATGAACATCAGCCTTCCCGAAGCGAAAGTGCGTGCCCGTTGCGAGGCCGCAGGCGTGGCCATCAGCGCGCTCGAGGTCTTGCCATCAGGCGGGACGCGGCTGGTCTGCATGCGCGAGGAAGGCGCAGACGAAATGCGCGTCGTCTTCAAGTCCAGCATGATCGAGGGTCGGGTTCCACGCTTTGCCTTCCAGCGCAGCCAGAACTCGCAATACAGCTGACCGAACGGTGACGGCGCTGCTGCTTCAGGCAGCGTCCTGAAGCGGCGGGGGCGTTTCGCCTGCAAGCAGGATGCGGTTTCGGCCTGACTGCTTGGCGGCATAGAGCGCTTCGTCTGCCGCGCGCAGAGCGTCGCTGCGGCTGGAATAGGCGAAGACATCGGCAATGCCGCCCGAGAAGGTGACGCGTCCGAACGGCATGTCGGTAGCGCGGTTCACCAGCCGCCGTTCGGCAATCTCCTCGCGCGCGTGATCCAGCCGGTCCCAGGCCTTTTCCAGCGTGAGTGCCCGGAACAGGACCGCGAATTCCTCGCCGCCATGGCGCGCAACGTGGCAGCGTGAATCCGAGATGCGGCTCAAGGTCTCGGCGACGACCTTGAGCACGCGGTCGCCTGCCGCATGGCCGTGGCTGTCGTTGATCCGCTTGAAGTGATCGATATCGCAGAAGGCGACGCAGAGCGGTTCGCCCGCGCTTGCGGCAGCGGCATATTCCTTGTCGAACAGGCTCTCGAAGGCACGGCGGTTCGGCAGGCCGGTAAGGTGGTCTTCGTCGGCGGCGCGGCGCGCCTCGTCCAGGCTGCTCTGCAACGCCTTGGCGCGCTGTTCGGAATCGACGAGGTTGTGCTCGATCTCGCGCGTGCGGTGCATCATCGCGCGGGCCAAGGCGGCAAGCTCGGTAATGACGACGCCTGCCTTGCTCACCTGTTCGAGGTCGTCGACATGCTGCTGCAACGCCGCGCCATAGGCACTGGTGGCCGAGCGCGCGCTGTCGGTGGTGCTGGCGAAATCGTTGAGGGTATCCTCGAGGCGCGACATCAGGGCGGCCAGGACCTCAGCGGTTCCTTCACCCTCCTCCTCGCGCAGGATCTGCTCCAGCCATGCCAGCGTCACAGCCTTGCCGGCTTCAGTCTGTTCGAGGATGAGCTGGGCCAGCTTGGGCTTGGCGCCGGTCACGCAGTCATAGGCGATCTCGAGCGTCCAAGGCATGACCTCGAGATCGTGGTCGATCAGGAAATCGGCCACCTTGGCGAGAAGGCGCCGCTTGGCCGGCAACCAGATCTCGCGCGCGGTGACGTCGCGCGGCGGTACAGGGCCGTCTTGCCCCGGACCGCCATCGTCGGGATTCTCGGAAATGCCGAGCCACTTGAGCAGACGGGACCGGGAGCTTCGCGACGATGGGTCATGTGTCATGACTGTCCAGAACGGCAGACGCCGCGCGGTGTTAACCACGCGGCGTCCGGGTTAAGGCAGCCTAAGGGGTGTCCCTGAGCGGGATCAGCGCACGCGCGGACCGCCGAACGGCATCGGCGGCGGCGGGCGGCGATGACCGCGCGGCAACTGCGCCTGATAGGCGCGGCCGCAATGCTCGACGCAATAGGGGAAGCCCGGGTTCACCTTGTCACCGCAGAAGTGGAAGTCCGGCTCACCGGGGTGGCCCATCGGCCAGCGGCAGATACGATCGTTGAGATCGAGCAGGCTGGTCTTGTCTGCGATTTCAGGGCTGGGGCGCGCGGGCACGAGGCGGCGCGGCGGCGCGGGCGGGATCGGAGCCTGCTGATCGCCAGGACCCTGGCGCAGGAAGCCGCCGGGGCCGACGGAAACGATGCGCGGCTGCGGCGCAGGTGCCGGGGCATCGCTGGCAACCTTGGCTTCGGGCGCAGGAGCCGGAGCGGCCGCGCGAGGAGCTGGTGCTGGGGCGACAGGAGCCGGGGCAGGGCGGGGCGCTGCGACCTTCGGTTCGGGCGGCGGCGCGGCGGGCTTTGGCGCCTTGGGCGCCGGGGCTGCTGCTGCCGCATCCGGCTTTTCGTTGGCCTTGACGGGGGACGGACGTGCTTTGAGGCCAAGGCGATGGGCCTTGCCGATCACGGCGTTGCGGCTGACGCCGCCGAGCTCTTCGGCGATCTGGCTGGCGGTCGAACCGCCTTCCCACATCTTGGTCAGTTTCTCGATCCGCTCGTCGGTCCAGCTCATGCCTTCACGTATCCTTCAAAGCCGAAGTCCGGCCGTTAAAATCTGCCCGGTCGGCAACCTTGCCAATGGCGAGCCAGCGCGATACCGCGATGGCCATGGCCGATCAACCGCTACCCCGCAACGGGGCGACTACCCGCAACGCCGGAACTTTCACCCCGCCCGGACAACCGGTGTTCCGTGGCTTCAACAGGCTGGGGCTGTGGACCCTCTATATGAAGGAGGTCCGCCGTTTCTTCAAGGTCCAGACCCAGACGATCTGGGCTCCGGCGGTCACAACGCTGCTTTATCTGATGATATTCACGCTTGCACTGGGTGGCGGGGCCAATGGCACGCGCATGGTCCTGGGCGTGAACTTCGCCAGCTTCGTCGCGCCGGGCCTGATCGCGATGGGCATGATCAACAACGCCTTTGCCAATTCCAGCTTCAGCCTGCTTGGCGGCAAGATCCAGGGGACGATCGTCGATTACCTGATGCCGCCGATCTCGACGGGCGAACTGATGACAGCACTGGTCGGCGCGGCAGTGACGCGAGCAGTGCTGGTCGGGCTCGCGGTGGCGGGGGCAATGCTGCTGTGGCCGGGCGTTTCGCTGAAGATCGCGCACCCCTGGGCGGTGGTCTGGTTCGGCCTGATGGGATCGATCCTGCTCGCCATCGTCGGCGTGCTGACCTCGATCTGGGCGGAGAAGTTCGATCACAACGCGGCCGTCACCAACTTCGTGATCACGCCGCTGTCGATGCTGTCGGGCACGTTCTACGTCATCGACAATCTCGCCCCGGCGTTCCAGGCGGTCAGCCGGATGAACCCGATCTTCTACGTGATCTCGGGCTTCCGCTTCGGATTCCTCGGGCAGAGCGACATCGGCGATACCAACCTTGCCGTGCTGCACGGTGCGATCGGGCTGGGCGTGGTGAACGTTCTGCTTGGCGGCTTGCTCTACACGCTGCTGCGGTCCGGCTGGAAGCTCAAGAACTGATGCGAGGCAGGGGGGCGCCCCCTGCCAGCTCAGTGGGAGAGGCTGCGGCGCAGGCGATAGCGCCCGTTGCGGAAGCCTTCGAACATTTCCTCGAGCGAGGGGTGCTCCACCGGTCCCGCCTCGGCATCTGCCTGCAGGTTCTGCTGGCTGACGTAGGCGACGTAGCTGCTTTCGTCATTCTCGGCGAGGAGGTGGTAGAACGGCTGTTCGCGCTGGGGGCGAATGTCCTCGGGAATCGATTCGTACCATTCCTCGCTGTTGGCGAAGACCGGGTCGATGTCGAAGACGACGCCGCGGAAGCCGAACACGCGATGGCGCACGACATCGCCGATCGAAAAACGTGCCGTTGAAACGGGGGGGGCCGAAATGTCGCGTCCGGCCTGAGGCGAATAGAAGCTCGCACGGTCCATGTCTCGCAATATAGGGCTTCGCTGCAGCGCAAACAAGCGTGGAGCGCAGAAAGACGGGGCCTGTCCGCAAGGCGATGCCGGTGGTGCGTGTTTTCCGCTTGGCAAGCCCGCCACCATGCGCTAACGGCGCGCTTCCTCGACCGGGAACGCCCCTTGCGGCACCCAGATTGGCACCATGGAGAGGTGGCAGAGTGGTCGAATGCGCCGCACTCGAAATGCGGTGTACGGGTAACCGTACCGTGGGTTCGAATCCCACCCTCTCCGCCAGCCACCTGCCGCCAAGCTGCGCTTACCGCCTCCGGACCACCTGAAAGCCTTTGATTTTGTGGGTTTTTCCCCAGTCTCAGGTCGGGATGTGACCATGTGCAGCTACCCGGTGATATGGTACATCCTATGGTACGGACTGGCTGACGGGCACTGCGAGCCGATAGCCGATTCCGGGTTCGTTGCGGATCAGGAAAGGCGCGGAAGGATCAGTCTCGATTTTCCGCCGAAGTGACCTGATCACGACACGCAGGTATTCGACGTCGTCGCGGTGAGCCTTTCCCCAGACGGCTTCCAGAATGACCCCATGCGTCAGCACGCGACCGCCGACGGCAATCAATTCGCGCAGGACCGAGAATTCCCTCGGCGTCAGCGCCACCTCGCGCTCGCCGACCATGAGAGTGTGCATGGCGAGGTCCATTCGCAGCGGGCCATGTTCCAGCACGTCGGATCGCGATTGCGCATTCCCGGCGCTGCGCAGGGCGACTCGCACTCGGGCGAGGAGTTCGTCCCCTTCGAAAGGCTTGGTCACGTAGTCCGATGCGCCGAGATCGAGTGCAGCGACCTTTTCGGCCACCTCGGAACGGGCCGAGACAACGATTACCGGCGCTTCGCACGTCGACTTTAGCTTGCCCAGCAATTCAAGCCCGTCGCGGTCTGGCAGGCCAAGGTCGAGCAGGATGGCATCGAACCTTGCGCCTGCAACGGCCGCCAGCGCGGTTCGCGCATCTCTTGCGCCGACGACTTCATGGCCACCACGACCAAGCACGACTTCGAGCAGGCGCAGGATTGCCGGTTCGTCGTCGATGCACAGTATCCGCGTCATGCGATCTCCACGATGCAGCTTCTGGCGAGAAGCGAGAACCGAGCACCCGTCGGATCGACATCCGAGATCGTGACGTTCATCGCCATGGCATCGGCAAATCCCTTGACGATGGCAAGGCCAAGGCCGCTGCCGTCGGTCCGATCCGATCCTTCGATGCGGGTGAAGCGCTCGAACAGCCGTTCGCGACCCTCCGGTGGAATGCCGGGGCCGTCGTCCTCGACGCTGAACTCGACAGCATCTCCGACAGGGCGGACCCGGACCAGGACAGCGCTCCGTGCATGCCGCGTTGCATTGTCCAGCAGGTTGACCAGCACATGTTGCAGCAGCACCGCGTCCCCAGCGACGAACGGAAGATCGGATGCCATGTCGCTGCGCACGGCAACGCCTGCGAGGGGTATCACCCGCTCCAACGCCGCAGCCACGACGTCCACAGGGTCAAGGCTTTCATGGCGCACGACAAGCGAGCCATCCTCCAGCCGGGCAACGCCCAGCAGGTCGGCCATGGTGCGCTCCAGTCGGCGCGCGGCGTGCAAGGCTTCCCTCGCTTGCACGCTGGTATCGCAGATCAGTTCGAGCTGGCCGGAGATGACGGTCAGCGGCGTGCGGAAGTCGTGAGCAAGGGAGGCGAGCATGGTCTGGCGCAAGCGGTCGCGCGCCTCGACCAGTTCCCGCCCGCGCCGTTCCTCGACCAGCCTCGCACGGTCGCGGCACTGCCCGAGCAGTTGGCACAGATCACCGATGTGCCGGAGTTGATCATGGTCTCTCGTGCCACCATCCGTCGAACGCGCCAGCGCAAGCACGACCTGATCGCTGCGGTTGCGAGGGTGCAGGGGCACGAACGTCCACTCCGCTGCAGCCATGGTCCCGGTGCCGTGGCCTGTCCTGTCGCCATTGTGCAGCGCCCAGCTCGCTGCGGTTCTGTCCAGTGAAGATAGCATCCCGCTGTCCGAGGCGAGGTCGCTCTCGTCGAGCACCATGGCCTCGCCGTAGGACTCGGCGATGAATGCCACGCCATCCTGCAACGCGCGATCAGGCGGATCGGCCGAGAGGATCGTGGCAAGCCGTGCCGCGGATGCACTGGCTGCGGCGCGCTCGTTGGCCTCGGCCTCGCGCGCCAGCAGGCGGTTGGCGAGACGACTGGTGACGATGGCGACTGCACCGAGGACAAAGACGCTGACAAGGTTGTCCACCTGATGCACCCGGAAGGTGTATCGCGGTTCGAGCAGGAAGAAATTGTAGGCGGCGGTTCCGGCAAAGGTCGCGACGAGACCCGGCACGACGCCACCCCGCATCGCCGAGACGAGCACCGGCAGGAGAAACAGCAGCGATGCCGATGCCAGTCCCAGATGAGGGAGGAGCCAGACCGTCAGAGCGGTAACCGCAGCCACGCAGGCTAGAGGCAAGAGGCTGGATCGGAGCAAGGCGTTCACAGGAGGTTCTATAGCTCGATCTGGCTGCCAAGTTCGACAACCCTGTTTGGTGGAATGGCAAACCATGCCGTAGGATCTGCCGCATTGCGGTGGAGCGCCATGTAGATCACCGTCATCCAGCGAGGCAGGGTGGGCTTTGCAGCGAAGCGGATCGCATTGCGGCCTACGAAGAAGGATGTCCCGCCGGGCCGGTCCAGCAGCCCTTCGCCTCGGGCAAGGTCGCTCGGCACGTCAATCTTGTCGAGATATCCGTAGCGCAGCCGCACCCGCACGAAGTTCGCGTCAATGGGCGTGATTGCCAGCCGCTGTTCGGGTTCGACCCACGGCTTCGTCGTTGTTTCGACTTTCAGCAGGATCGAGAGGCGGTGCAGCGCCTTGTTGTGCTTGAGGTTGTGCAGCAGCGCGGCAGGCGCGATCTCGAGGTCCTGAGTGAGGAACACGGCGGTCCCGTCGATGCGCGTTGGTGGACGCTGCGCAAGAGCCTGTGCGATTTCCTCCATCGCCGCCCCCTGTTCAGTGGCGAGCGCAGTGGCTGCACTCCTCCCCTTGAGCCAGGTGAGGATGACCACGCCCATCAGGGCCGCGACGGCGAGCGGCACCCATCCCCCTTCGGTGACGCGCAGCATGTTTGCTCCGAAGAAGAACAGGTCCAGTGCGAGGAACGGTGCGATCAAGGCTGCCGCCCACACCCGGCTCCAACCCCAATGCTTCCAGGCGATCACAAAGGCGAGGCAAGTCGTAACCACCATCGTACCTGTGACGGCAATGCCATAGGCAGCGGCCATGGCCGAACTGCTGCGGAAGGCGAAAACGAGTGCCACGACGCCTGCAAACAGGAACCAGTTCACGGCCGGGAGGTAGATCTGGCCGATCTGCCGGGCCGATGTCTGGCGCACGGTCAGGCGGGGCAGCAGGCCCAGCGCTATGGCCTGATGGGTCAGCGAGTAAGCTCCGGTGATGACCGCCTGGCTGGCGATGACCGTGGCCATCGTGGCAAGCACGACGAGCGGCGCGCGCAGAGCATCAGGTGCCATAAGGAAGAACCAGTCGGCGTTGGCGAGGACGTGTCCTGCGGCCTGTGCCTCGGACAATGCCTTGAGTGCCATCGCGCTTTGCCCGAGGTAGTTGAGGCTAAGCGCCGGCCACACCAAGGACAGCCAACCGAGCTGGATCGGCTTGCGCCCGAAGTGGCCCATGTCGGCGATAAGGGCCTCGGCACCGGTAACCGTCAGGAACACTGCCCCCAGCACGAACAGGCCGGTGACGCCGTTGCTCGCAAGGAAGCTTGCGGCATGGGCTGGATTGAAGGCTGCAAGAACCTGGGGCGCCCCAAGAACGTGCCAGACGCCGAGTGCTGCCAGCGCTGCGAACCAGATCAGGCAGATCGGACCGAACAGCGATGCGACGCCGGCGGTGCCCTTCGATTGCATCAGGAACAGCACGGCAAGTATGCCCAGCGACAGGCCGAGAATGGCAGGCTCGGTCATCTCTCGGAAGCCCGGTATCGTGCGCAGCCCCTCCACCGCGGACAGGACCGACAGGGCGGGGGTGATGATGGCGTCGCCATAGAACAACGCGGCACCGGTTGCACCGAGCAGCAGTACCACCGGCCAGCGCGCACCCGTAGCGCGTTGCGCCAGTGCCATCAGCGAGAGCACGCCGCCTTCGCCGTTGTTGTCCATCCGCGACAGGAACGCGACGTACTTTAGCGTGACGACGACGATCAGGGCCCACAGCGCCAGAGACAGGACGCCGAGGATTTCCGGGCGGGAAATGCCATCCGCTCCGGTTTGGGCCAACGCCTCGCGAAAGGCATAAAGCGGGCTTGTTCCGATGTCGCCATAGACCACGCCGATCGCGCCCAGAGTGAGAGCGGCGAGGCCACCATGGTGGGTATCGGCGTGGCGAATATTGGCGTGGTCGTCCGGGAACGAGGACAGAGCGGATCGGGAGGACATGCAGCGGCTCCTTTGTCGGGAGCCTCTGCCTGCGGTGCGCATAAGTTTTCCATGCGGATCAAGCCCGCGCCGCATAAAATTGGCGTAAAAGCGGGTCAGAATCCCTGTCCCCGGACACCAGTTAATCAGGGCCAGTCCTGCCGGGCCGCGTGCCGTCGCCTTTCGAGCGCGATGCCTGCGAGGTTCTGCTCGCGCTTGATCCAGCGGATCCTGCGCGGACGGCACTGCGCGGCGAGCGCGAGCAAGCTGGACGTTCGTGCGTTTGTCGGAACGCCCGTCGACAAGGCGACACATGCTTCGCGCACGACTTCCCGCGAGTCACCGAGCAGTTGGAAGTCCTGTAGGCCAAGATCGCGCGCCAGGGTCATGGCGCAGAGCAGTGCCTGCCATTCCGCGCAGGTATTGGACCCGGTGCCAAGGTCGTCGAAGAAGTGCGGGGTCCCGCGGATCACCACGGCCGCCTCGATCGGGCCGGGGTTGGGGCGAGAGCCACCATCGAAGTAGATCTTGAGCCCACTCTGCATCGCGCGAAACTAACCGTCGCGCTCGCCGATGCAATCCGCCATCCAGCGGCGCTGAAACCTCTCGGCACCCCATGCGTTCTGCGCAGAGCGAAGGTGCGTCAAGCACCGAGGAGGGCCATGTCATGAACGCACCGCGCGAGTACAAGACCGCCATTGGCGGCCACGAGCTTCATCCCGAAACACTGATGCTCAATTACGGCTACGACCCCTTGCTGTCCGAAGGCGCGGTCAAGCCGCCGGTGTTCCTGACCTCCACCTTCGTCTTTCCGACGGCCGAGGAAGGGCGCGATTTCTTCGACTATGTCGCCGGGCGCAAGGAGCCGCCGCCGGGGCAGGGCAGGGGCCTCGTCTATTCGCGCTTCAACCACCCCAACAGCGAGATCGTCGAGGACCGCCTCGCGGTCTACGAGGGAGCGGAGGCCGGCGTGGTGTTCTCGTCCGGCATGTCGGCGATCACCACCACGCTCCTTGCATTCGTGCGCCCGGGCCAAGTCATCCTGCATTCGCAGCCGCTCTATGGCGGCACGGAAACCCTTCTGGCCCGGACGTTTGCCAATCTCGGCATCGGTGCCGAAGGCTTTGCCGACGGGCTTGATGAAGAGGTGGTCATGGCGGCCGCGCGGCGGGCCATGGCGCGCGGCGCTGTTGGTATCGTGCTGATCGAGACGCCGGCCAATCCGACCAATGCTCTCGTCGACATCGCGATGATGCGGCGCGTCTGCGAGGCGATCGGGCGCGAGCAGGAGCGGCGGCCGCTGCTGGTCGTCGACAACACCCTGCTGGGTCCGGTCTATCAGCAGCCCTTGCGCCATGGTGCTGATATATCGGTCTATTCCCTGACCAAGTATGTCGGCGGACACTCCGATCTCGTCGCCGGAGCGGCGCTGGGATCGGCAGCGCTCATGCGCGATGTGCGCCTGTTGCGCAGCGCGATCGGCACGCAGCTCGATGCCCACAGTTGCTGGATGCTGGGGCGTTCGCTCGAAACTCTGGGTCTGCGGATGGAGCGGGCGAATGCCAATGCGGTGGCCGCCGCGCAGTTTCTGGCGCAGCATCCGGCGGTAAAAAGCGTGGCTTCTCCGTTGTTTGCGGCTGAGGGATCAGTGGAGGCCGAGGTCTTTGCGCGGCAGTGCGGGGGTGCCGGATCGACCTTCTCGTTCGATATCGCAGGCGGACAGGCGGCGGCGTTCAAGTTTTTGAATGCATTGCAGATTTTCAAGCTGGCCGTCAGCCTGGGAGGGACGGAATCGCTGGCAAGCCATCCTGCGACGACGACGCATTCAGGCGTGCCGCAGAACGTGCGCGAGCGCTTCGGCGTGCGCGATGCGACCCTGCGTCTGTCGATCGGGATCGAGCATCGTGATGATATCATTGCAGATTTGCGCCAGGCTCTGGAAGCGGCGACCGAAACGTAGGGATTTCCAACTCTCCCCCAACTCTCCCCTAACTCTGGCCTAACTCTACCCCAACTACAGGCGACTGTCGGGCAACTCAGGCAGGCAGGCGGCGTGGCTGCGCCACTGCCTGCACCTGCCCATTCGTTCATATGGCCAGTGCCCCGGCAAGGGTGTTTCATGGGAGTATAAGGACACTGCAAACCACAGGCCTGTTTCCCCTTTGACGGGATGCCCCTTCCATGATGAGCGATCGCAAAGCCGCGCTGGCCGCGCTTGGCCAGTCCAGTGCTCTTACCATCGAGACGGTGCTGTCGGTCCGACATTGGAACGAGCACCTGTTCAGCTTCTCGATCACCCGGCCGGCCTCGTTCCGCTTCCGCTCGGGCGAGTTCGTGATGGTCGGCCTGCCGCTCGAGGGCAAGCCGTTGCTGCGGGCCTACTCGATCGCCAGCCCGGCTTGGGCCGAGGAGCTGGAGTTCCTGTCGATCAAGGTGCCGGACGGGCCACTGACATCGCGCCTGCAGCATTGCGAGGTGGGCGATCCGATCCTGCTCGGCCGCAAGCCGACCGGGACGCTGGTGGCCGATGCCCTGACACCGGGCCGCCGCCTGTTCCTGTTCGCGACCGGCACCGGCCTTGCGCCGTTCCTGTCACTGATCCGCGATCCAGATATCTACGAGCGCTTTTCGCAGGTCGTCGTGGTCCACTGCGTGCGGCAGGTGTCTGACCTCGCCTTCCGCGAAGAGCTCGAGGGCCATCTCGCCGGTGATCCGCTGGTGCAGGACCAGGCGCTGCTGCAGCTGATCTATGTGCCGACCGTGACCCGCGAGGCGTTCCACACCATGGGCCGGATCAACGATCTGGTCGAGAACGGTCGCCTGTTCGAGGGGCTGGATGGCCCGGCCGCGCTGGACCCCGGGACCGACCGCGTGATGCTGTGCGGCAGCATGGCGATGATCAAGGGGCTGACCGGCCTGCTTGAGGAGCGCGGCTTCGTCGAAGGCTCCAACAACCGCCCCGCCGATTTCGTGATCGAGCGCGCTTTCGTCGGCTAGGTCCTGACCCTAGGCCGCTCCGAACGCGCCGCTGCGGGCAAGGTCCTGCTGTTCGGCCGACGAGAAGCCGAGTTCTTCCAGCAAGGCGACCTTGTCGGCATCCTCGCGCCACATCACCGGTTCGACCGGCTGGGTGTTGCCGAGGCGCGGCGCCGGGGCCGGCTGGGTGACCCCGCCGGATTCGATGAAAGCAGCGCGCGCCCGGTTGTGCGGATGGGCAGGCGCGTCCTCCACTGCGAGAATGGCGGAGAAGCAGACGTCTTCGTGCTCGAGCAGGTCCTGCCAATGGGCGAGAGGTCGTGCCGCAAAGACCTCGGCCAGTCGCGCGCGCATCGCGTCCCAGCGGCTTTCGTCGTACTGGTCCGCAAAGACGGGTTCTTCGGAAATGCCGAGCAGGTCACACAGGCGGCGGAAGAACTTGTCCTCGATGGCTCCGAGTGCGACGTGGTGGCCGTCGGCCGTTGCATAAGTGTCGTAGAACGGAGCGCCGCCATCGAGCAGGCCGGTGCCGCGACCTTCGCTGCGCCAGCCGTTGGCGATCAGCGTCCATGTTCCGGCCATGAGCAGTGAAGCGCCTTCGCTCATCGCGCAGTCGATCACCCGTCCCGGCGCGCCCGCTCTCGTGGCAAGCAGCGCGCTGACCATGCCGAATGCGAGCATCAGGCCGCCGCCGCCGTAGTCCGCCACGAGGTTGAGGGGAGGGACGGGGCGACCGCCCTTGGGGCCGACCGCATCGAGCACGCCTGACAGCGCGATGTAGTTGATATCATGACCCGGCATCGCCGACAGCGGGCCATCCTGCCCGAACCCGGTCATCCGCCCATAGACGAGTGCCGGGTTGATCCCCATCAGCACGTCCGGCCCAAGGCCGAGGCGCTCCATCACGCCGGGGCGGAAGCCTTCGATCAGGCCATGGGCGGTCCCGGTCAGTCGCTTGACGATCTCGACGGCGGCTGGCGACTTGAGATCGAGCGAGATGGTGCGGCGCGAGCGCAGCATGACGTCACGCGAGCCTTCGATCGGCACGCCGACCTGCAAGCCGCCGACGCGATCGATGCGGATCACCTCGGCGCCGTGGTCGGCCAGCATCATCCCGCAGAACGGGCCGGGGCCGACGCCTGCCATCTCGATGATCCTGATTCCGGCGAGAGGGGGCGGCAGGGGCATGGGTGACGGGCTTTCGTTGGCAGGGGTGCTCGACGGCTCGCGCGCCGATCCGAAAGCCGTCAGGCCTTCAGACGGTGCAGGGTATTGTTGCGATAGTGCTGGAAGACGGTGTGGAGGTTGATCGAGGGCGGGCTCGCCAGCCACTGGTAGACGAGGCCGAAGATGAAGGCGCTGAATTCCACGGCGAAGCTTTCCGGATCAATCCCCGGATCGACCTCGCCATTGGCAATCCCTTGCGAAATCCAGCGCGCCGTATCGCGGCGATAGGCGATATGGTTGGCAGCAAGGCGGCGGCGCACCAGTGGATAGCTGGTGATCGATTCAAACCACAGGATGTACATCGCCTGCATCTGCGAGGTGCGATTGAGCAGGAAGAACTCCACCGCATCGAGCGCTCCGCCGAGCGCGGCGAGACCACCGTTGCCGCCGACGAAGCGGCGCAGCTCTGACGCCCACTTCTCGTTGAAGTCGCGCACCAGGTGGCCGAACAGCACTTCCTTGGAGCCGAAGCGATTGCTGGCGAGGCCGCGGCTGTAGCCGGCCTTCTCGCCCACTTCCTTGAGCGTGGTGTTGTGGGTGCCGCGCTCGACGATCAGGTGCATCGCCGCCTCGAACATCCGCGCATCGGACAGCGCGGTGCGCTCAACCTGCGTGAGGCGCACGCGTTCGCTCGGCAAGGTCCTCACGCTGGAAGGATTGGTACTCAATTACGGTCTCCGGAGCCAAAGCGCGTTTCCGCCAAAACAGCCAGATCCCCTCCATCGAACTGTTCTTTGATTTTCTTCTTGTCCACCTTGCCAACGCTTGTTCGGGGCAAGGATTCAACGACGGCCCAATACTCGGGTATCATGTATCTGGCAAACGCACCCAGCAGGCCTGCCCGCAGCGTGGCCGGATCGGTGGGGCTTGCGCTATCGAGAACCACCACGGCGAGCGGGCGTTCCTCCCAACGCGGGTCGGGCACGGCAATCACCGCGATTTCGATCACGCCGGGCAGCGCGGCAATGGCGCTTTCCAGTTCGACCGAGGAAATCCATTCGCCACCGGACTTTATCAGGTCCTTGGCACGATCGGTGACCTGCACGAAACCGAGCCGGTCGATCCGCCCGACATCGCCCGTGCGCAGCCAGCCATCGGCGGTGAGCGGTGAGGCATGCGGTTCCTCGCGGTAATAGCCGCCCGAAACCCACGGGCCTTTCAGCTGGAGATGGCCGGTGGTCTCGCCGTCCTCGGGCAGGGGCTGGTCCGAATCATCGACGATGCGCACGTGCATGCCCGGCACCGGGCGACCCGACTTTGCCCGCCACGCCGTCTCCTCTTCCGGCGCCGCATCGCGCGGGGGGTGCGAGAGGACGCACATCGGGCTGGTCTCGGTCATGCCCCAGCCCTGCACCACGTTCACGCCCCAGGTTGCCTTGACCCGGTCGATCAGAACCGGGGAGACCGCCGACCCGCCCGAAACGATGGTGCGGAACGATGACAGATCGAGCGGCGTGGCGGCGTGGGCCTGGAGCAGGTCGTTGAGGATCGTCGGCACAGCGGCCATCAGCGTCGGCCGCGTCTCCTCGATCAGGCGGGCCATGTGCGCGGGCTGGAGGAAGCGGCCGGGCAGGATCAGGTCGCTCCCCGCGAGCCAGCCCGAATAGGGCATGCCCCAGGCATTGGCGTGGAACATCGGCGGGACCATCAGGATGCGGTCGCGGTTGGAGATGGCAAAGGCGTCCGCCGCCATCGAGGCGAGGCTGTGCAGGTAAACCGAGCGGTGGCTGTAAACCACGCCCTTGGGCATGCCGGTGGTGCCCGAGGTATAACAGACCGCCGCTGCCTGCGTTTCGGCAAGCGCGGGGAAATCGGCCATCGGCGCGTGGGCGGCGATCAGGTCCTCATAGCAATGGACCCCACCGCCGAAGCCTTCGATCCGATCCGGGCACGCGCCGTTGACGATCACGTGGCGCACCCCCGGAAGCGACGGCAGCGCCGGGGCGAGCGCATCGAGCAGGGCCTCGTCGACCAGCAGCACGCGGTCGTCGGCATGGGCGATGACGTATTCGAGCTGATTCTGCGGCAGGCGCACGTTGAGCGTGTGTAGCACGCTGCCCATGGCCGGGGCCGCGAGATAGGCCTCGAGATGGGCGGGGGTGTTCCAGCAATAGGTGCCGAGCGCCTCGCCACGGCCCAGCCCCAATGCCGCCAGCGCGGCGGCAAGGCTGCGGGCACGCTCGGAGACTTGCGCGAAGCTGAGGGTGCTGATCGCGGTGCCATCGAAACCGATCACGCGGCTGTCGGCGAACAGGCGCTCGCCGCGTTCGAAGATCATCCGGGTAGACAGCGGGTGGTCCATCATCGTGCTGGTGATCATCGCACCCAGCCTCCCGCGACGATTGCCTCGGCTTCGCGCAGCAGGGCGGGCACGTCATGCTCCAGCCCGCGCGCATAGGGCGTGTCCTCCTTGCCCTGGTGGCACAGCACCCATGCGCCCTCGACGATGGCGGCAAGGCGCCACGCGGCGAAGACGAGGTAGTAGTCGATCCCGGCGTGATCGAAGCCGGTGCCTTGCGACCAGGCATCGGCCAGCGCGCGCGGCGAGATGGCATCGGGCCGGTTGGACAGGCCCTGGACGAAGCCGAAGCCGAGCTTTGCGGAAGGATCGCGGCGCCAGAAGAACAGGCACAGGCCGAGGTCGATCAGCGGATCGCCCAGCGTCGCCATTTCCCAGTCGAGGATCGCAAGAAGGCGCGGGGCATCGGGCGCCATGAGGCAGTTGTCGAGGTGAAAATCGCAGTGGATCACGCTCGCTCGCTCGGACGCGGGCTCGTTCTCGAGCAGCCATGCGCCGATGCTGTCGAGCAGCGGGAGCTCGCGCACCTTGTCGCGCGCGCGGACGGCGAGCCAGCGCTCCACCTGTCGCCGTACAAAGCCCTGCGGGCGGCCGAAGCTTTCGGGCAGGACCTCGCGCCAGTCTATGGCGTGGACTTGCGCCAGGCCGCGCACCATGGCGAGGCCGAGTGCGTCGACCGTCTCGGCGTTGTTCGGCCACATCGGGGGCAGGCGTTCGGTCAGGGCCACGCCTTCGATGAATTCGGTGACGGCGAAGGGCTGGCCGATCACCGACGCATCCCCGCACCACGCCACGGGACGGGGCACGGGCGCGCGGCCATGGAGGGCCGAGATCGCGCGGTATTCGCGCTCTATCCCGGCGGCGGCCTTGTCGGACACGAGGTTGACCGGCGGATGGCGCAGCACCAGCCGCCCCTGCCGGGTCTCGATCAGGCGGGTGACGTTGGAATTGCCGCCCGCGAGGATCGGGCCGAGGGTAATCTCATCGTGCCCCGTCGCCTCATGCAACCATTCGACCAGTCTGTCGGCCTTCACAGATTGCACATCAATCCTCCGTCGGTGAAGATCACCGAGCCGGTCATGTAGGTCGATCCGGCCACCCACCAGCAGACGTCGGCAATTTCCTCCGGCTGGCCCATGCGCTGGAGCGGGATGCGGTTGACGATGGTCTTGCGTGCGCGTTCCGAGACGGAGGCGGTCATCTCGGTCATGACGAAGCCGGGCACGACCATGTTCACGCGCACCTGTTTGCGGGCGAGTTCGGCGGCGAGGACTTGGGTCAGGCCGGCAAGGCCCGCCTTGGACGCGCCGTAGCAGCTGTCGCCGGGGAAGCCTCGGAAGCCGACGACCGCGCCGATGTTCACCACCGCGCCACCTGCCGGCATCTGCGGCACCATCGCGCGGATCAGGCGCATCGGCCCGGTCAGGTTGGTGGCGAGCGTTTCGTCCCAGTCCCCATCGGCGACGCGGTCGATCGTGCCGCCCCGGTGGAGCCCGGCATTGTTGACCAGAACGTCGAGCCCGCCCCAGCGCGTCTCGATCTCTCCCGCCAGCCGGGCGAGGTCTTCGGCCCTGGTGACATCGGCGGAAATGCCGATGGCGTCAGGACCCAGCGCCGCCGCGACTTCGGCCATGCCGGGGCTGCGGCCGACCAGGCAGACGCGGTCGCCCCGCTCGCTGGCGAGGCGGGCAATCGCGTGGCCGATGCCGCGCGATGCCCCCGTCACCAGCCAGCGACGCTGGCCCCGGTCGGTTTGGACTGGTTGGTCGACCATCCGGTTCAGGCCCCCGATCAGAACGTCTGGGTGATGGCCACGCCCCACGCCTTGGGCGCGCGCGGTGCGGCATAGCTCCAGACGTTCTGCACGTCATAGCCGATGGTCCAGCCGTCCTCGTCGAGCAGGTTCTTGCCGAAGACGCTGATCATGGTGTTGTTGATCTTGTAGCTGATCGAGGCGTCGAGCATGTTCTGCGAACCGTTGCGCAGGTTCGGGTTGTTGAGGAACGTGATCTCGTGCGGGCCGATGTGGTGCAGCTCGCCGTTGAGCATCAGCGTGCCGGGGCCGACTTCGCGTTCATAGGAGGCGCGGATGTCCCAGGTCCACTTCGGCGCACGACGGATGCGCAGGAAGGTGGCATCGACCGGGGTGCCGGTGCTGTAGATGTCGCCGACGAAGTTCTTGTACTTGGCATCGAGGTAACCGAGGTTGCCGCCGAGCGTCAGGCCATCGGCAACTTGCGCGGTGAGATCGATTTCCACGCCCTTCAGTTCGGCTTCGGATGCGTTGATCGTGCGGTTCTCGCGGCCCGTCGAAGTGCCCGGCGCAGGAACGTCGAGGTCCTGCTGCATGTCCTTGTACTTCATCAGGTAGACCGCGCCGTTGAGGCGGACGCGATTGTCGAGGAACTGCGACTTGAAGCCCAGTTCGAAGTTGTCGAGCGTTTCGGGATCGTAAGGTGCGGTAGCGGCGCTGAGCGTCGAGGGGCGGCCGTTGAAGCCACCGGCGCGATAGCCGCGCGACCACAGCGCGTAAGTCATCACGTCGTCGGTCCAGTTGTAGCTGAGGCTGACCTTGGGCGTGAATTCCGACCACGATGCCTTGACCGGCTTGGCCATGACGATGTTGCCACCGGCAAGGCTCGGCGGAATGGTGACGATCGGGTTCTTCTCTTCCAGCGTGCCGTAGATGAAGATGGTGCCGTCGTTGACGATGCTGGTCTTGCGGTCATGGGTGTAGCGGCCGCCGAGCGTCAGCTTGAGCTGGTCGGTGAACTTGTAATCGCCTTCGAAGTAGGCGGCGTAGGACTTGGTCGTCTGCGTCACCGTCTGCGCGCTGGTCAGCAGCGGGGCGCCGGCAAAGCCGATGTAGTTCTTGAGGTTGATCGTATAGCGCGAGTCCCACAGGTAGCCGCCGAGGACGAAAGTCAGCGGGCCCGTGCCGCCCTTGATCAGGCGCACTTCGTTGGTGATCTGCCGCCAGCGCGCCGGACGGTCGGTGTGGTAGAGCGTCTCGGGCGTGGAATCGAAGTCCTGATTGATGGACTCGTTGGTTTTCAGGTAGCCGAGGATGTACTGCACCTCGTAGTCGCCGCCGAGATCGTAGTTGATCTTGCCGATGCCCATGTCGAGCTTGAAGCGGGCGCTCTTGTCCACCGGAGCATCGCCCACCGAAACATAGCGGTCACCCGAGATCGGCACGCCGGGCTTGGGCGAGCAGTAGCCGAAGCCTGCACAGAACAGGTCGGTCGGCTTGGTGATTGCCTGGAGCTGCGGCGGGTCCTGCCGGGTCAGCTGGTGATCGTAGCTCAGGCTGATTTCGAGGCCTTCGCTGGGCGTCAGCAGCAGTTGCGCGCCGATCGCGCGGAAATCGGACTTCTGGCCCGGCTGGTTCTGGGTGCGGTTGAAGATGTAGCCGTCGGAGGAGTTGTAGGCCCCGGTCACCTTGAGCGCGACGTTGTCGGCAAGGCCAAAGCTGACCATGCCCTGCAGGTCATAGGTCTGGAAGCTGCTGTAGGTGCCGCGCACCTTGCCGGTCAGCTCCTGCGTGGGCTTCGAACGGGCAAGGTTGATCACGCCGCCGGTGGCGTTGCGACCGAACAGCGTGCCCTGCGGGCCGCGCAGCACTTCGACGCGGTCAACGTCGATCGCCTTGAGCAGGCTGCCCGAGCTCTGGCCGAGATAGATGTCGTCGATCACCACGCCGACGGCCGGGTCGACCGACTTCTCGACGTCGGCCACGCCGATGCCGCGGATGTAGATGGCGGCCACGCCGCCGGGACCCTGCTGGGTGTCGTCAATCAGCACGTTGGGCGAGGCATTGGCGAAATCGCGCACGTCGGAATCGAAGCGCTTGGCGAGGTCGCTGGCGCCAAGGGCGCTGATCGAGGAGGACACGTCCTGGAGGTTTTCCACGCGCTTGCGGGCGGTGACGACGATGGCCTCGAGGCCGGAGCTGGTACCGCTGTCCGCCTGCTCTTCCGCAACCGAAGCCTCAGGCGCAGCCGGGGCTGCTGCTTCCGCGTACGCCTGCGTTGCCGCGAATGCCGTTGCCGATATCGACAGGGCCAGAAGAACGCGTACCGATTTTGCCGACATTCTCATGCTTAACTCTCCCATCTCTCACGCTCTTGCGACGTGACCTCTCTTGTCCGGGCAGTTCCGATTCGTTGGCCCGCAGCGGCGAAAATTGGTGACGCCGGGGAGGGCATTCGGCCTGGCCTTGGTCGTTGACGTATCAAACTTGCTATACCCGAGCAAGTAAGAACGTGAGGGCGCATCGCTCTCCGGAAATGCAGGAGGGGTCCAAGATTGCTATAAACCATGCACCTTCAGGGCGATCCGGCGACATACCCGAAGAGCCGGACCTCTCTTTTTTGCTTGTCTCGAACTAGTAAATATGATCCATCACGCTCCAACCGAAGACAACGGAACGGGAGAGAGTCGATGGGCCAGCGTATGGCAGGCAAGGTTGCGCTGATCTCCGGCGGGGCAAGCGGCCTCGGCGAGGCGCAGGCCATTCTCTATGCACGCGAAGGCGCCGCGGTGATGATCGGCGACCTTCAGGACGCCAAGGGCGCCGATGTCGTCGCCCGCATCCAGGCGGACGGCGGCCATGCCGCGTTCACCCGGCTCGACGTGACCGATCTGGAAAGCTGGAACGCTGCCGTGGCACTGACCGTGGCGACTTTCGGCAAGCTCACCACGCTGGTCAACAATGCCGGCATCTTCCACCCGGGCGGCGTGCAGTCAGAAACCGTGCAAGGTTGGGAGCGCATGGTCGCGATCAACCAGACCGGCGTGTTCTATGGCATGAAGGCGGCAAGCCCGGAGCTGGTGAAGGCGGGCAATGCCGCCATCGTCAACATCTCCTCGCTCTACGGCCTGATCGGCAGCCCCGATGCCATCAGCT
>JBKBUD010000274.1:0-2506 GCA_046290865.1 Novosphingobium sp. | reverse complement strand
GACCGCAGCGGCGATCAGCGCGCGGCTCTTGGCGGTGTTGTTGTGATAGTACTTGAGCGGGTTCTCGACCGATTCGGGAACGATGATCGACCCGGCAAAGTGCATCACCGCGCGGATGCCCTGTTCGGCGAAGATGCGGCCGAGCAGGTCGGCGTCCTCGATGTCGCCCTGATAGAAGGCCACGCCGTCGGGCACGGCGAAGCGGAAGCCGGTGGTGAGATTGTCGATCACCGCAACCGGGTAGCCCGCATCCCTGAGCGCGAGGACGGCATGGCTGCCGATATAGCCTGCGCCGCCGGTGACGAGTACGGGTGCCTTCGACATTGGCGTTCTGCTCCTTTGCGCGCAGGGTCTGGCCCGCTAGCGCGTTCATGACTGCGACAGCGCGTGCGCTTTACACGCTCGGGCGGGTCGGCATCAGCCCCTTACGGGATAAATACGAATGAACCACAAACTGCTTCTGTCCGCCGTCGCGACCCTCGTGTTTGCCGGGACTGCGGTTGCCCAGCCAATGGGCGGGCGCTGGGACGGGCCGATGGACCAGCGCCTGCGCGGACCCGACGGCAGGCGCTCGATCGAACCGGCCAAGCGGGTCGAGGTCGAGGCGTTTCAGGCCGCCGATGCTGCGCCGCTGCTGGGCAAGGGCCCGATCACCGTCGCCGCGGCCGATGGTGCGGAAGCAGAATGGAAGCTGCCGGTCTATGAAGCGGCGGTGGTCGATCAGCTGGCCAAGCTCGGCTACGATACGGCGGTGAGCGGCGCGGACGGCGGGCAGATCGCGCAAATCGGTATTCGCCACGAACAGGTCGTGCCCGAGGAGCCCAAGCGCAAGCCGGTTTCGGGCGCGATGGAAGTGGGCGTGTCCAATCGCGGCAACTACACCGCGATGGCGCTGAACATCGATCTGACCAAGGCGAAGAAGGCCATCGTCTCGACGCGGCTCGACGTGCGCATCCGCGACAAGGCGAGCAATCGTGTGCTGTGGGAAGGCCATGCCGAAGCGCAGACGCGCGAGGACGACGATGGCCTGAACAATGGCGCAGTGGCGGCGCGGCTGGCCTCGGCGCTGTTCGCGAAGTTTGCCGATGCGCAGGTGGTTCCGGCGAGTTGAGCGCCAAAGCTGTGCCAATTGGCATTGCGGCAAGCAGCGCAGCGTTGCACCACACCTGCATGACAAAGGGACGCAGAACGATGAACCGCCTTGCCGCCACTTTTGCCCTGACTGCCCTGGTTGCCGCCCCGGTGCTGGCCAAGCCTGCACCGATCGACGTGACGCGGTTCCATACCGCGCAGACGCTACCCCGGCTTAAGGGTGCGGCGGTGATCGTGGAGGCAGCGCCGGGGGCAGATCAGTCGAGCCTCGAGAATCAGGTGTGGCTGGCTGCCGTGCAGAAGGAACTCTTCGCCAGCGGCTTTGGCAGCGCGACGCCGGGCGCGGCGGATGTGGTGGCAGAAGTGCGCGTCGACCGCGAGGTACAGAAGCGCGAGAAGACACGCGGGCCGGTCAGCGTTGGCGTCGGCGGATCGACCGGGAGCTATGGCGGTGGCCTTGGGCTGGGCCTGGGCTTCAACCTGGGCGGCGGGCCGAAGGAATTCGTGGTGACGCGGCTTGCCGTGCGCATCCGCGACCGCAAGACCGGCGAGGCGCTGTGGGAAGGCCGCGCCGAAAATCGCGAGAATGCCAAGGCTCCCGAGGCAGATCCGGCCATGGCCGCGCCGCGTCTGGCACATGCCCTGTTCTCGGGCTTCCCCGGCACGTCGGGTGATACTATTACTGTTAAATGACAGACATCCGCATCAATGCCGCGTTCGATTCCGGCAACATCGAAGTGCTCTCGGTTTCCGGGGCGAGCGCACGGCTGGCGATCCGCAAGGACCGCGACTCAGAGTTCTTCCAGTGGTTCCACTTCCGCGTAGATGGTGCGGCGGGTCGCGAGCTGGAGCTGAAGATCACCGGGCTTGGCAAGTCGGCTTATCCCGGCGGCTGGCCGGGGTATCGCGCGGCGTTTTCGGAAGACCGCGAGTATTGGGGCCGCACCGAGACCACCTATGATCCGGGCGAGGACGGCGGCACGCTGACCATCCGCCACGCTCCGCAAGCCGGCACCTGCTGGTTCGCCTATTTCGCGCCCTATTCGATGGAGCGGCATCACGATCTGGTGGCGCAGACGGCGGCGCTGCCCGGCGTCACACACCGCAACCTCGGCACCAGCATCGAGGGCCAGCCAATCGACTGCCTCGAGATTGGCGACGGTCCGAAACAGGTGTGGCTCTATGCCCGCCAGCATCCCGGCGAATCGATGGCCGAATGGTGGATGGAAGGCGCGCTCGACCTGCTGACCGATCCGGCCGATCCGCATGGTCGCAAGCTGCGCCAGTTGTGCCGCTTCCACGTGGTGCCCAATGCCAATCCGGATGGCTCATGCCGGGGGCACTTGCGGACCAATGCCGTGGGCGTGAACCTCAACCGCGAATGGCATGAGCCGACGCCGGAGCGTTCGCCCGA
>JBKBUD010000273.1:0-2508 GCA_046290865.1 Novosphingobium sp. | reverse complement strand
TCAAACATTTCTGCGACGCCATTATTGTGGCGTCGCGGCATCACTCAAAATTGAATAGTATTGCTCGAATGTAAACGCCCCTCGGGGCAATTGATTCCCCGATGCGACTTTGCAGATTGCCCTCGACCCGCGCTGGGCATGGCGCGGAAAACGGGGACTGTCCATGAAAACCAGAACAGCAATTCGTGTTGCAGCGCTTGTCACGGCCAGCGCACTCTCGCTCACCTCGCTGCCATCGCTCGCGCAAGAAACCGCTTCGGTGATCGACCCACAGGCCGAAGCCGAGAGCACCGAGGGCACCATCGTCGTTACCGGCAGCCGACTGCAGCGCAGTGCTAACGAAACCGCGCCGCTGCCGATCAACACGATCACGTCCGAGGCGCTGCGCAACGCCGGCAATACCGATGCCACGGCCACGTTGCGCCAGATTCCGGCGCTGATTTCCTCTGGCACGGTAGCGGATTCAATCGAGCGCGGCGGCGGCGGCGTCGGCCAGGCCACGCTCAATTTGCGTCAGCTCGGTTCGAACCGCACGCTTGTCGTGGTCGATGGTTATCGCCATGTCTCGGGCGTCGCCGGGACCCAGACCGTTGACGTCGCGACCATTCCCAATGCCCTGATCGAGCGCGTCGAAGTGCTCACCGGGGGCGCGTCGGCGGTCTATGGTGCCGATGCCGTGACCGGCGTGGTCAACTATGTGCTCAAGAAGGACTTCGAGGGCCTCACGGTTAACGCCCAGGCCAACATGCCGACCGCAGGGTCCGGCTCGGGCTATCGTATCGAAGGCACCTGGGGCAAGAACTTCGCTGACGGGCGCGGCAACATCACGCTCTCGGCCGGCTATACCAAGGACGATGAGGTCCTTTTCGGCGACCGCGCCTTCACCCGTGACAACGGCCGTGCCAACAACAGCACGACCTATCCGCACGTCAATCGCCGCTTCCAGACCGGCGACATCTCTTCGAGCGCCACACCCAACTTCTTCCAGCGCTATTCGCTGGACAGCGGGCGCTATCCGATCGGCTTTGCCATCCCGAGCGCGGCGCAGTTTGCCACCTTCTTCCCCGGCAGTACCCCGACTGCCGCGGAACAGGTGCTGATGGACCGCGCGGCCAATTCGCCGCTGTTCCAGATCGCGGGTGATCCGCGCTTTGCCATCAGCTCGGGCGCTGGCCTGGTCTTCCGCCGCGACTTCGGCTTCTTCAACGCCGACATCAACAGCAACGGTGTCAACGACTGCGAGGAAAGCTACGTTGGTCTGACCGGGTTCGGCGGTGGCGGCTGCTATGTCACCACACCGGGCGGTGGGGTCAAGATCTTCCAGGACGGGTTGATCTCCAACGGGACCAACCAGTTCGGCGGCGATGGCGCGGTGGAGCGCACCAACCAGTCCTCGCTGGTCCCGTCGAGCGAGCGCATCTATACGGAACTGCGCGCGAGCTACGAATTCTCGCCCGCGGCCGAGCTGTTCGTCGACGCCAAGTATGCGCGCAATACGGCGGTCTCGCGTAACAACTACAACACCTTCTACGACAGCCTGCTGATCTTTGCCGACAACCCATTCATCCCGGCGGTGCTTCAGGCCGATGCCAACGAGGCGCGGGGCCTGCGCATCAGCCGCGACTTCCTCGACCTCGGGCCGAACACTTCGACGGCCCGGCGCGAGACCTACCGCCTGGTCGGGGGCCTGCGCGGCGAGATCTCATCCTCGCTCAACTATGAGCTGGTCGGCAATTATGGTCGCACCGACAACGCGGTGACCCAGTCCAACGCAGTGCGCTATGATCGCCTCTTCGCCGCCATCGATGTGGTGCGCGGGCCGAACGGCAATCCGATCTGCCGCTCGGACATCAGCAATACGCCGCACCCTGGCAGCCAGTTCTTCCCGGTCATCGCGAGCGGCTTCTTCACCTTCCGTCCCGGCGACGGCCAGTGCCGCCCGGCCAACTTGTTCGGCGGCACCAACTCGCTCTCGGCCGAAGCGGTGGACTTCATCACGACGCCGGTGACAAACCGCTCGCGGCTTGAACAGTTGGTGGTGACAGGGCTCGTCAGGGGGGACACCGCCGGGTTTTTCAACCTGCCGGGCGGTCCGGCCCAGTTCGTCGTCGGCGGCGAGTATCGCAAGGAAAAGTCGCGTACCCACTTCAACGACTTGCTGCTCGGCCTCCTGCCGGAAGGCTCGCCCGCAGGGCCTGCCGGGACCTTCATCGGCGACATCTCGCCCAACAAGTCGCTATTGTTTGATGCCCAGACCCAGACCTTCAACACCGGCGGCCAGTTCGACGTGAAGGAAGTGTTCGGCGAGATCTCACTACCGGTCCTGCGCGACAAGCCGTTCTTCCATGAACTGTCGTTCGGCGCGGCGGGCCGTTATGCCGATTACTCGACGATCGGCGGCGCCTTCACCTGGAACGTCAACGGTATCTGGGCGCCGGTGCAGGACATCCGCTTCCGCGGCACCTATTCCAAGGCCATCCGTGCACCGAACATCGCCGAGCTGTTCGA
>JBKBUD010000272.1:0-2518 GCA_046290865.1 Novosphingobium sp. | reverse complement strand
TGCTGGAGGCCAAGCGCATCGCGCGGATCGGTGCGCGCCGCATATTCGCTGGAAAGGCGCTGGGTGCGTTCGACGAGGCTTTGCAACTGCGCCAGCGTGCCTTCGGCCTTGCCCGCCTCGGCCAGCGCGGTCTGACGCGCAATGTCGCGGATGCGCTCAAGCCGCTTGAGCCGCGCGAGGCGCTCCCGCTCGGCCTTCATGGTCCGATCAGTTGGGTCAGCGCGGCAACGCTCTGCGGCATCGGAATGATGTCACGCTGCGGCTGGCTGATGAACCCGGTCAGCGCCTCGTGCATGGCGATGGCGCGATCAAGCTGGGGATCGGCACCGGAGCGATAGGCCCCCATCAGCACCAGATCGCGATTGGCCTCGTAACTCGCCACCAGCGCCCGGAATGTGCGCGCAGCGCGCTGGTGCCCGGGCGCGGTGATGTCGTTCATCACGCGGCTCAAGGAAGCGGCGATGTCGATGGCGGGATATTGCCCGCGCTGCGCCAGATCGCGCGACAGCACGATGTGCCCGTCAAGGATCGAGCGCGCAGTATCGACCACCGGGTCGTCCTGGTTGTCGCCATCGGCCAGCACCGTGTAGAGTCCGGTCACCGAGCCGCCGCTCTGCGCGGAATTGCCCGCCCGCTCGACCAGCTTGGTGATCGTGGCGAGGGCCGAGGGCGGATAGCCGCGCGCCGCACCGGGTTCACCCAGCAACAGCGCAATCTCGCGTCCGGCGTGGGCGACGCGGGTCAGGCTGTCCATGATCAGTAGAACCCGTTTGCCTTGGGCACGAAAGTATTCCGCCATGGCCGTGGCCATCATAGCCCCGCGGATGCGCAGGTTCGGCGCGTGGTCTGCGGGCACTGCTACAATGACCGAACGCTCGCGCTTGCTGCCCTGCATGTGCCGTTCGACGAAATCGGACACTTCACGCGCGCGCTCGCCGATCAGGCCGACGATGACTATCTCGGCCTCGGCGCCGTGCGCGATCATGTCGAGCAGGACCGACTTGCCGACGCCCGACCCCGCCATGATACCGATGCGCTGGCCGATGCCGAAGGTGGTGAGCGCATTGAGCGCGCGCACGCCGGTATCGAAGCTGTCGCGCACCGGCGAACGATCGAGCGCAGCGGCACGCACGCCACCTGCGGGCCATTCGCGACGGGCCTGGATCGGCCCCATGCCGTCGATCGGCTTGCCTTCGCCATCGATCGCGCGGCCGAGGAAGGCCTCGCCCACCGGTACCATGCCGGGGCGCCCCTCCGGACGGACCCTCGCGCCGGGTCGGAGCAGGACGGGATCGCCGAGCAGCATCATCAAGGTGCGACCATTGCGGAAGCCCACGGTTTCGGCGGTGAGCGAACCGGCGCCGTGGACGATGCGGCATTGCGTGCCGATGGGCACAGACAGACCCGAGACTTCGAGCATCCCGCCATCGCATGCAGCCAGCAGGCCATAGCGCGAAGGCGTGAAGTCGGGTTCGGACAGCGCGAGGGAGTCGAGCGTACGCTCGAACAGGGCGGGGATCGTCAGCACTGGCGCAGCGCCTCGTTGATTGCACGTCGCCATTGTTCGGGACCGTCCTCGACGCCGCCTGCCGCCCCTTCGACGCGCAGCGCGCCGCGTTCGAGGCTGGCATCGGGTTCGAAGTGCCAGTCCTCGGGCAGGCGCGCGGCGATCAGGGCAAGGTCTTCGGGGTGTAGGCGGATCACGCGCTGGTCCTCGGCGCGGGCGAGCATGGCGGCAGCGACTGTCACCCGGCGGGTAAGCGCGTCGGGATCGAGCGCGGCAGGAGCGATGGCGGTCTCGCACAGCGCTATCACGGTTTCGCGCAGGCGGTCTGCGAGTTCGGATTGCATTGCCGCGTCGAGCCTGCCGAGGCCGAATTCGATGCGGCTGCGCGCTGCTTCCTGCTCGGCCAGGAGCTGGGCGGCGGCCTCCTGCGCTTCGCCGAGCCCCTTGGCGTAACCATCGGCCCAGGCTTCGGCCAGTGGATCATGCGAATCCGCCGGATCGGCCAGGACTTGGCCGGGCTCAGCCGCTTCCGGCGCCGGTTCGGTGGCGACGAGCTCGCGGAAGAAGCGCCGGTCCTGCGCGAAGCCTGCGGAAACGTGCCCAAGATCAGCCAGGGAAACCGCGCGCAGAGCTTCAGACATAATCGTCGTCGCCCGCGCCGAACACGATCACGCCCTCTGCCGAAAGTCGGCGGGCGGCGGTGACCATGGCCTTTTGCGCCTCGATCACTTCGGCCATCTTCATCCGGCCCCGCGCCGCGATCTCGTCGCGCACGCCATCTGCGGCCCGGCTCGACATCGAGCGGAAGAACACCTCGCGCTGGTCCTCCGGGATGCCCTTGAGCGCGGCAATCAGCGCGTCGCTGTCGACCTCGCGCAGCAGCGCACCCATCGACTTGTCGTCGAGCGCGAAGAGGTGCTCGAACTTGAACATCTCGTTCTCGATGGCCTTGGCGAGCTGGCGGTCCTGCTTGGCGATTTCGGGCATGACCCGCTTTTCGACCGCGCGGAC
>JBKBUD010000038.1:0-20079 GCA_046290865.1 Novosphingobium sp. | reverse complement strand
GGGAGCCAAGGGTGCGCTGGCGCAGGCGCAGGCGGACCTCGCCTCGATGCGCGCGCGCGGGCTGACCGATGGCCACCCTGACGTGATCTCGGCCAAGGCGCAGATTGCCAATCTGCAGAAGGCCGCGGCAGGCGAGGGCGGTGGCGGCGGTGCGCCCAACCCGGCCTACAGCTCGCTCGTCTCGATCAAGGCCGACCGCGAGGCCAGCCTCGTCTCGCTGCAATCGCGCCGCGCCTCGCTCCAGGCCGAGATCTCGCAGCTGACCGCGCAGCAGTACAGCGAGCCGACCGTGGCCGCCGAAGCCGCGCGCATCAACCGCGATTACGATGTGCTCAAGGAGCAGTACGACAAGCTCCTGCGCGACCGCGAGCAACTGCGCTTGCGTGGCCAGGTCGAGACTGAACGCGATGCGGTGAAATTCGAGGTTATCGACCCGCCGACGATGCCGCGCGGACCCGCTGCGCCTGACCGTCCGCTGCTGCTGTTCCTCGTGCTGATCGTCGGCATTGGCGCAGGCTGCGGCGGGACCTTTGCCATCGGCCAGCTCAAGTCGGCCTATTCGACGACGGGGCAGCTCGAACGCGCGACCGGCCTCCCAGTGCTGGGCGCGATCTCCGAGGCGATCACGCGCACCACCCGCGCCGAACGAGCCAAGCGGCTGAAGTATTGGGCGGGCGGCGTGGCGGGTCTGTTCGTCGTGCTCTTCGTCCTGCTCGGCGTCGAGATGCTCAAGCGCGGCATGGTGGCCTGAGGAGAGATGCTATGACCGAACAGAGCAAGATCCCTCTTCCCGCCGGCGGCCCTTCGCTGATCGAGCGCGCCTCGGGCACGTTCGACTTCCGCACCTTGGCGCGCCCCGTCGTGCCGGACCTGCCGCCTGCGCCGACGCCCAAGGTTGTGGCAGCGCCTGCGCCCGTCGTAGCGCCCGAGCCCCTTGCCAAGGCTGCACCACCGGTCCGCCAGTTCACCGGCGAGCGCCATCCCGTCGACCGCGCCCACTTGCGCGAGCAGTGCCTGATCGAGCCCGAAAGCGGGGTGACCGGCCTGCTCGAGGAATTCCGCATCGTGAAGCGCCAGCTGCTGCGCACGGCGGCTGACGAGCGCGTCGAGCATGGCAAGCGCATCCTCGTCGCCTCGGCGCATCCCGGCGAGGGCAAGACCTTCTGCGCGGTCAACCTGGCGCTGTCGATGGCGGCGGAGAAGGATACGGAAGTCCTGCTGGTCGACGCCGATTTCGCCAAGCCCTCGGTCCTCTCGACGCTCGGCCTGCCCGGCGGAAAGGGCCTGATGGACGCGCTGGCCGATCCTGCCATAGCGGTGGAAGACTGCATCCTCGGCACCGATATCGCCGGGCTCTATGTCCTGCCTGCGGGTAATGCCACCGGTTCCGACACCGAATACCTCGCTTCCGCGCGCACCGAAGAGGTGCTCGCACGCCTCACGGCCAATGCGCCCAACCGCGTGGTCATATTCGACTCCCCGCCGGTGCTCGCCGCATCGCCCGCGAGTGTGCTGGCCAACCATGTCGGGCAGACCGTGATGGTCGTCCGTGCCGACATGACCGGCGAGGCCGCTTTGCGTGACGCCGTGGGCCTGCTCTCGGCCTGCGAGGACATCAAGCTTCTGCTCAACGGCACCCGGTTCTCGACCACCGGCCGCCGCTTCGGCACCTACTACGGATACAAGGAATGACCCGGAGAAGGCTTCCTTTGCGCGTTATGGCCGCTGCCGGAGCGATGCTCGTGGCTGGGCCGCTCCATGCGCAATCGCTCGATTACGAGAACGTCGATGGCGATGCGCCGTCGGACAAGGCCGATGCCCCGCGCAAGGGTGGCGGCCTCACCTCGCGCGGCGCAGGCGGCGGTCCGCGCACCACGATCCGCCCCTATATCGAGGCTACCCAGAACGTCCTGTGGGAGCTTTCCCCCGGTGACGAGGTGCTGACCTACAGTACGATCGCGGCAGGGGTCGACATGAACCTCGATGGCCGCCGTACGCAGGGCGCGGTGTCGGTTCGCTACGAACGCCGCATCTCGCAATCCGACCGCGTGCCCGATGGCGATACCCTTTCAGGCCTCGCCCGCGTCAAGCATGACCTGATCCCGCGTACGCTCTCGGTCGAAGCCGGCGCTCTGGCCGCCCGCACCCGTGTCGAGGGCAGCGGGGCTTCGACGCTCAACCCGCTCGCGGCCAATGATGCGGTGAGCCAGGTCTATTCGATCTATGCAGGGCCTGCCGTCTCGACCCATGTCGGCGACGTCGCGCTCGCCGGGTCCTACATGCTCGGTTACACCAAGGTGCAGCAGAAGGACGCAGTCCAGCTGGCACCGGGGCAGGCGCTGACCGACATCTTCGACGATTCGATCTCGCAATCGGCGCAAGTCTCGGCAGGAATCGCGCCGGGAACGGTGCTTCCCGTGGGCATCACCGCCAGCGGATCGTACTTTCAGGAAGACGTGACCAACCTCGACCAGCGCGTGCGTGACATGCGCGCCGGGGTACAGGTGACCTATCCGGTGACCATGGAACTCGCGCTCGTCGGGGCCGTGGGCTACGAGGACGTCGAGGTTTCGGCGCGCGATGCGGTGCGCGATGCCAATGGCGTGCCGGTGCTCGGCAGCAATGGCCGCTACGTCACCGACAAGTCGCAAGCCCGCAAGATGGCCTACGATACCGAAGGCTTCACCTGGGATGCGGGCGTGATGTGGCGCCCGAGCCGTCGCACCGCGCTCTCCGCCTTCGTCGGCCGCCGCTATGACAGCACGACCTACTACGGCAGCTTTTCCTATAACCCGAACGCGCGCAGCTCGCTGACCGTGGCGGTCTACGACAACGTCTCCGGCTTTGGCGGGCAGGTGAACCGCGCGCTGCGCGATCTGCCGACCGACTTCCAGGTCAACCGCGATCCCTTCAACGGCCAGATCAGCGGATGCGCGATCGGTTCCGAATCCGGCGGCTGCGTCAATAATGCGCTGTCCTCGGTCGCCAGTTCGGTGTTCCGGGCACGCGGCGTCAACGCCACCTATGCGCATCGCATCGGCCGGATGCAGGCCGGGATCGGCGCAGGCTACATCCGCCGCAAGTATATCGCCCGCGAGGACTCGGTGCTCGCTGCCGCGAACGGCGCGGTCGACGAGAGCTTCTACGTAGATGCAGGGCTCAACGGTCCGATCGATCGCCGCTCCAGCTTCGCCGTATCGGCCTATGCCGCATGGTTCCAGTCGGGCGCTTCAAGTCTCGGCGACGTGACCACGGTGGGGGCCAACGCTGCCTACTTCCGCAACCTGACGGACCGCCTCGTGGCGACCGCAGCGGTCGGTTTGGACAGTGTTAACCGTAAAGTGATTGAAGACGAAGTAATCGCATCGGGCCTTGTCGGCCTGCGCTATTCCTTCTGATGCCCGGAGACGGCTTCGATGTACGATGAATTCTATGGTCTTTCGGGTCGCCCGTTCCAGCTGACGCCCGATCCGCGCTTCTATTTCGAGAGCGGAACGCACCGCAAGGCCTTGTCCTACCTCGGTTATGGCTTGGCGCAGGGCGAGGGCTTCATCGTCATCACCGGCGAGGTTGGCGCGGGCAAGTCGACGCTCGCGGCGCACCTCATGGCGACGGTCGACCGGCAGCGACTCACTGCGGCGCAGATCGTGACTTCGGCGCTTGATGGCGAGGAGCTGATCCACGTCGCAGCGCGTGCCTTCGGTCTCGAAGTGGCGGGGCATGACAAGGCCACCGCACTCGCGCAGATCGAGGCCTTCCTGCACCACGAAGCCCGCGAAGGCCGTCGCTGCCTGCTGGTCGTGGACGAATCGCAGAACCTTTCGGTCGAGGCACTGGAAGAGCTGCGGATGCTCTCCAACTTCCAGTTGGGCGCGCATCCGCTGCTGCAGATCCTGCTGCTTGGCCAGCCCGAGTTCCGTACGCTGATCCAGACTTCGCCCGATCTCGAGCAATTGCGCCAGCGCGTGATCGCCTCGCACCACCTCGATGCGATGGTGCCCGCCGAGGTCGGCGCCTATGTCGAGCACCGCCTTGCGCTGGTGGGTTGGCAGGGGCGGCCACAGTTCGATGCGCGCGTCTATGCCGATCTCGCCAAGGCCAGCGGCGGCGTGCCGCGCCGCATCAACCAGATCGTCAACCGCTTGATGCTGATGGGCGCTGTCGAACAGCGCGATCACATCGATGCGGCGATGCTCCAGGCCGTGCTGGCGGATCTTGCCGGCGATGGCGCGTTCGGCAAGCCGCAGGTTTCGGTCGCGCCGGTCCCTGCAGAGGAAGCGCCGAAGATCGAATTGCCGGTTGCAGCCGCGCCTGCGCCGGTCGCGCCTGCTTTTGACGAAAGCGTCTGGCGCGCTGCCCTGGCCGAACGCGACGAGCAGATTGCAGAACTCCAGCAGGCGATCATCGAACTCGCCGACATGCGCGCAGCGCCGGTCGCTCCGGTGCCGGACTTCGATCTGGCCGCCCAGCTCGAGGAAGCCAACCGCCGCATCGCCGCGCTCGAGGCGCGTCCCGGTGACGAAGGCGTGCTTGCCGCGTTGGCCGAAGCGCAGCGCACGATTGCCGCGCTCGAATCCCGCACCAGCGAGCAGGAGCAGGCGATCCGCCATACCTTGACCATGCTGATCGAGTGGATCGAGGCCGAAGACTTCCACCGCGCCGCCGCTTGAGCGACGCGACAAGGGTTAGAGCAATGTCGTCCGGGGAGCTGAGCGGCCAAATACTCAACGGACTCTCGGTCGACGTCGAGGACTGGTTCCAGGTTGGCGCGTTCGAAACCGTGATCGACCGGAAGGACTGGGACGGGCTCGACTGCCGGGTCGAGCGCAATTGCCAGCAGATCCTCGCACTGTTCGAGGAAGCGGGTGTGAAGGGCACATTCTTCACGCTAGGCTGGATTGCCGAACGCTATCCCGCGATGATGCGGCGAATTGCCGCAGCGGGGCACGAGATCGCCAGCCATGGCTGGGATCATGCGCGCGTGTTCACTCTGGGCCGTGACGCCTTTGCCGCCGACATCGAACGTGCGCGCAAGGTGCTGGAAGACGTGATCGGTCAACGCGTCATCGGCTATCGCGCGCCGAGCTTCTCGATCGATGCGCGCACGCCTTGGGCGCACGAGGTGCTGGCCGAGCAGGGCTATCTCTATTCCTCCTCGGTCGCGCCGATCGTGCATGACCACTATGGCTGGCGTGAGGCACCGCGCTTTGCCTTCCGTCCGGTCGAGGGCGCGGACCTGATCGAGATCCCGGTGACAACCGCGGAAGTCGTCGGGCGTCGCATGGCGGCAGGTGGCGGCGGGTTTTTCCGACTGCTCCCATATGCCGTGTCGCGCTGGGCGATCCGGCAGGTCAACGAACGCGATGGCCGTCCGGCGGCGTTCTACTTCCACCCGTGGGAGATCGATCCCGATCAACCGCGTCCGCCGGTGGCGCCGCTAAAGTCGAAGCTGCGGCATTACACCAATCTCGATGTCATGGCGGCAAAGCTGGCCCGGTTGGTGCGCGAATTCCGCTGGGGCCGGATGGACGAAGTCGCCGCTCTCGAAGCGGCGCGCACGCCGCTGAGCCGCGCGGCATGAACGCGCCGTTCTTTCCTTCGAGCGCTGTGGCGCGCCGTGCCGATCCGGGCGACCATGCGGCTGTTGCACGTTTTCTCGCCGATCATCCCGATACCACTGCGTTCCACCGTCCCGAATGGCTGGATGCGGTCGAGCGCTCCACCGGCCACCGCGCGCACATCCTGATGTCGGAGCAGGACGGTGCGATCCGCGCCGTGTTGCCATTGCATGAAGTCCACTCGCCACTGTTCGGTCGGGCACTCGTCTCGACTGGTTTTGGCGTCGGCGGCGGGGTTGTGGGCGAGGGGGATGCGGCGCTGTTCGTGGCAGCGCAGGAACTGGCGGTGCGGCTGAATTGCCCGACGCTCGAACTCCGCGGCGGATCTCTGCCGGAAGGTGAGGGCTGGCACGTCAAGACCGACAGCCACGCCGGCTTCGGTGTCGCGCTGGCTGGCGACGACGAGGCGCAGCTGCTCGCCATACCGCGCAAGCAGCGCGCCGAAGTGCGACGGGGCCTTGGGCATGGCATGGAGGTGCGGGTTGGCCGCAGCGCGGAAGACCGTGCCATGCACTATGCGGTCTATGCAGAGTCGGTCCGCAATCTCGGCACCCCGGTCTTCCCGAAGCGCCTGTTCGATGCCGTGATGGATGGCTTTGGCGATCAGGCCGACATCCTCACCGTCCTGCACGATAAGCAGCCGCTGGCCTCGGTGCTGAGCCTGTATCACCGCGGCGCGGTCATGCCGTACTGGGGCGGCGGCACCTTCGCGGCGCGGACCATGCGCGCCAACGATGTGATGTACTACGCGCTGATGAACCACGCCCGCGCGCGCGGTTGCGACCGGTTCGATTTCGGTCGCTCCAAGGTTGATACCGGGGCCTATCACTTCAAGCGCAACTGGGGCTTCACGCCCGAGCCGCTGGCCTATGCGACATGGACCGCCGACGGACAGGCCCCGCGCGACGTCAATCCGCTCAGCCCGCGCTACAAGGCCAAGATCGCGCTGTGGCGGAAGCTGCCGCTCGGTCTTGCCAACCGTCTGGGCCCGCTGATCGCGCAAGGGCTGGCATGACCGAAGTGCTGTTCCTCGCCCACCGCATCCCGTTTCCGCCTGATCGCGGCGACAAGATCCGTTCGTGTCATGTGCTGCGGCATATCGCGGGCCTCGCGCCGGTCCACGTGGCGTGCTTCGCCGATGATGAGGGCGACATGGGTCACGAGCCCGATCTTGCCGCCGTTGCAGCCTCCTATTGCCTCGTCCGCCGCTCGCGGTCGCTGAAAGTCGCCGGGCTGGACGCGCTCGCCTCGGGCAAGCCGGTCAGCCTGACCGCCTTCGCCGCCAAGCGCATCTCGGCTTTCGTAGCGAAGGTTATCGCTGAGCGAGCGATCTCGGCGATCTACGTGTTCTCCGGCCAGATGGCGCAATATATCCCTGCCGACTTTGCCGGACGCGTGGTCATGGACTTCGTCGACGTCGATTCGGCGAAGTTCGAGGCCTACGCCGCTGCTGCCCGTTTCCCGCTCGACCGGCTCTACGCCCGCGAGGCACGTCTGCTGTCCCGCTTCGAAAGTGCGGTCGCCCGACGGGCCGATGCCAGCCTGCTCGTGACGCCAGAGGAAGCTGCGCTTTTTCGCCAGCGCCTCGACCCGGGTGCAGAGCCACGCCTGCTGGCGCTCGGCAATGGTATCGATACCGACTTCTTCGACCCTGAGGGCATGCCGCTTGCGCCCGAACTTGCAGGCGAAGGGCCGCACCTGACGTTTACCGGCCAGATGGACTACCCGCCCAATATCGCAGCAGTGGAAATGTTCGCCCGTGAAGTCATGCCGCAGATACGCGCGACGTTTCCGCAAGCCCGCTTCAACGTAGTTGGCCGTGCCCCGACGCTCGCGGTGCGCTCGCTCGAAGGCATCCACGGCACTCGCGTCACCGGCGCGGTGATCGACGTGCGGCCGTGGCTTGCCGGCGCCGACCTTGTGGTCGCCCCGTTGACCATCGCGCGCGGTGTGCAGAACAAGGTGCTCGAGGCCATGGCGATGGCCCGCCCGGTCCTCGCCACGCCCGAAGCCGCCACCGGCATCCCCGCGCGTGACGGGCAGGAACTGGTCGTCGCCAGCGGTGCTGATGCCCTTGCCAAGGCCGCGCTGAGTCTGCTTCACGACAAGGTCCGTGCCGCCACCATCGGCCAGTCCGCACGCGCCTTCGTCCTTGAGAAGTGCGGCTGGGCAGGGGTGCTCGCCCCGCTGGCCAGCCTGCTCGGCCTCTTCGGTCCCGAGAGTCCGCGTGTCGCCGCCTGAGCTTGCCCTGAAGGCCCCGCTGGCACGCGCCTGGACCGCGCTGCCGGTTGCATGGCGCCGTTCGCTTGCCCTTCTAGCGCTCGCCGGGACTGGCAATATAGCCCTCTTCGCGCCCGACTGGCAGGCGATGTTCCTGCAGTGGTGGGACAGTTCCACCTACAACCACGTCCTGCTGATCCCCTTCATCCTCGGCTGGCTGATCTCTCTGCGCTGGCGCGAAGTGGTGCGGATCGAGTCCCGGGCGTGGTGGCCCGGCCTGATCGCCTTTGCTGCAGCCGCCTTCCTCTGGCTGCTCGGCACTTTTGCCGGCCTCTCGCTGGCCACCCAACTCGGCGTGGTGGTGATGGCGCAGGCGAGCGTGCTCACACTGCTCGGCCCCAGGGCCTGCGCCGCCCTGCTGTTCCCATTGGCCTACATGCTGTTCCTCGTTCCGGCCGGCGACGAACTGATCCCGGCGCTGCAGACCGTCACCGCGAAGATCTCGATGATGCTGCTCGATCTCGCCAATGTCCCGGCCCATATCGAGGGCGTGTTCATCACCACGCCGGGCGGGTACTTCGAGGTGGCCGAGGCCTGTTCCGGCGTGAAGTTCCTCATCGCGATGATCGCCTACGGCGCGCTTGTCGCCAACGTCTGCTTTGCCTCCTGGCCTCGCCGCATGGCGTTCATGGCCTTGAGCATCGCCATGCCGATCCTCGCCAACGGCGTGCGCGCATGGGGTACGATCTTCATCGCCGAACATCGCGGCATCGAGTTCGCCGCCGGGTTCGACCACATCTTCTACGGCTGGATATTCTTTGCCGTCGTCATGGCACTCGTCATGGCGATCGCCTGGCGTTTCTTCGACCGCGCGATCGATGACCGCATGATCGATGCCGAGGCCCTGAATCGCAGCACCGTGCTTGGCAGGCTCTCGGCTTATGCGATACCGCAGGGCAGAGCCCTTGCCGCGCTGGGGGCCATCGCCCTCATCTTCACCGGCTGGAGCGCGTGGGCAGGGAACCTCGAAGCGCCCGTTCCCGCGCGCATCGCGTTCCCGGAGGTCCCCGGCTGGAGCCAAGTCGACTACGCCCCCCAAGCCGATTGGAGGCCACTCCACACCGGTGCCTCGCACGTCCTGCTCGGCCGCTTTCGGGATGGTCAGGGCCACACCGTCGACGTTTCCTTTGCGCTCTACGCTACGCAGGACGAGGGCCGCGAGGCGGGGGGCTTCGGACAGGGCGCGATCCCGCTCGGCAGCGGCTGGGCATGGGAAAGTTCCCCCCCACCGCTGGCAAAAGGCCACGCCGACCGCATCCAGACCGCTGGACCTGTGCATCGCCTGGCTGAGACCTTCTACCGCTCAGGCCCTCTGTTCACCGGCAGCAACACTCGCCTGAAGCTCGAGAATATCCTCGATCGCCTGCTGTTGCGCGAACGGACCACGGCCACGCTGATCCTGTCCGCCGAAGACGCGATCCCCGGCCAACCTCCGGCCGAAGCTTCCCTGCGCGCCTTTCTGGCATCGGCGGGTCCTGTGGAGGCGTGGATGGACCGCGCCGCCGCTGGCCGCTAGGCTTCCTTCGCATGTGCGGAATCGCCGGAATCATCCATACCGAAGGCCTGAAGCCGGTCGATCCTGACCGGGTCCGCCGGATGTGCGACGCCATTGCCCATCGCGGGCCCGATGGGGAAGGCGTGTGGACCGCCCCCGGAGTCGGTCTCGGCCATCGGCGGCTCTCGATCATCGATCTCGCCGGATCACCCCAGCCGATGCTTGCCGCGGAAGGTGATGCTGTCATCGTCTTCAATGGCGAGATCTACAACTACCGCGAATTGCGCAAGGATCTGCTCGCGCTCGGCGCAACGTTCCGCACCGATGGCGATACCGAGGTGATCCTGCAGGCGTGGCGGCATTGGGGCATTGATTGCCTGCCACGGCTCCACGGCATGTTCGCTTTCGCGCTCCACGACCTGCGCCAGCGCACGACATTGCTGGTCCGCGATCGCTTTGGTGTGAAGCCGCTGTTCACCGCGCGCCTTGCCGATGGCGCAGTGATTTTCGGATCGGAACTCAAGGCCCTTCTCGCCCACCCCTCGCTCCGGCGCGAGATCGATCCGCTTGCCGTCGAGGACTACCTCGCCTGGGGCTACGTTCCCGATCACCGCTCGATCCTCAAGGGCGTCGAGAAGCTGCCTGCTGGGCATTACCAGCTCCTGCGTCCCGACGCGCCGCCGCCTGCGCCGGTCCAATGGTGGGACGTGTCCTTCGCCGATCGCGCCAAGGGCAGGGCCGAGGATCTGGGCGCCCATCTGCTTCATCACATGCGCGAAGCGGTGACCTCGCGCATGCTGGCGGACGTGCCGCTGGGCGCCTTCCTCTCGGGCGGCGTTGACAGTTCGAGCGTCGTCGCGCTCATGGCCGAGGCGAGCACGACCCCGGTCAAGACCTGCTCGATCGGCTTTGACGTCGCGGCGCTCGATGAAACAGCCTATGCCGACCGCATTGCTGGGCAGTTCCACACACAGCACTGGAAGCGCACGGTTTCACCGGACGATTTCTCGCTGGTTGACCGGTTGGCCGGCATGTTCGACGAGCCTTTCGCCGACGCCTCCGCGCTTCCCACCTTCCGCGTCTGCGAGCTGGCGCGCGAACATGTGACCGTGGCGCTGTCCGGGGACGGGGCCGACGAGGCTTTCGCCGGGTACCGCCGTCAGGCCTTCCACCACCGCGAGGAGCAGGCGCGCGCACTCCTTCCCGCAGCCTTGCGCAAGCCACTGTTCGGCGCGCTCGGCCACGTCTGGCCCAAGGCCGACTGGGCGCCGCGTCCGCTGCGGGCCAAGACGACCCTGCTCAGCCTTTCGGGCAATGGTGAGGAAGGCTATGCGCGGGCGCTGGCGGTGACCTCTCCCGAACTGCGCGACACGCTCTACAGTCCCGATTTCAAGCGCTTGCGTGGCGATTACCGGGCCGAGCAACCATTGGTCGACCTGATGCGCAGGGCGCCTGCGCGTTCCGGGCTGGACCGCGCGCAATACGCCGATCTCAAGTTCTACATGCCCGGTGACATTCTCACCAAGGTGGACCGCACCAGCATGGCCGCCAGCCTCGAAGCGCGCGAACCCCTGCTGGATCACCGCCTTGTCGAGTTCGGTGCGCGCCTGCCGGAGGGGCTTCGCGTGAAGGGGAGGACCGGCAAGTGGCTCGTGAAGCACGCAATGCGCCGCTACCTGCCGGAGGACGTGCTGTTTCGGCCTAAGATGGGCTTCGTCACCCCGATTGCCCAGTGGTTGCGCGGACCTCTTGCCGAAGAAGCGCGTGGCCTTGCCGCCAGCGGAACCCTGGCCCGCACAGGCTGGTTCGACAGTGCCCGGATCGACGCGCTGGCCGAAGCACACATCGCCGGACGCGCCGATCACAGCCGCCTGATCTGGCAACTGCTCATGTTGCGGAAATCGTTGGATCGGCTTGGTTGATGCGCGTTTAAGTTTCCTTTCATGGTAAGGTGATCTTCACCAATCCGGACTAATCCAGCGTTGAAACAATGCCGCTGGAATCATGCTGAAGAAACTGCGCACACCGCTGTATCTCGCGCTGCTTATCCCGGCGTTGCTGGCGCTTACCGATTTTCTGACCCCTATCGACCACGGTTTCTGGAACGTCCGGTACAAGCTGAACCAGCATCCTGCCGACAGTTCCATCGTCGTGATCGAACTCGACGGAAACACTGAACATTCGGAAGATTCAACCGTTTCCGCATCGCGTCTGGCGAGCGTTCTCGAGCGCGTCAGGCGGCAGATGCCCTACCGGGTGTTTGTCGATGCGCCGGTCAAGTATGGCGCCGATGCCGTTGGTGATCGCGCGCTGCTCGAGGCGGTCCGCGCCTTTGGGTCGGGCGTTTCGCTCGTTGTGCGCAGCACCAGTATAGGCAGTCTTGAACGCGATGATTCGTTCAGGGATCTCAAGCTCCCGCCTCCGGCCTTGACGGCGGAAGCACCTGTCGTGGTGTCCGTCTGGAATGCGAACTTTCTCGATTACGCCGTGTTCTCTCCTTACGCGGTGGATGTGCGGGGCCAGCGGTACCCGACGTTCGCGGCTTCGCTGGCAGGCGTTGGTTCAGGAATACAGGACACGTTCCAGCCTGACTTTCTCGTAGCCCCCGACTCGGTTCCCCGCGTGCGTGAAGCGTCGCTCGTCAGCGGCAGCTACGCTCCCGGACTTCTTACGGGCCGGACGGTAATTGTCACCCAGGCCGACAACGCCCCGCCCATTGGCTATTTCGGCAGCGGACGGGTCCATCCGCTGGCAGTCGACATTGCGGGCGCCTCGGGCCTCGCAAAGCCCGTGTCGATGGGGCTCGGCCAGTTGCCGCTGCTTCTTCTTGTGTGGCTGCTGATCCGCGCGGGTTCGCGCGCGAACAGGAATCGCAAGAAGCTTGTGCTTCATGTCAGTGCTGTCCTGTCGGCGATATTGGTCCCCACGCTGCTGCAGATTGTCGGTATCAAGCTCGATGTTGGCGCCGCACTTGCAGCGATCAGCGTCTATGGCGGCGGACGAATCTGGCAATTGCGCGTCAGGCGGGTCCAGCACACTAGCGCTTCGGGCCTGCCAAACCTTCTGGCGCTCAGCGAGAAGCCTTTTGAGGTCGGGCGCGACGTGATTGTCGCCGTGATCGCGAGATATGAAGAGATCCTGGCCACTTTGCCAAAGGAACTCCACGGAGAATGTGCCCGCCAGATCGCGCGCCGGCTTTCCGTCGGATCGGGCATTGAGACGATCTATAACGGGGAAGGCGGTCACTTCGCCTGGACGGAAGAAGCGCGTCCGCTGGAGATGCAACTCAACCATCTCGAAGGCTTGCGCGCGCTGTTCTCAGCACCTTTGCAGATCGGGGCCTATACCTTCGACACGAACATCCACTTCGGGCTGGACCGCAACGAGGGCCTCGATGCGCAGACCCGGGTCAATTCGGCCGTTGCCAGTGCGAATGATGCGTTGGGCAGCGGGCGCTCTGTCGAACTGTTTGAGGCGGATCGACTTGCCGAGGCTTCATGGGAGCTTTCGCTACATGCGCGAATCGATGAAGGACTGCGCAATGGAGAGATCTGGCTCGCCTACCAGAGCCAGTGGGACATGGGCACAGGGTTGCCCTGCGGCGCCGAGGCGCTGATTCGCTGGAACCACCCGACGCGCGGTCCGATCGCACCCGATGAATTCATCCTTCAGGCCGAGCGCGCAGGGCGTATCGATGCGCTGACGTACTGGGTGTTCGAGGAAGCGATAACTGCGGCGCTGTCACTCAACGATTCCGGACGTCACTTCCAGATGAGCGTAAATCTCTCGGCACAGATGGTCGACAAACCTTCGCTGGTGTCGACGCTTCAGGAGATCGTGCGACGCAGGAGCATCGATCCCCGATTGCTTACTATCGAAGTGACCGAGACATCCAGTGTGCGCAACCGTCCTGCAGCCGTACAGAACCTGTCGCAGTTGCGGACAATGGGTTTCAGGCTTTCGATCGATGATTTCGGCACCGGCGAGGCAAGCCTTGCCTATCTCGCCGACTTGCCGAGCGACGAATTGAAGCTCGACCGCCGCTTCGTCTCCCGCCTGCTGACGCACGATCGCGAGAGGCATATCATACACTCGACGATCGACCTGGCTCATGCGCTCGGACAGACCGTGGTCGCCGAAGGCATTGAGGACGAGGCGACTTATCGCGCCTTGGCAAGACTCGGTTGCGATGTGGGGCAGGGATACTTTCTCGGTCGCCCGCAGAGTTTTGCCGAATTTAATCAGAGCCTTCTCGGAATGGGACATCGCCAAATCGGATTCGTTTAGAAGTTGTTAACCATATCCAATGCTGTTAACCATGAGCTTCCCGTAGTGGATGGAGGCTCACATGTCGGCATTGAACGCGATCATCGAAATCCTGCGCTGGATCTTCCAGTAAGCGCATTCGGCTGAATTTTTCTTCGAGATTCAGCCAGTTGTACGGTTACTGCGCTGCCGCTCTCATTGCGGCAGCGTACAACTCCTGCCTCCCTGATCGAGGCATGAAGTGATTCGTGGTTAACGGATTGAGCGATGCTCTCTCGAGCCTGTGCTCGATTCTAACGGCTCAGTCTTCGCCGTGGCCCAGTGCCAGGTAGTCCTGACTCTGCATTTCCATCAGACGACTGACGGTGCGGTCGAACATGAACCGCCCTTCCTCGTCACCCCGCCCGCTCCAGTCGTAAAGCTCCGCAGGCTCCGCATCGGCGGTGGCGATGAGCTTGACTTTGTGCTCGTAAAGCGCGTCGATCAGCGTGATGAAGCGCGCGGTCTCGTTGCGTAGTTCAGCGCCGAGGCGCGGGATCGCCACGACGATGACGGTGTGGAAATTGCGGGCGATGGCCAGATAGTCCGCCGCGCCGCGCGCTTCGCTGCACAGCCGTTTGAAGCTGAACACGCCCACGCCCTTCAGGCTCTTTGGCACGTGCATCATGCGACCGCCGCCAACATCGAGTTCACATGACGGAACGTGCTCGCTGTCTTCGGGCGGGTAGTCGGTCAGCCGGAAGAAGGCTTCGCGGACCTTGGCCGTCGATTCGGGGCCGATGGGCACGTGCCAGGTGCCGACGCCCTGCATGCGTTCGAGCCGGTAATCGGTCGGGCCGTTGAGGGTCAGCACGTCGAGCTTGCCTTCGATCAGCGCGATGAAGGGCAGGAAGTGTTCGCGGTTGAGGCCGTTCTTGTACAGGTCCTGCGGCGCGCGGTTCGACGTGGTGACGACGGTGACGCCGCCGTCGTTCATCAGCGCGGTGAACAGGCGGCTCATGATCATTGCGTCGGCGCTGTTGTTGACGACCATCTCATCGAAGCAGAGCACGCGCGTCTCGGCAGCGATTGCGGCGGCGACGGGCGGGATTGGGTCGCCGCTTTCCTTCTTCCGCTCCTCGCGCAGGCGGGCGTGGACGTCGAGCATGAACTCGTGGAAGTGCGCGCGGCGCTTGGCGGTGACGGCGAGGTTGTCATGGAACAGGTCCATGAGCATCGACTTGCCGCGCCCGACGCCGCCCCACATGTAGACCCCGCGCGGGGACGGCGCAGGCTTGCTGCCGAACAGGCGGCCAAGCAGGCCGGGAGAGGGTGGGGGCGCTTCCAGTTCCTGCTGCAGCGCATCGAGGCGCGCGGCGGCGGCGGCCTGCTCTGCGTCGGGGCGAAGCTCGCCCGCAGCGACCAGATCGCGGTAGCGCTGGAGGACCGAGGTCATCGTCTGGTCGGCTTGCGGATCGTGCCGTTGAAGGCTGCCACGGTGTCGCTGCCCTGTTCGACGAGGCCGCGCAGGAAGACGAGGCGGCCGGTTTCGCGCAGCACTTCGACAACTGCGTCGAGCGGTTCGCCGACACGGCCTGCGCCGATGAACTGGGTGGACAGATCCAGCGTGACCGAACCAGCAGCGTCCCCGGACAGGAGCGTGCGCATCGCCGCGAACAGCGAGATGTCGATCAGGGCGAGGGTGACGCCGCCGTGGACCGCCTCAAGCAGGTTCGAGTGGCGGCGTTCGGGGAACATGCGCAGGCGTGAGCGACGTATACCGTCGACGCCTTCCTCGATCCGCGTCAGCATCTGGCCCATGGTCTGGGCGTTGAAGCGGGTCTGGTCGGTCAGGTTCCAGGTGAACCAGCCGGGGTGGTCCTCGGCTGGTTCGTAACGGAAGGCTTGTTCGCTCACCGATTAAACGAGGCGCTCGGCCTGCATCTTCTTGATTTCGGCGATGGCGCGCGCGGGCGAGAGGCCCTTCGGGCAGACGTTCGCGCAGTTCATGATGGTGTGGCAGCGATAGAGACGGAAGGGATCTTCCAGCTCGTCGAGGCGCTCACCGGTCATCTCGTCGCGGCTGTCGGCCAGCCAGCGGTAGGCCTGGAGCAGGATGGCCGGGCCGAGGAACTTGTCGGAGTTCCACCAGTAGCTCGGGCACGAGGTGCTGCAGCAGGCGCACAGGATGCACTCGTAGAGACCGTCGAGCTTCTCGCGCTGTTCGGGCGACTGCAGGCGCTCCTTGCCCGAGGGCGTGGGGCTGACGGTCTGGAGCCACGGACGGATCGAGGCGTACTGCGCATAGAAATGGGTGAAATCGGGGACGAGGTCCTTGATCACTTCCATGTGCGGCAGCGGCGTGATGCGGACTTCGCCGTCGAGATCCTCGATCGCGGTGGTGCAGGCGAGGCCGTTGCGACCGTTCATGTTCATCGCGCACGATCCGCAGATGCCTTCGCGGCAGGAGCGGCGGAAGGTGAGGGTGGGATCCTGCTCACCCTTCATCTTGATCAGCGCGTCGAGCACCATCGGACCGCACTGTTCGAGATCGATGTCGAACGTGTCGTAGCGCGGGTTCTCGCCGCTGTCGGGATCATAACGATAGACCTTGAACTTGCGGATCTTGCCGTTGGTAGCTGCCGCGTGGTGGCGGGCCTTGCCGGTGATCTTCGAGTTCTTGGGAAGCGAGAAGGTCGCCATCGTTCTGTCCTGTCCTTCGCACGAGCTTTGCGGCTTGATGAGTCGTCCTTAGCGAATGCAGCGCAGGGGGCAAGAGGGCTTGGGCCTGCACGTTGGTAGAGGTTGTGACCCTGGCGGGTGGCCCAAATCCGTTCGCGTATGTGAAAGGGGTTTACGGGGTTTACACAGTTCAGAGATTGGCGGGGTGGGGAATTTCAGGTCTTGGTAACCCCTGTCTGTTCCTGTTTTGTTCGAGTATGTGAAATTGATTTGCCCCTCCGTCAGTCGCCGTCGGCGACTGCCACCTCCCCATTTGTCCTGCGGAAAAACGGGGAGGATCATTCGAGATGTTGTTTTACCGTGCGCATGCCCTGACCATGCCATTTTGCCTGCTTGTAGGACAGCGATGAATAGGGTTGGTGTTGGACTTGATTGGACCGCCAATCCCTCTAGCCTGCATTCAGTCAATACACGGGGGAATCGTGCGAATACTTTCGACGGCCATGGTGCTGGGGCTGCTGTCAGCCAATACTCTTCATGCGCAAGCTGTCCCACCCAACCAGGTCGCCTCAAAAGCCGAAGCGGCCAAGCCCGCTGCGGTTACGGTTCAGGCACCGTTGCCCGCTTCTGCCTATGCCCAGTTGCCGTTTGTCGAAGGGGCGAAGCTTTCGCCCGACGGGATGTGGGTGGCCGGTCAATTCGCGGTCAACGGCAGCCAGCGGATCGTCGTCATTTCGCCGTTCGACGCCAGCAAGCTCAACCAGGCGGGCCTGCCCGACGATGTCGAGGTGCGCTCGATGCAGTGGGTCGGCAACGATAACCTGCTGATCCGGATCACGGCGATCCGCCCGCTCGACGGGGGCGACAAGGCCTATATCTCGCGCGCGGTTTCGCTAAACCGCACGACCGACAAGTACACCAAGTTGCTGTGGGACCTTGGCGGGCAGAACGCAGCCGATGTGCTGTGGGTACCGACTGACGGCTCGACGAAGATCCTGCTCGCCGGGCAGAACTCGATCTACCTGGGCGAGGACTTCTGGCCCGCAGTCTATTCGATCGACGTCACCAACGGCCGCCATACTACCGAAGCCAACCCGCGTGCCGAAGTGCTCGACTGGATCGCCGACACGTCGGGCGTGGTCCGCGGGGCGATCTCCAACGACCGCTCCAAAGGTACGCGAACGCTGCTTTACCGGGCGAAGAAGGGCAGTGCCTTCGATCGAAAGGATCGCCGGGCCTACGATGACCTCGAAGTGCCGCTGCTGGTCCGCGCCGACGCGAACCTGATGATCGTCCTGCGACCCGGCACCGATGGCCGCGATGCGCTTGTCGAGATCGACGGGGACAGCGGCGCGGTGGTGCAGACGCTTTATCAGGCCGAGGCCGGCGTGGACATCGAGGGGGTACGCTATGACGATTCGGGCAACGAGGTACTGGGCGTCTACCTGGGCGGCACCGCGACCGAGCCGCTCCAGTGGCTCGATCCCGCTCTCGACGAGTTGCAGAAAGCCTTCGAGAAAAGCCTGAAGGGCAGGCGCGCGCGGATCATCTCGCTTTCGGCCGACCGCCAGCGGATGCTGGTGCGGGTGGACAAGCCGGACGAGGCGGGCAGGCTCTATTTCTTCGATACCGCCGACGGCAATCTTCACCTCTTCGCCAATCTCAACAGCGCGACCAATGGCACGCGCGCGGGCAAGATGGAGAAGGTGCATTACAAGGCGCGCGACGGGCTGGAGATCGAGGCGATCATGACCACGCCGCCGGGGCGCGAGGCAAAGAACCTGCCGGTGGTGATCCTGCCGCATGGCGGACCGTGGGCGCAGGACACGATGGACTGGGATTACTGGGCGCAGTTCATCGCCAGCCGGGGCTATCTGGTGATCCAGCCCAATTTTCGCGGATCGACCGGCTATGGCGAGGCGTTTCTGAAGAAAGGCGAGGGGCAACTGGGCCTTGCCATGCAGGATGACGTGAACGACGCGCTGGCCTGGGCGGCGAAGCAGGGGCTGGCGGATGCCAGGCGCGCCTGCGTGGTCGGCGCAAGTTATGGCGGCTACGTGGCGATGTGGGGCGCGGCGCGCGATCCCGACTTGTGGCGCTGTTCGATCTCTATCGCGGGCGTGGCCAACTTGCGCCGCGAGGTGAACGACTTCGGCGACCTGCTGTTCGGCAAGCGCTACCGCGAGCAATGGCAGAAGATGACGCCGGATTTTCCCGCCGTATCGCCGATGAATCATATCGATGCGATCAAGGTTCCGATGCTGCTGATCCACGGCAAGAAGGACCTGACCGTCGATCACGGGCAATCGCAGAGCATGTTCAACAAGATGCAGGCGGCGGGCAAGAACGTCGAGTTCGTCTCGTTGCCCAAGGCCGATCATTACTTCACCCGCGAGCCGGACCGGCTGGCACTTCTTTCGGCAATCGAGACGTTCCTGGCGAAGCACAATCCGGCGGATTGAGGGTTTCAGGCCCCTCCGTCATTGGCTGCGCCAATGCCACCTCCCCGTTTGCACTTCGTGAAAACGGGGAGGATCATGAGACCTCTGGCCCATTTGCCCTGCGGGAAAATGGGGAGGATTATCAGGGGGGACGGGTTTCAGCGTAGCTTTGTGGCCGCGCCCCATTCCATCCATGCTGCCCATTTCGGCATGCCTTCCATGTACTGGTGACCGGGGTGTTCGAGCTGAAAGCCGGCTTGCAGGACCGGTGCGGTCACTGCGCGCGAAAGGTGGCAGCCGCCCATCAGGGGTTTCCAGACAGGCTCGATACGACGCTGCCATTTGGCCACTTTGGCATCCGGACTGAGACCGTGTTCGAGAAACAGCAGCGTGCCGCCGGGCTTGAGGATGCGGCGCAGTTCGGACAGAACCTGTTGCGGATCATCGACCGAGCAGAGCGTGTAGGTGCAGACGGCCGTGTCGAAGCTTTCGTCATCGAACGGGATATCCTCGCCGACGCCTTCGCGGATGTCGGCCTGCCAGCCCTTGCGGGCGGCGGCTTGCCGGGCATAGTCGAGCAACTTGCCGGATGGATCGATCCCGGCAAATCCGGTGACGCGTGCGCTGTCGTAGAACTGCTGGTTCAGTCCGCCACCGCAGCCGATTTCGAAGACCCGGCCCCGGGCGCGAGGGACGACGCCTGCGCGCAATTCCATGATGGCCGGCGAAGCGCAGGCGCATTTGATCATGCGCGGCACGACGTGCGCGTCCCATACGGCTTTCAGTCCCATCGCATCCCCCTGCTTGTTCCCGGCAGATTGCCGCTTTCGCATTCGGGATGCAATTCGCCGTGACGGAGCGTTTCACTTCGCCGGGAGGCATCCTTCGGGCGCAAGGCCCATCGCCCAGAGAATGCCCTGGTCGAGCAGCCGGACGCTTTCGGGCTGGGTGTAGTTCTCCGGCCGGTGGCCGATGGCCGTGTAGAAGCTGCGGCCTTTGGCGAGGCAGCGGGTCCACGCGATGGGGTGATCGCCCATGGCCAGATTGCGGCCGAAGCCCTGGCCCGGCTTGTAGCTGCTCTCGTCGAGCGTTGCCAGCACGCGAACGCCCTTGCCGCGGGGGCTGTGGTCGAACGAGTACCACTCTTCGGTCATCCGCCATTCGGACGGAAGCCCCAGGGTGGCCGGGTGGGCCTTGTCCTCGATCACGACGCGGGCTTCCTGGAATTGTGGAGCCATCGGGTGGCCGATGAAGCGGGCGCCGATCAGGGTGTCGGCGTACCAGTCCCAGAAGAACTGTGGATCGCCGCCCGAGCCGT
>JBKBUD010000271.1:0-2526 GCA_046290865.1 Novosphingobium sp. | reverse complement strand
CGAGCGTGTCATGGCAACGGCTGCCGAGCCTGCGGTGAAGCTCAGCGTGCCGTTGGGCGTGGAGATCGGCACCGGCTTGTCATGGGGCGCTGCGCACTAGGCTGGCGCTTGCCGGTGGCCATTGCCTGACAATTCGTCACCCCGGCGAAGGCCGGGCCCATGACCTCACCGGCGGGTTTACCCGTTGCGTAATGGATCCCGGCCTTTGCCGGGATGACGAGTCGTTGGGGGGCAGGGTGTCTGGCGGTAATGCTGTTTGGGCGAGTGTTCGCCTTATCAGTTCAGCGCGGCAAACCTTGCAAGGTCAGCAGTGCCTAGCGTCAGGACCCGCTCGTTCGGCACGGAATTGGTCAGCGCATAGAACGCCGCTGCCTTGTCCGCCGCCAGCCCCATCTCGCGGTAGTAGTCGAGGTAGGCCCGGTTGACCGGCGCATTGGCAGCGAAGTCGTCCGGTTCGTTTCCGTCCTCGTCGACCCACGAATGGACCATGAACTCGGCATCGGGGGCTGCGCTGCGCGTGGTTCCCGCCAGAAACAGCTCGACCGCGCCCGAGCGGACCGAACCGTGGGTGGGCACATGGGTCGCAATGCCCTGAGCGCGGATCATCCGGCCGAGGCGCAGGTTGGCGAAATCGTCGACCGTCCCCGGGCAGTCAGGCATCTCCAGCACGCGGATGCCGGGATAGGCGCGCAGCATCTTCTGGAAGTCGGCGGGAGAATAGCTGTCGGTCTCAGCCACCAGCGCCGCGCGCGTCGCGTCGAGCACCTCGAACGGCCCGAAGCTCGCCATGCCTTTCACATCGGCGCGGTCGATGCCGACGAGGCGTTCCGATCCCGGCTCCTCGACTTCGACGACGGTCGTCTCGGTCCAGGTCACCCCGTTCTCGACCCACGTCCGCGTGCTGACCTCGCGCGCCGAGACCGGCTGACACGTCAGCAGAGCGCAGATTGCAGACAAGGCTAGACGACGGAGCATCACCGCAAGCATTCCGCCCGACCGGATTGCCGAAGTGCCAAGGAACGGGGTTAAATTCGGTTCACCGTCTTTTTCGCAGACTGCCTGTGCCGAGGCGATCCTGCCAAGATGATGCCTCGAAAATGGCAGCATCCCGCGCCCGCCGAGGCTTCGCGCGCGCTACGCTCCGTATTGTCCCGTAGCGGGCAGGAGGATGCATGGTCGCGCTGGTTTCGACGGTTGCCTATCTCGGGCTTGAGGCACGCGCGGTGGAAGTGCAGTGCCAGGTCGCACCGGGTCTTCCGGCCTTCCGCCTCGTCGGCCTGCCGGACAAGGCCGTGGGCGAAAGCCGCGAGCGGGTTTCCTCGGCCCTGTCCGCGCTTGGCCTTGCCCTGCCACCGAAGCGGATCACCGTAAACCTCTCGCCGGCCGATCTGCCCAAGGAGGGTTCGCACTACGATCTGCCCATCGCGCTTGCGCTGCTGGCGGCGATGGGCGTGGTCGATCTCGAGCAGATCGCCGATTACGTGGCGGTCGGAGAACTGGCGCTCGACAGCCGGGTCTTGCCCTCGCCCGGCGTCCTGCTCGCGGCGCTTCACGCCAGCGGCGAAGACAAGGGCCTGATCTGTCCCGCCGCGCAAGGGCCCGAAGCACGCTGGGCCAGCGGCATCGACGTTATCGCCGCGCCTGACCTGATCGGCCTGCTCAATCACCTCAAGGGCACGAGCCGCCTGCCGCAGCCCGCCCAAGGCGTGGCAGACCCGCCGCGCCGCATGGCCGATCTCAAGCAGGTGAAGGGGCAGGAAACCGCCAAGCGCGCGCTCGAGATTGCGGCGGCGGGCTCGCACAATCTGCTGATGTCGGGCCCTCCTGGCGCCGGGAAGTCCCTGCTCGCCTCGTGCCTGCCCGGCATTCTCCCGGAACTGACCCCGGCAGAGGCGCTCGAGGTGTCGATGGTCGCCTCGGTTGCCGGCACGCTCGAGGACGGGCGGATCAGCCGCGCGCGTCCCTTCCGCGCGCCCCATCACTCGGCCTCGATGGCGGCGCTGACGGGAGGAGGGCTGAAAGTCCGGCCCGGAGAAGTCAGCCTCGCTCACCTCGGGGTGCTGTTCCTCGATGAACTGCCCGAATTCCAGCGTGCCGTGCTCGATTCGCTGCGTCAGCCGCTCGAGACGGGCGAAGTGACCGTGGCCCGGGCCAATGCCCACGTTACCTTCCCGGCGCGGGTGCAACTCATTGCGGCGATGAACCCTTGTCGGTGCGGTCATCTCGGCGATCCGGCGCTGGGCTGCAGTCGTGCCCCGCGCTGCGCGGCGGATTACCAGTCCAAGGTTTCCGGCCCACTGCTCGATCGCATCGATCTCCATGTCGAAGTGGATCCGGTATCAGCCGCCGATCTTGCCCTGCCGCCCCCGGCGGAAGGGTCGGATCAGGTTGCCGCACGCGTGGCACGGGCAAGGGCGGTGCAGACCGCGCGCCTCGAAGGCACGCCCTTCCGCTCCAACGCCGAACTGAACGGAGACCTGCTCGATACCCACGCCACGCCGGACGAACCGGGGCGCAAGCTGCTGG
>JBKBUD010000270.1:0-2528 GCA_046290865.1 Novosphingobium sp. | reverse complement strand
CGCGCGTGTCCGAGAGGAACTCGCCGTGATAGCCGATGAGGCCGCGCGAGGGGGCCGAGAAGAGAATGCGGGTCTTGCCGGCGCCGGAGGGGCGCATGTCGGTCAGCTCGGCCTTGCGGCGCTGCATCTTTTCCACGACCGTGCCGGAAAACTCGTCGTCCACGTCGATCACGACGGTTTCGTAAGGTTCGGTGCGCTGGCCGTTCTCGTCGGTATCGAACAGCACGCGCGGGCGGCTGATGCCCAGTTCAAAGCCTTCGCGGCGCATGGTCTCGATCAGCACGCCAAGCTGGAGTTCGCCGCGCCCGGCCACTTCGAAGCTGTCCTTGTCGGCAGATTCGGTCACGCGGATGGCAACGTTGGTTTCGGCCTCACGCAGCAGACGGTCGCGGATCATGCGGCTCGTCACCTTGTCGCCCTCGCGGCCCGCGAAGGGGCTGTCGTTCACCGCAAAGCGCATGGCAAGGGTGGGCGGATCGATCGGCTGGGCAGCGATGGGTTCGCGCACCGAGGGATCGGCGATGGTGTTGGCAACGGTGGCCTTTTCCAGCCCGGCCAGCGCAATGATGTCGCCCGCGCGGGCTTCCTCGACCGGCACGCGGTCAAGCCCGTTGAAGCTCATCAGCTTGGAGGCGCGGCCCACTTCGATCACGTTGCCGTCCGCATCGAGCGCGTGGATCGGCTGGTTCACCTTGATCGTGCCCGACTGGACGCGGCCTGTCAGCACGCGGCCCATGAAGTTGTCGCGATCGAGCAGCGTTGCAAGGAAGCTGAACGGACCATCGACATCGAGGTTGGGGGCGGGGACATGCTCGACGATCTTTTCGAACAGCGGTTCGAGGGTGCCTTCGCGCGCGTCCTGATCGTCGGATGCATAGCCATTGCGGCCGGAGGCATAGAGCACGGGGAACTCAAGCTGTTCGTCGTTGGCATCAAGGCTGACAAAGAGATCGAAGACTTCGTCGAGCACTTCCTGAGGGCGGCCATCGGGACGGTCGATCTTGTTGACGACGACGATGGGCCTGAGACCGAGCGCGAGCGCCTTGCCGGTGACGAACTTGGTCTGCGGCATCGCGCCTTCGGAACTGTCGACCAGCAGGATGACGCCATCGACCATCGAGAGGATGCGCTCCACCTCGCCGCCGAAATCGGCGTGGCCGGGGGTGTCGACGATGTTGATGCGCGTGGTCTCGCCGGTCCTGGGTGAGGTCCATTCGACCGAGGTGCACTTGGCCAGAATGGTGATGCCGCGCTCCTTTTCGAGATCGTTCGAATCCATCGCGCGCTCTTCCACGCGCTGATTGTCGCGGAAGGTGCCGGACTGGCGGAAGAGCTGGTCGACCAGCGTGGTCTTGCCGTGGTCGACGTGGGCGATGATCGCGATGTTGCGCAGGGGCAGCGACATTGAAGAAAGGCTTTCTCAGAAAGGAATCGGTAAGGGCGGGCACAGCCAAGCCTCGCCCAAGTTCGGCGCGCGCTTACAGGCAATTGTGCGTTGCGGCAAGCACGCAGGGAGCGACGAGGCGCGTTGCGGCAAGCACGCGGGGAGCGACGAGGCGCGTTGCGGCAAGCACGCGGGGACAAGGGCGCGCGTTCAGGCAGTTGTCTGCCTTGTCGCCCGAATGGTTTCATATGTCACCACTTTGCAACATTGGCTCCGAAACAACCCAAAAACCTGTCGTTCGGGCGCGGGCAAGGATTGTTCCGGTGCGGCGCGCAGCCTATGGGCGGCGCTGTTGAGAAAGAGGATGAACCTGCAGCAGCGGCTCCTGTCCATTCCACCCGGCAGGGTCTTGCGGTTCGGCCGCGGGCCGGTGTCGGCGGCCAGTGCCTTCTTGGGCCAGTGCTTTCGGGATGCCGCGCTTCATAAAGGGATATCGACGATATGCGTTCCATTTTTGCCGGACGTTGCCGCCAGCGCGCGCTGCTTGCCGGAACCTGCTGTCTTGCGTTTGCCTTTGCCGCTTCTGCCCATGCGCAGGATGCCGCGCAGGCGGGGGCGGTCGAGGAAGCCCTGCCGGCAACGTCCGCGCCCGAACTGGCGAGCGACGGCAACGAAATCATCGTGACAGCGACCAAGCGCGAGCAGACTTTGCAGGACGTTCCGGTTGCCGTGACCGTGACGACGGCAAAGACGCTGGAGCAGGCGCAGATCCGCGATCTCAAGGATCTGGTGAGCGTGGTGCCTTCCTTGCGGGTGACGCAGCTTCAATCGAGCGCGAATACCAATTTCATCATTCGCGGCTTCGGCAATGGCGCCAACAATGCCGGCATCGAGCCTTCGGTGGGCGTGTTCATCGATGGCGTCTATCGCTCGCGCTCGGCCGCGCAGATTGGCGATTTTCCCGATGTGCAGCGCATCGAAGTGCTGCGCGGGCCGCAATCGACGCTGTTCGGCAAGAACGCCAGCGTGGGCGTGATCTCGATCGTCACCGATGCGCCCAAGTTCGATTTCGGCGGCAATGTCGAGGCGAGCTATGGCAATTACGATGCGCTGATCCTCAAGGGCGTTGTCACCGGCCCGGTGA